>NZ_QHLO01000007.1:0-144582 GCF_003185945.1 Auritidibacter sp. NML120636
AAAAACCCACCACTGGCCAAACCACAACCCCAAAACCAACGAGGCAAAAAAGAGGCCATGGCAACCAAACAAAAAAAATTTGGCATCAACAAACTTGGCACACTATCGAGTTATCAAACAACCGTTCACTTTCGAACTTTAGCGAATTTTTATCGTTTCCGTCCGAAGCAACTTTACTAATATATGCTCATCACTCTCAGCTTGTCAACTTGATACGTCGTGATCTACATCACAAGCGCTCTGGTGCGAGCTAATATTAGGTTTTTTGTGGATGATGATCCGGTTCGTATCCCGTTCTCATCTGTGCCGACCGATCTTCGTTTCCGAACATCTCCCGGGCACGAGTGACAACATTACACGCTTTTTGCGTGAGTGCAAAATCGGGGTGAACTCCTTGTACTTCCCCGCGATGTCAAGGGTTTTAGCGCGGTGAGAGGTACAGGGTCGTCAATGTGGGAATAGTGATCTGCGCTTCATTCTTAGAGGGGTTTTCTGCGTTTGGGTGCGTGGTGACCTGTCCCAGGTTCCCTCCTCCGTATCCACCGTATTCAACGGCGTTGGAGTTGAAGATTTCGTGCCAGACTCCGGGTACCGGCAACTCGACGGTGTGGTCTCGGTGCTCAATGCCGGAGAAGTTGGTCAAGCACAATACCGGTTGCTGGTTACGGTCCCAGCGCAGGAACGCCACCAGGTTTTTCTCTGCGGCGTGCGCGTCGATCCACCAGAACCCTTCCGGATCATCGTCGAGTTCCCACAGTGCCGGGGTCTTACGGTAGAGCTGATTGAGGTCGGCGATTTCGTTCATGACGCCACGGTGGCTGAGATTTTCGATCAGCCTCCAGTTCAACCCGGCATGTTCGGACCATTCACGGTCGGTGGCAAATTCTCCACCCATGAACAATAGCTTCTTGCCGGGGTGGGCCCACATGAAGCCGTAGTAGGCGCGCAGTGTGGCCAGTTGTTGTTGTCGGGTTCCAGGGAACTTGTTGACCAGGGCGCCTTTGCCATGCACGACTTCGTCATGGGAAAGTGGCAAGATGTATTTCTCCGAGTAGGCATAAACCATCGAGAAGGTGATCTCGTTGTGGTGCCAGCTACGGTTAACCGGGTCTTCGGCAAGGTAGTTGAGGGTATCGTGCATCCACCCCATATTCCATTTCTTACCGAAACCGAGTCCGTCCCAGGAGGTCGGGGCTGTCACTCCGGTGAAGGCGGTCGACTCTTCGGCGACCATGACAATGCCGGGATTGCGCTGGTAAGCCAACTCGTTGGCCCGCTGTAGTAACGAAATCGCTTCGAGGTTGTAGTTACCACCGTAAACATTGGGGACCCATTCACCATCATTGCGCGAATAGTCGCGGTAGAGCATGGAGGCAACGGCGTCGACGCGCAGACCGTCAACGTGGAATTCTTCGAGCCAGTACAAGGCGTTAGAAATCAGGAAGTTGCGGACTTCTTGACGTCCGAAATCAAAAACCTTGGTCCCCCAATCGGGGTGCTCACCTAACCGCGGGTCCTCGTATTCGTACAGTGGTGCCCCGTCAAATTGGGCCAGTGCCCACTGATCTTTGGGGAAATGGGCTGGTACCCAGTCGACCAGGACTCCGATTCCGGCTCCGTGGAGTCGATCGACCAGGTATTTGAAGTCATCGGGAGTGCCGTAGCGTGACGTGGGGGCATAGTATCCGGAGACCTGATATCCCCAGGACCCACCGAAGGGGTGCTCGGCCAGGGGCATGAATTCCACATGGGTGAAGCCGTGGATGGTCACGTAGTCAACGAGTTGATCCGCCAGGGTGCGGTAGCTGACTTTGGTCTGCTCGTGCATGACTTCTGGGGACCAGGACCCGGCGTGAACCTCGTAGATCGAGATGGGACCGTTGTGGACATTATGGGTTGCCCGGTGAGTTATCCAGTCCTGGTCGGTAAAGGTGTAGGCCTTCGGGTGATTCGGATCGAACACCCGCGATGCGGTGGCCGGGGGGACTTCCGTCCAGCGGGCCATCGGGTCGGCTTTGTCGACCCACTGACCATGAGCGCCCAGGATCTGGAACTTGTAGTGGGCGCCGTGACCGACTTCGGGCATCAGTAATTCCCAGATCCCGGATTCTCCGAGGCTGCGCATGGCGTGGAGTCGGCCGTCCCAGTGGTTGAAGTCGCCGATCAACCGCACCGCGCGGGCGTTGGGGGCCCACACGGTGAAGGAGGTGCCACCGGTTTCGGGGTGAATCCTGGCTCCGAGAATCCGCCAGAGATCTTCCACCCCGTGCTCGGAGTGGAAAGCTGCGAGATCCTCGTTCGACACGGTCGGCCAGTGGCGGTAGGGATCGTCGATCTCGAACTGGTCATGTTCGTCATCGGTGTAGCTAATCACCAGACGATAGCCGGGAATATCTTTGGGGTCCTCATGAGCGATGGCTCCGACCCAAATCCCGTCGAACTCATGCACCAGATCAATGCGGTCCCCCTCCTCGGTGACCGCGGTGACCGAGCGAGCAAAGGGGCGCAACACGCGGATGGTGAGTACCCCGGGTACCGCGTGGGCGCCCAGCACTTGGTGTGGCTGGTGGTAGCGGGCTTCCGAGACCAGTTGCAGGATCTCAGCCGGCACCTCGAGTGGGGCCGGGCCGGTACGACGTTCGGAGGGGTTGAGTGGTTGGTGGGTCACGACTGTTCTTCCTCAGGGGGCAACACGGTGAGAATGTGCGCCACGTGAATTCCGGGGTCCAGCCGGATGTAGTTCTGATCGGACCAGGTCCAGACCGCGTCGGTGATCAGGTCCTTGACCTGAAACTCCCCGGTTGCGGGCAACTGCAGGGCCGCACGGTCCAGAGTGATGGTGGCTTCTTGAACATGTTCCGGGTCGGTGGTCAGCACGACAATCACCCGGTCGATGCTGTCGCTGTGTTCCGGCCCGAGACTGTCGGTGACCAGGTCTCGATCGCGGTGGATGCCTGCCGGGGTAGCGTTGCGCACCTTGGAGTAGACCAAAATGTTCGGGGTATCAGCGGAGTGCAACTGCAGGTTCTGCAGCTGCCCTAGTGCTGGGTGGGTGGCGCGAATGGCGTTAAGGTGTCGCAGATAGGGTGCCAGCGAGTTTCCGGCGGCTTCGGCACCGCGAAAATCCCGGGGACGGTACTGATATTTTTCGTTGTCGATGTATTCTTCCGCGCCCGGACGCGGGACGTGTTCGAAGAGTTCAAACCCGGAGTACACGCCCCACAACGGACTGGCAGTAGCGGCCAGGGTGGCCCGGATAGCAAAGGCCGAGCGTAGCCCGGACTGCAAGAACTCGGTCAGGATATCCGGGGTGTTGACGAAGAAGTTGGGGCGGTAGAACGCCGGGGTGTCGTGGGAGATTTCGTGCAGGTACCCGGCAATCTCGTCGCGGGAATTACGCCAGGTGAAGTACCCATAGGACTGCTGGAATCCGATCTTTCCTAGCGCGTGCATCATGGCCGGACGGGTGAAGGCTTCGGCCAGGAAAACCGTCTCGGGGTGGTCCTCCCGGACCGTGGCGATCAGCCACTCCCAGAACCACAACGGCTTGGTGTGGGGGTTATCGACGCGGAAAATCTTCACCCCGAGCTTGATCCAGTGCAACACCACCCGGTGGATCTCTTCAGCAAGGCCCTGCGGGTCGTGATCGAAGTTCAGCGGGTAGATGTCCTGATATTTTTTCGGCGGATTCTCCGCGTAGGCGATCGTGCCATCCAGCCGGGTGGTAAACCATTCGGGGTGTTCTTCCACCCACGGGTGGTCAGGAGAACATTGCAGGGCCAGATCCAACGCGATTTCCAGCTGGTGTTTACGGGCGGTTTTGACGAACCGTTTGAAGTCTTTCTTCTTCCCCAAATCAGGGTGGATTGCATCGTGGCCGCCCTGCGGGCTTCCGATGGCCCACGGGGAACCGGGGTCATGTTCACCGGCGGTGAGGGTATTATTGGGACCTTTGCGATGGGTGGTGCCAATCGGGTGAATCGGTGGCAAATACACCACTGTGAACCCCATCTCGGCTACCTCGGCCAACCGCTTTTCGGCGGTGGCGAAACTTCCGGATACCCAATGTCCAGTGTCTTCGTCGATATAGGCCCCCTCCGAGCGGGGGAAGAATTCGTACCAGCTCCCCTGACCGGCGGCCAGGCGTTGCACCTCTAGCGGATACCCGCCGGTGGTTCCCACGAACGAACGCAGCGGCTGATCTTCCAACACCTGCTGAAGTTCGGCCGTGTTGATCTGTTCCAGTCGTTGTTGTGGGCTCAGCGAAGAATCCCGCAACACGGTGACAGCGTCGGCGAACAGCTCGCAAGCCTGCGGAGTAAACTTCTGGCGTTCGGGGCGGGACCGTTGGACGCGTTCAAACAGGTGCACGCCCTCGTCCAACATCAGTTGCACGTCAACCCCGGCATCAACCTTGATCACCGCGGCCCGGTACCAGGTCAAAAAGTCATCGGCGTAGGACTCGATCGCGAAGGTGTGCCGTCCGAGTGCGGAGGGCCGGATCCTGGCGTGCCACCGGTCAGTTCCCGGGGCGCCGGGATGCATTCTGACCCGCTGGACTTCGTTCCCCTCCGGATCCAGCAACACCACGGTGACGCCCAAGGAGTCGTGGCCTTCCCGGAAAACGGTGGCGCTGACTGGGATATCTTCTCCCAGCACGGCAGTTGCCGGGTAACGCCCCTGATCGACCACCGGGCTGACATCGATGACGGGGATCCGGGTTACGCTCGGGATCACGCTCTCGGCGGTGGGATTGACCTGGTGGGGAATCATCACGGTCTCTACGCTACCGTGGGTCTGCACCACGGGGCCAGAGTTGCCGGATGAATCGTTGCCAATCAGGCCTGGATGCCTAATCCAGCAGGGTTTTATCGTCCAGGACGGCACCTTTGATGCTGGCGAATTTCTCCAGTAAGTCAGCAACGCTCAACTGGGATTTCTCCTCACCAGAAACATCAAAGATGATCTCTCCGTCATGCATCATGATGAGCCGGTTGCCGACCTGTAGCGCCTGGGACATATTGTGGGTGACCATCAACGTGGTGAGTTGCTGTTCTTCGACGACCTTGGCGGTCAGCTCGGTGATCAGCTGGGCCCGTTGCGGGTCCAAGGCTGCGGTGTGCTCATCGAGGAGCATCACCTGCGGATGTGAGAAGGTCGCCATCAACAGGCTCAAGGCCTGACGTTGGCCTCCTGACAACAACCCGACCTTAGTTTTCAACCGGTGTTCTAGTCCCAGTTCCAGCACCGTCAGCTCACGGGCGAATAACTCGCGCTGCTCGCGACGGACCGCCATTGCCAACCCGCGGGTGCGCCCGCGCTTGGCTGCTACGGCCATATTTTGTTCAATGGTCAGATCCGGCGCGGTTCCGGCCAGCGGGTCCTGGAACACCCGCCCGACCAGGGCAGCACGCCGGTGATCTTTAGTACGGGTCAAGTCCTGACCGTCGATCAACACCGAACCGGTGTCGGGCATCAGCTTGCCGGCGATCACGTTTAACAGGGTGGATTTACCGGCACCGTTCGACCCGATCACGGTGGCAAAATCGCCGTCGTTCAGGGTCAGGTTAATGCTCTTCAGCGCCCGGCGCTCGTTAAGCGTGCCGGGGAAGAAGGTTTTGGAGATATTGGTGAGCTCAAGCACGATGACCCTCCTGGGATGTGGCCCGCGGTGCGGTCCCCGCAGTATGTTCGCTGGGCAGGTATTCAGGCATGGGTTGGACCGGACCCAAGGGATCTGCGTTAATCTCGCGCTTGCGTCGTAGTCTCCGCACGATCTTGAGCTTGGGCAACAGCAGCGCTGCGATGACGATCAGTGCCGAAATCAGGCGCATGTCGTTGGGGTTCAGCCCCAGCTCGAGAGCCCCTTGGATCGCCAGGCGATAAAGGATCGACCCGACGACCACCGCGGTGGTGGCGATGAACACGTTGCGTTGACCAAACAGCGCCTGTCCGAGGATCACCGAGGCCAGCCCCACCAGGATCAGCCCGATACCCATCGAGATATCAGCCGATCCCTGTGACTGGGCGACCACGGCGCCACACAGGCCCACCAGGCCGTTGGAGACAGCCAGACCGATGATCTTCATGGTGTCGGTAGAGACCCCGAAACTACGCACCATCGATTCATTATTACCAGTGGCTTGCAACGCCAGACCGAGGTCCGTGGACAAGAACCAGTCCAGAATCAGCTTGATCGCCAACACCACGACCAGCAGGATCAATATCGACACCCAAGTACGGGCGTAGGGGCCCATCCAGGTGAAGATCGTCTCGGTACCCAACAGTGGCACGTTGGCCTGGTTACCCATGATGCGCAGGTTGATTGAATACAACCCGAGCATGGTTAAAATTCCCGCCAAGAGCGGGTTGATGCCACCTTTGGTGTGCAACAGACCGGTGATGATCCCGGCCAGCGCCCCCACCACGAAGGCCGCCAACATGGCCAGCAACGGGTTGCTGCCCCCATGGACCATCATCATCGCTGCCGTGGCGGCACCGGTGGTAAAGGATTGGTCCACCGTCAGATCTGGGAAATCCAGGATCCTAAAGGTCAGATACACACCCAACGCGAGCAGCGCGTAGATCAGCCCGAGTTCAATACCCACCAGCATCTCGGTATCGGTTCCTTTTCGACTTGTCTTTGTCTTGTCCGTTATGTTGTTCTGTGTTTCGTTGATTCTCGAGCGGGCCTGTTGTCTGGCCGCGTTACCTTATTCGGTGTCGTCGCCGACGGTGACGGCCTCGTCGAGGGTCTCTTGCGGGAATTCCAGGCCCATCCGCTCGGCCGCGCCGGGGTTGACAGTCATTTCCATGGTGTCCGGCTCGGCACGGATGACGGCCATCTCTGCCGGGTCGGCACCGTTTTCCAGAATCTCGACGGCCATCTCACCGAGCTGTTGCCCCTGCGCATGGTAGTCGATACCAAAGGTGCCCACCGCACCGCGCTCGACCGAATCAGGTTCGCCGGCAAAGACTGGGATCTGGTGGTCTTCTCCGTAACCGATCACGGTTTCTAGGGTGGAGACAATCACGTTATCGGTCGGGACCCAGATGGCGTCCACATCCGAGAAGGTGTTCACCGCTTGCTGGACCTCGGAGGAGTTCGTCACGGTGGACTCTTCGATCTCGAAGTCGAGTTCTTCGGCGGCCTGACGAGCCAAGCGCACCTGGACCTCGGAGTTACTCTCCGCTGAGGAGTAGGGGATACCGATGGTGGTGGCATCGGGCATTACGTCACGGATCATCTGGAACTGGTCTTCGACCGGGTTCAGATCGGAGACTCCGGTGACGTTTCCACCGGGGGCTTCCCAGTCTTCCACCAGGTTGGCATCCACCGGGTCGGTGACAGCACCGAAGAGGATCGGACGATCGGTGATCGCCGACGCTACACCAATAGCCGAGGGGGTTGCCACGGCCACGATCAGATCCAGGTCGCTATTATTGGCGAAGTTCCCGGAGATGGAGTTCACCGTGGACTGGTCTCCGGCGGCATTTTGCTCATCGTAGTCAACCTCGAGTCCGGCTTCCTCCAGGGCCTCTTTGAAGCCTTCCCTGGTAGCATCCAGAGAAGGGTGAGCCACGTACTGGGAGATCCCGACCTGGTAGGACCCGCCGTCGCCTCCCCCGGAACCGTTATCGCCGCATCCAGATAGTGCCAGGCTGGCCATCACCGCGGTCGCGGATACTGCCAGTAGGTCTCGAGTGTGTTTCATGAGCTCTCCAGTGATCGGTGAGTTGAGTGATACAGTCACCGCTGCACGTGCAGTGACCCAGATTACTTTACACCTCAGAAGCTAGGACTCGTGCCGTTGGACGGAATACATCGACACAGAAAACGGGGCGATGGTGTCGGTCTCACCGGGATAGATTAGTCCACCTTGCCGCGGACGGTCCGGCACGTTGGTGGTCAGCTCACGGACAAAAGGCAGACCCGAGGCGACCGGGATAACGTGTTCCTCGTCTCCGTCGGCAACCTCTGTAGCCAACTCGGCCAGATCGGGGATTCGGAACTGTTCGGATTCCAGCCCCCCATTGAAGACCACGAGACCGTCGACACTACCTTCGGGGGCGGAGAGCAACATTTGCAAGAAACGCTCTTGCGGGGATTCCCACTCGACCGCGCTCATTGGCCGGCCTTCGCCGTTGAACCACAGCATGTTCGACTGCGAGGGGTAAGTGTAGGGCTGGCCGGCCATGAAGTTGCGCCGAATGGTCAGCAACAGGCGCACCGTATCGTGAAGATCTTTACCTTCGGGTGTGTCCAACAGCGACCAGTCGGTCCAGGAGATCTCATTATCTTGACAGTAGGCGTTGTTATTTCCGCCTTGGCTACGTCCGATTTCGTCCCCAGCAGTAATCATCGGGACCCCCAGCGACAAGGCCAGGGTCGCCAACACGTTGCGCTGGGTTTGCATCCGGGCTTGGGAAACCGACGGCAAATCGCTGGGACCTTCCACCCCGTGGTTATAGGACCGGTTGTTATCGGTTCCATCTCGGTTATCTTCGCCGTTGGCCTCATTGTGTTTGTGGTCGTAGCTGACCACATCGGCCAGCGTGAATCCATCGTGGGCGGTGACGAAATTGACCGAGGCCAGCGGCGAGCGCCCGGATTCGGCAAAGATGTTCTGCGAGCCGGCCAGTACATCGGCGAACCGTCCCAGGGTACTGGGTTGTTCCCCGCGCACCAGTGCGCGCCGGCCGAGCACCCAGAATTCACGGACGATATCGCGATAGTGGTCATTCCAGTCGCAAAATCCGGGCGGGAATTGCCCGGTCCGCCATCCTCCCATGCCGACATCCCACGGCTCGGTGATCATCTTGACTTTGGACAGCACCGGATCCTGGGTGATGGCCACCAACAGCGGGTGGGTTGGCGAGAAGGTGTTTTCCTCGTCACGAGCCAGGGTGGTCGCCAGATCAAAACGGAAGCCGTCGACCCCGAAATCACTAGCCCAGGTGCGTAGCGAGTCCAGCGTCATCCGCACCACGGCGGGATTGGAAAAGTCCAGCGCATTACCACAACCGGTGGTGTCGTCGTAGTGCTCACCGGTGGGGTCCCACCGGTAGTACGCACGATCGCCCAACCCGCGCCAGCACAGCACCGGGCCACCTTGGCCTTCTTCAGCGGTGTGGTTATAGACCACGTCCAGGATGACCTCCAGCCCGGCCTGGTGCAACAGCTTGACCATGCCCTTGAACTCGGTGGCCACCGCCGCTGGGCCTTGAGCCTGGGATTCTGCTGTGGCGTAGCGGGGGTGCGGGGAGAAGTAGTTGATGGTGTTGTAGCCCCAGTAGTTATCCAGCCCCTTATCGACCAGGTGATTCTCGGAGACACAGTGGTGGACGGGCAACAGCTCGATCGTGGTGATGCCCAGATCTTTTAGGTAGTCAATCATCACCGGGTGAGCCATGCCGGCATAGGTGCCACGCAGGTGCTCGGGGATGTGCGGGTGTAGCTTGGTCTGACCCGCCACATGGGCCTCATAGATGACGGTGTCACGCATTGGTACCTGGGGGCGGGTCACTCCGTCCCAGTCAAAGGAACTGTGCATGGCCACCGACCACCAATAGCCTTCCCGCTCGGTCACCGCAGCAGCGTAGGGGTCAAGCAGGATGGCCTCGAGGATGTCTTCATCGGCGGTGGCGCGATCGATGATGGCATACATCGCCCCGTCATGCAGATCCGGGATCACCCCGTGGTGCACGCCACCGCTCAATCCCGGCAACTGGACGCGAGTGAGATCCTCCAGGCCGGGAGTGTGGTCCAGCGGTAGCCCGGCGGAGGTGAAGACCACATCAGCGGCCTGCAACCCGGGCGCGTAGACGGCAAAGTTCTGCAACCAGCGGTCGGGAACTTGTTCTAAGGACTCGGACAGCCCCCACGGGTTGGGCCGTGAGGGATAGGTGGATGTCATCGTTTCAGTCATGCACGACCGTTTCGTTGGCGGGAAATTTCATACAGGCTCACGCCCACAGCCACCGAGGCATTAAGTGACTCGGTGGACTCAACAATCGGAATCGAGACAATTTGATCACAAGTATCTGCAACCAGTCGAGACAGTCCTTTTCCTTCGGAACCGACGACCACGCACAGAGGTTCCGTGGCGAGAGGAAGCCCCGGCAGGGTTTGGTTACCGTGGCCATCCAGCCCGATCACAAACATGCCGGCCTTCTGATATTCAACGAGCATGGTCGGCAAATTCACGACCTGGGAGACCGGGAGCCGAGCAGCGGCACCGGCAGACGTCTTCCAGGCGGTGGCGGTCATGCCCACCGAGCGACGGGCGGGCACCACCACGGTGTCGACCCCAAATGCAGCAGCAGAGCGGACCATCGCACCCAGGTTGCGGGGGTCGGTGATGGAGTCCAGAGCCACGATCAATGGCGGCTCGTGCCGGTAGCCACGGTTCCAATCCGCCATCAGCTGCAGGCCCAATTCCGTGGCGTCCTGGTACTTATAGGGCGGAATGTGCAGAGCAATCCCTTGGTGTTTGGCGTCCCGGGTCATCCGGTCCAGCTCGGGCATGGTGGCTTCTAGCACCGGAAGACCTCGATCGGCGGCGAGTTTCAAGGCCTCACGGATCCGTTCGTCCATGGTCACGCCGGTGGCCACATACAATCCAGTGGCTGGAATCTCGGTGCGCAGGGCTTCCACGACCGGGTTGCGTCCGGCCACCGCATCGTGTTTGGTTTTCGGCGCCTTCGTGGGTCGTTTTTTCTTGGGTTTATAGTTTTTGTGCCAGGTGCGATCCTCGGCTTTGGGAGTGGGACCTTTCCCTTCTAGACGGCGCCGTCCTTGACCACCACTACCCTTCGTGGGGCCTTTTTTCTTGCGGGGGTTGCTCATGGTCTCGATGTCCTTTCTGCCAGGTGCCACTCGGCGCCCGAAGGCGTGTCCTCGATGGTAATCCCGGCAGCGGCTAGCGTGTCGCGAATGGTATCGGCGGTAGCCCAATCTTTATCCGCGCGCGCCTGGGCCCGAGCGTCAAGCTGCGCCTGAATTACCGCATCCAGCACCTGGTTGTTTCCGGCCACGTCATCGTTTTCTGGGACATCATCCAGCCCGAGGACGCTAACCATCGTATTGACCTGATCCAGCGCTTGGGCCGCAGCGACAGAATCTCCGGTATCCAGAGCAATATTACCGGCACGCACGGTGGCGTGCAGAGCAGCCAACGCCTGCGGGACATTCAAGTCATCTTCCATAGCCGCCCGGAATTCCGGGGCCACCTGGCGCTCGCCGGTGGCCTCCACGGTACGGGTTGCCCGTGCTTGGAAGGACTCAATGCGTTCCACGGCTGCCTGGGCCTCTTGTAATGAGGAGTCTTGATAATCCAGTTGCGACCGATAGTGGGCCTGACCCAAGAAGTAGCGCACCGCGGTTGGGCGGGCCGAGGCCAACATTTGTTCGGGGGTGACAATATTGCCGATCGATTTCGACATTTTCTCCCCGTTGATCGTCACCAGCCCGTTGTGCAACCAGTATCGAGCGAACCCATCTCCGGCAGCCGTTGATTGGGCCAGTTCGTTTTCATGGTGGGGGAACCGCAGATCGAGGCCACCACCGTGAATATCGAACTGGGCGCCCAGATACTTGGTCGACATCGCCGAGCATTCCAGATGCCACCCTGGCCGGCCCCGACCCCAGGGTGAGTTCCAACCGGCGGTCTCGGGGTCTTTCGGGTCGGCGGCTTTCCATAGCGCAAAATCGCGGGGGTCCTTTTTCCCGCGCGGATCGGCATCGGCTGCATCCTGCATTTGATCGATGGACTGGCGAGTCAACGATCCGTACTCGGCCCATGAGGCCACCTCGAAGTACACGTCAGCTGAGCCGTCCAGGGCCGGATAAGCGTGTCCAGCCTCAATCAGCCGCTCAATGAGCACGATCATTTCCGGAATATGACCGGTCGCGCGTGGTTCATAGCTGACCGGACGCACCCCAACGCTCGTGTAGGCCTCGTGGAAGGCCCGTTCGAAACGGTAGGCCAGCACATACCATGGATCTTCGGACGGATACAGCGAATCGGGCTGAAAGTCTTCCCCATAGGAAGCCGCTGAGCGGTCGAGAATCTTGTCATCGATGTCGGTCACGTTACGCACCGAGATGACGTCGAAACCGCTGTACTCCATCCAGCGAATCAGGATGTCGAAAACAATAGCGGAGCGGATATGACCGACGTGTGGTTTGCCCTGCACGGTGGCACCACAGTAGTACAGCGAGACTTTACCGGGAACCAGAGGTTCAAAGTCGCGGATCTGTGCGGTCTTGGAGTCATAAAATCGTTGTGCCACGCGTACAGAGTCTACCGGGTCGACTTGCTGAACCCTAAGCTGGCATCGGCTGAATGTCGTCGGGTGCTCGGCTAGGCCCCGATGAGGGGATGCCATACAGAAGCATTCGCTAGCTTTTTACGGTAACCTCGGGGTTGAGTTATTTTGACTTTTTCATCGCACCTTTATTGAGGAGAAACCACCGTGAAGGGTTCTATTATCCGTCGCGCGACCGGAGTGGGATTGGTTGTCGCGGCCGCTTTCGGTACCAGCGGTTGTATGTTTATCAACGACCAGGCCACCACCATGGATTATGCGCCGTCCGACGGCGTCCAAGTCGAAGTCTCCGATATGGCGATCCGCAACCTGGCTCTGGTTTCTGATGAGCCCAATGGGGCCGGTCGCTTCATTGGTAGCCTGGATAACCGGTCGGATGCAGAGGCCACGGTCACTATTAAGGTCGGGTCTGACTCGGCCACGTGGACTGTTCCCGCCGGCGAACGGATTGCTCTGGAAGACGATGAGAACGCTGTGGTCATCGACAACACCACGGGTGCGCCCGGCGAGATGGTGGACTCTGAGGTCGAGAGCATGGGCGATTCAGCAGACCTTCAGGTCAGCGTGCTGGATGGCACTCTGCAAGAGTACCGGCAGTTCGTGCCGCAAGAAGACTTTGATCCGGAAGAAAACGTGGAACACCTGCAGGATTACGAAGGCCCCTACTCCGAGGACTACGAAGGGCACTAGCCCGCCTACCCCAGCGCGATCCGGGCCGTCCTACCGGCACACCACAACGGCGGTGGAACTGATCTTCACGATGCAGTCCCACCGCCGTTGTGGTGAGGAAAAGAAAACGCGACGAGAAGACGAGAACTAGAGCTCGAATTTATAGCCCAGACCACGCACCGTGACTAGATAGCGCGGTTCGGCAGGATCTGGTTCGATCTTGGTACGCAACCGCTTGACATGCACATCCAAGGTCTTGGAGTCACCGGCATAATCGGGGCCCCATACCCTATCGATCAGTTGCCCGCGAGTCAGCACGCGCCCGGAGTTGCGCAACAGCATCTCGAGGAGTTCGAATTCCTTCAGCGGCATCGCAATATTTTCACCGTCGACCGATACCACGTGCCGTTCAACGTCCATGCGCACATTGCCCGCTTCGATAATCGAGGCTTCGGTGTCTTCTGGTTCAGACTGGCGACGCAGTACCGCACGTACCCGGGCGACAAGCTCACGCGATGAATACGGCTTGGTGACGTAATCATCGGCGCCAAGTTCCAGGCCCACGACCTTGTCAATCTCGGAGTCCTTCGCAGTGAGCATGATGACAGGAACCGTCGAGTTCTGCCGAATCTGACGGATGACTTCGGTACCTGACTGTCCCGGCAACATCAGATCCAGCAATACCAGGTCAGCACCGTGGCGTTCGAACTCCTCAACCGCCTCATTCCCATCCTCAACGACGGTGGTTTCAAACCCTTCTCGTTCTAAAAGGTAGGACAGTGGATCGCTAATGGAAGGTTCGTCTTCCACCACGAGAATACGGCTCATGGCCGCTCTCCTTTCCCACCGTGATCGGTGGTGGTTTTCGTGTCATCTTTGTCAATAATATCCACAGTGTCAGGGTCGACAAGCGGAAGTCGGATCGTAAATGTCGATCCATGCCCCACGCGCGACCATACCGAAACTTCACCACCGTGGTTAGCAATCACGTGTTTTACAATACTCAGGCCCAGACCCGTTCCGCCGGTTCCTCGAGAACGGGCGCTATCGACGCGATAAAAACGCTCAAAGATGCGTTCTTGTTCGTCGACATCGATGCCCGGTCCCTGGTCCGTCACCGAGATTTGGACCAGGCCCTTAGCGATCTTGACGCCGATGCCCACCGTAGTGTCATCGGGTGAGTAGCTCACCGCGTTATCGATCAGGTTACGGATCGCTGTCATGAGCTGGTCAGCATCGCCGAAGACCATCGCATCGGCCATCTGCGCTGTCTTGAGCGTAATATTTTTCCGTTCAGCTTCCGTACGCACCCGATCCATCGCTTCACGGACCAGTCCAGGAATACGCACAGGTTCGGCCGTATCGACGTGGTCTTTACCCTGCAGGCGCGAGAGTTCGATAATGTCTTGCACCAAGGCACCCAAGCGCATTGATTCCACCGACAAACGATCGGCAAACCGTCGCACCGCCAGCGGGTCATCGGCTGCGTCATCGATCGCTTCGGCCAGCAACCGGATCGCGCCCACCGGGGTTTTCAATTCGTGGGAGACGTTGGCAACGAAATCATGACGGATCGCTTCGGTCCGAGAAACCTGTGAACGATCTTCGGCCAAGAGCAAAATGTATTCGTCACTCAATGGCGCCACCCGCAACTGGACCATCCAGGCGCCTTCTCCCAGCGGTCCACGCGGCAGTTCAAAGCGCTGGTCGATAATTGCACCATCAGCACGGACACGTCTGGTCAATTCGATCAGCTTGTGTTGGGCCAGCCGGTGGCCCCGAACCAGACCGAATGCATAGGCCGATGGATTAGCTCGCACTACACCGTCAACAGCGTCCACGACCGCATAAGCGCGCCCCACCACAGCCAAAACTTCAGCTGCGCCGGTGGGGATCGAGGGCTCGTCGACCTCGTAGTGGATCGCGTGGCGCTGTTCGGATGCTCTCAACGCCCACATGGCCAAAACACCCAGCACAACACCAGCTAATCCGCAGATGATGCCAATAACTACCGGGTCGTTCACACCTCAACACAGTACCGAATTTTTGGGCTTGCGTACGGAGAAAAACGCCTCTGGTCCACCGGAAGTTTTAAAGCCACCTATCGTGCACACCAAGCTAGTTTGTGTTTAAATGACGTTAACTTCAGTACGAGATGGTGGGACGTGGCCGCGCGCCTGCGGCCGGCTACTGTGCTGTTCTCCGTGCTCTGACTGCTCGTTAAACGGCGCGCTGACTAGACTGACAGCAAAGACACCCTAGAAAAGAGGACAATTCACATGCGTGAACTATTCCAGGCCGATATGAAGGCATTGGGAGACCAGCTGGAAGAAATTGCCGGTTTGGTGCGCCGTGCCGTTGAGCAGGCTCGCACCGCGTTCGAAACCGCCGATGTCGAGCTGGCTGAGACCGTTATTTCCGAAGATGCTCGGATCGACTATCTGCAGAACACCCTGGACGAGAAAGCCATCGAGCTGTTGTTGCTACAGTCGCCGGTAGCCACTGACCTGCGCACCCTGGTCGCAGCCCTGCGTATGTCGTCGTCGCTGGAGCGCACCGGCGACCTGGCTCGCCACATCGCTCAGCTGACCCGCTTGCGTTACCCCGAGCACGTCGTTCCGGAATCCCGCCGTGAAGCCTTCAAGGCTCTGGCAGACAACACCGTCGAGGTCGCCGTCAAGCTTGATGAACTGTTGAAGACTCACGACCTGGATCTCACCCGTGAGATCGTCAAGCTCAACACCGAAATCGACGAGATTCACGAAGCGAACTTCGCTGCCATTGCCGACCCTAGCTGGGAAGGTACCCCGTACCAGACCGCTGACGTCACCCTGGCTTCTCGCTACTTCGAGCGGATCGCCGATCACAGCGTTTCCATCGCTCGCAAGGTGGCCTACCTGGTCACCGGTGAGTGGGAGCCGAACGTGGCCTCCGCCGA
This sequence comes from Auritidibacter sp. NML120636, assembly GCF_003185945.1. Lineage (NCBI taxonomy): Bacteria > Bacillati > Actinomycetota > Actinomycetes > Micrococcales > Micrococcaceae > Auritidibacter > Auritidibacter sp. NML120636. Next base: position 15,938 of record NZ_QHLO01000007.1, read on the forward strand.
GTAAGACTGTCACCTCTACCCCGCGCACGGCCCCGGTTCTCCACCGGGGCCGTTTCGCATACTGTAGGACTTATGGTTCCCACCTGGTCTGACACGCTGTACCCACCCCCGCTCACCAAGATGACCGACGGCACCGTCAAACAGACCAACCCATTTTTCTGGCACCCAGGTGTGGACCGTCCCCGGCAGAGCCCATCGGCCCCTCAACGTAGCGAGCCCAGCAGTTAAGCCCCTCGACCCCGCCGGGGTCGACCACTTCTGTGCGTTTTGTCCCGGCAGACTGATGGACACGCCCCCGGAAAAATCCCGAATCACCGTGGGCTCAGCCATTCGGACCGGGCTAACTGCCAGCCAGGTGACCGAGGACCCGTGGAACTTCCGGCGGGTGCCCAACCTGTTCGAGATCCTCAGCTACGACTATTGGGCGAAAAACTACGGCTATCAGCTTTCTCATTCCGACCGTGATCGGATGCAACGGTATCTGGCAGATCCGGCAGGTCGGCAACACGTCGACGACATTGTCACCACCAAGCTCCAGGCCTCCGGTATCGAGTCGACCGCCACAGCCCGGGAAAACGCGACACTATCCTTCTTCGGTGGCGGCCACGAGCTGATCATCGGCCGCCACCATTTCCAGCCGGGAGCCACCCGGAGTGACCAGCTAGCCTCAGCCGGTACGTTGACACCCGATGAACATGCGGCGTTCTTTGAACTCAGCGCCGACGCGATGCACAGTATCTATGCCCACAACCGTTACGTGCGTTATGTCCAGGTCTTCCAGAACTGGCTCAAACCCGCCGGGGCAAGTTTCGATCACCTGCATAAACAACTGGTCGGCATTGACCAACCTCCCGTGTGGGCAGCACGTGAAGAAACTTTGCTACGCCAGAATCCCAACCTGTATAACGAAGCCGCCGTTGACTACGCTGGCTATCACAACCTCGTGCTGGCCGAAAACGAGCATGCGGTCATGCTCGCCGGGGTGGGGCACCGCTACCCCTGCTTGGAAGTGTGGTCCCGTTCCGAACACGCCCAGCCCTTCGACCACACCACCGACGAGCTACGGGGCGTCTCCGATCTCGTCCAGGCAATGCACGCCGCCACCGGTCCTCTCGTGCCGGCCAATGAAGAGTGGTACGCCCAGCCGATCGGTTCGGTTGTGAATATGCCGTGGCGGGTGCTGATGAAATGGCGGGTCTCCACGCTCGCTGGTTTTGAAGGTGGCACCAAGATCTATGTCAACACCATCGATCCCTGGACGCTACGCGATCGGGTCCTCCCGGAGCTCTTTCGACTCAGGGATGAGGGTCTCATTGCGGAAACGGTGGCAATCGGCGAGGAGTGCTCCTATCGGCTGAATTCACTCCGGTATCTAGATTGAGCAGTAGCGCACCGGGCAACCCAATACACTAGCCCCGCCAGCTAACCCGGCGCCACCTCGGTTAGCCCCTGTCGCCACTGTTGCTCCACGGGCCTGAAGCTGTCCAGCCACCGGAGGCGCAGGCGCTCGACCCATTCCAACAGATCCTGACTCACCGACGTCCGGCCTACGTTCGGAACAGTGTTCTCTGCCCCGGCCAAGATCACGGCGCTGGGGCCACGGTGCGCATTGAAATAGATGGCTCCCCCCGCTTGAGGATCGGTGACCCGGCGGAGGAAGTCATCGAGCAAGACCGTGCCTGCGGTGATGCGCATCGCCCCGAAGGTACCCCCGGTTTCTGCACACGCCTGTTGGAGCCAGGCCAGACTGGTGGACGGCAGTCTGGCCTCCCCGGAGAAGAACACCAGCTGATCGTCGTCAACCATCGCCAAGGCAGCGCTACCGGCTTCGCACACGGCTCGTCCGTCGTGGAGCACCACATCGTCGATGTCCACGTCCGCCTCTCGGATCGCCGTGGCCCGAGAGTCTTGGGTAAAGGTAGCCAATCTCGCCAGATCGGGGCCTTTGACCATCGGATACCGTCGTGGATCAGGGGTTGCCGGAATCCACAGGCGGGTTATCTGCCGGAACGGGGCCGCAACTCGTAACGACAAGGTCACCTTCGGCGTCGGAGCATCCCGGGCAGACCGATCCGGGATTTCGACCGCAATCCGGGGGAACAGATCCGGGCGCTCGGTGGTCGGGTTTGGCCGGTCGGTGACGTGTTCTGACAACGTTTGAATGCCTCGCCACCAAATGTGTTCGATCGGTGCAGTGCCACCGCTGAGGCAGGGCACAAGGCCAGCGGTCTCCGGTTGCGCACTCAATCGATACCACCCGTCCAGGAAGCGGTCTCGGTGGCGCCGGAGATCCGGTGCGGCACCGTGCCGAACCCGAAAAGACTCGGCCAACACCACCTGGTCCGCGTTCACTCGCCCCTCGGCGCTGGCCTCCGCCGGAACCGGGTCGAACCGGTCGCGGTTCAGGTCATAGACCAGCATCATGGTCGTTCCCCTTTCGGCCTTGTTCGGGTACTGTCGCCGGTCGTCTCCTGGACGGCGCGGTTGAGCGCGGTGATCAGCACCTGGGCTTTGAGATTGCGTTCGGCCAGTTCCGCCTGAGGGTTCGAGTCGGCGACAATGGCCCCACCGGCGCCGATCGAGACCCGTGATCCATGCCGGACCAGCGTGCGAATCACGATATTTAGGTCGGCTTCCCCTTGAGTTCCCAGCCAACCGATGGTGCCCGAGTACACACCCCGGGCGCCAGCCTCCAGCGCATCGATGATCTCCAGGGACCGGACTTTCGGTGCACCGGTCATCGACCCGCCGGGAAAGCTGGCTTCCAGTACCTCGGCCACGCTGGTCTGGGGCGCAAGCCGACCGGTAATAGTCGACACCATTTGGTGCACAGTTGCGTAGGTTTCGATATTCATCAGTTGTGGCACGTGTACGGTGCCGGGTTCGGCCACTCGGCTGAGGTCGTGGCGTAGCAGGTCCACGATCATGAGATTTTCGGCCCGAGTTTTCTCGTCGGTGGCCAGCTCGGCGATGATCTGCCGGTCGCGCTCGGGATCCGCGCTACGCGCCACGGTGCCTTTGATGGGCTTGGATTCGACAATTCGTTCCCCCACAGCGTTTTTCGAAATCGTCAGGAATCGTTCGGGCGAGCTACACAGGATCTCCAAACGATGATCGGTCCGACCGAAGCGGTCGAGCTCGAGCCCTGCAAAACAGTCAAAACACAAGTAACCCGAGTATGGCGCCGGGTTGGCCTGACGTAGCCGGCAATACAGCGCGAAGGTGTCGAGCTGTTCGGGCACGGTTTGGGTGTAAGTATCGGTCAGACATACCTCGTAGGCATCCCCGGCCGCCAGGTGTTCCTGGATCCGGTCGATTGCCTGTAGGTACTGCTCGTCACCCAGTTGCCAAGACCCGGTGTCACCGGGTGGGGTCAGCGAGCTGTCTTTGCTGAGGAGTCGCTCGTCGATTGCCGGTGGCGGGTCAGTCTGGGGACCCAGTGGCACCAGATCCTGGTGGAGATCATCCAGCAGCCGCGGGTCACCGATAGCGTAGAGGTGGACGGTATCGGGCTCGATCACAGTGAAACACTGTGGGCGCAACCAGTACCCGTCGGGTACCTGGGACCGATGACGTGGTGCCGTGAGGAGACCGGGGGTGATGTGCTGCCAAGCTTCATATCCGAAATACCCCAACCACCCACCACGGAATCCAACCGGCCCCGGGGCGGTGTGGCTGAGGTCAGTGGCGTCGGTTAGCAGGTGGTGGTCCTGCAAATATTCCAATACGTTCCCGCGGAGTTGCTGGAAGTTCCCGGCATCCGCAGCCGAGCCGGTGAGCACCCACAACTGCTCATCGGTGGCCCGGTAGCTGACCACTTGGGACAGCGGGCCGATATGTGCAGCCAGGATGCTGCGGATCGGTCCGGTGGCACCGGCTGAGCTGGGCGCGGAGGTATCCAGCCAGATCGCCACATCGGTCTCGGGCGTGCGCGCACGTGCGCGCAGGCGCGCGAAGGTCGCTGCGGTATCGGCCCGATACCCGTTGAGCTGGCGGTGATAGATCCGGTATTCGGCCCGGGCCTGGGGTTCCGGCTGGGATTGGGCGTGCTGGATGCTGGCCGACCGACTGTCCACAGGACTCTGGCAGGTGCTCCCGGATCCAGTAGGCGCGGTGTCTCCGAGAGCCAGAAAGTTCCGGATCAGATCTGGACCGTGCCCGGTCAGCACCGATTCGGGGTGATATTGCACTGCCCAGTGGTTGGTGGGCCCGCCCTGCTCATCGAGAACATTCAGCGCCATGACCACGTCATCCTCGGTGCGGGCATGCACCCGCATCCGGCCCTGAGGCAGATCGGTAACCTGCAACGAATGGTAGCGCACCGCGGTGGTGGGTTGGCGGATCCCGCAAAAGATCCCTTCCCCAGAGTGCTGGATCGCACAGACCTGGCCGTGGGCGGGGTGAGGTAGGCGGTCGATGGTGGCTCCGTGTAGCATCGCCAAGCCTTGCAGACCCAGGCAGACCCCAAGTACCGGAATATCACCGGCTGCTCGGATGATGTCGGCGGTGGCTCCAAAGTTTTGGGTTCGGGTGGGGGTCCCCGGACCGGGTGAGACCACCACATGTGTGTAGGCTCCGGCGCGCACTGCGGCCACCAGCTCAGCAGTGATCTCACGGTGTTCGACCACCGTGGGGGTGGTTGCCGAGATGGTAGCCAGTAGGTCGACCAAGTTATAGGTGTAGGAGTCCTGGTGATCGATCACCAGCAGACGGTGAGCCGACACCATCGTGGCGGATGGCCGGGCCGACTACTTGCCCTGGGAGGCCACCGCGGCAGCACCAGCTTCAGCGGCCTCAGGGTCCAGGTAGCGTCCCGGGGCGATCGGGGCAAAGTCCGTATCCAGCTCGTAGACCAGCGGAATTCCGGTGGGGATGTTCAGCCCGGCAATATCGTCGTCGGAGATGTTCTCCAGGTGCTTAACCAGAGCGCGCAACGAATTACCGTGGGCGGCGATGAGCACGGTCTTGCCCTCGGCCAGATCCGGAATAATCGCGTCGTTCCAGTAGGGCAACAGACGCTCGAGCACGTTCTTCAAGCACTCGGTGCGCGGGGCGTTATCTCCCAGGTCCGCATAGCGGGGGTCACCGATCTGGGACCAGGTGGAGGAGTCTGCCAACTCCGGCGGAGGCGTATCGTAGGATCGACGCCAGATCATAAACTGTTCTTCGCCGTACTCATCGCGTACTTCGGTCTTATTCTTGCCTTGCAAGGCACCGTAGTGGCGCTCATTCAATCGCCAGGAACGCTTGACCGGAATCCACTGCCGATCAGCGGTGTCCAGAGCCAGATTCGCGGTGGTAATGGCCCGGCGCAACAGCGAGGTGTGCACCACATCGGGCAAAAAGCCACCCTCAGCCAGCAGGTCGCCGGCGCGGGTCGCTTCGGCGCGACCATTCTCGGTCAGCGGGACATCCACCCACCCGGTGAACAGGTTCTTTTCGTTCCAAACACTTTGGCCGTGACGCAAGAGCACGAGACGATAATTTTGAGTCATGGCTCCAGCATATCGGGTCTTGTCGGTCACCTCACCCGCGGACTAAAAGGCGTATCCGCCGGTATCTCCTTTGATCTCTCGGCGCGGACCGGCCAAGTACACCGCAGCCACACACAGCGCTACCAGAGTCAGCAGGCCGGTGGTTCCAACCTGGTAGAACAACAACGGCAGGGCGGTCATGATGGTACCGACGGCCGCCGAGATCCCGGTCAGCAACAGCCAGAAGTTTTTCGACTGACGTCCCACAGCCAGGAAGTCACGACTTTTGCGCCCCAGGCAATCGATGAACGCCCAGAGTTGGATGACCAGTGACACCACGGCAAAAATGATGCTGAGCCAGTGCTCAATGGTCAGCACAATCGCCCCGGGGGTAGATAATGTCAGCATGGTGCTATTCTACGCGCAGATCCTGGTTTCGATCTCGATCACACCCTGAGTGTTGCTCGTCGGGTTTTGGGTAGACTGATCCGCGTGAGTCACCCCGCACTTGATCCTGCTTCTGCCCGTCGCCCGGACGCGCTCGACGACCGCACCGGGTATTTTGTGGTGTTTGAGGGTGGCGACGGTACCGGCAAATCCACCCAAAAATCCCGGTTGCACAAGTTGTTGGCCGGTTTGCCGTGGGTGCATCCCGATCAGCGGATTATCCACACCCGGGAACCCGGCGGGACCCCGCTGGCCGAAAACGTCCGGACTTTACTGTTGGAGTCCCCACAGGAGCACATCACGCCGTTGACCGAGGCCTATCTGTTCGCCGCGGCACGCGCCTCCCACTGTGCTGAGGTGATTGACCCGGCACTACGGTCCGGACACGTGGTGGTCAGCGATCGTTTTCTGGCATCGTCAGTGGCCTACCAGGGGGCCGGCCGTCAGCTGGGCGAAGATCTGGTCTCACGGCTCAATGCCCCAGCGGTGGCGGGACTACGTCCTGATCTGACCATCGTGTTGGATCTCGACCCCGAGCTGGGCGCGCACCGACGCCGGGCACGACAACACAGTGTCGGTGAGGATCGGATCGAATCGGCCGGGTACGCCTTTCACACGCGGTTGCGGAACTCTTTCCTCGCCCAAGCGGCCGCCGATCCCGTACACCACCTCGTGTTGGATGCCACCGGTGAGGTCAGCGACATCGCCCGCACCATTGCCCAGCGCGTGCAGCAGGATCTGCTGACCCGGGCATTGATCAAGCCGACGGCGTCGACCGGACCCGCGGGGCCCCCGGAGTCGCGCCGATGAACCACACCGTCAACTCCAGTTTCGCCACTGACTCGCATCTCTCGCGCCAGTTTCCGCCGGTCTGGCACCATCTGGCCGGCCAGCGCCACGTGATTGCCCAACTAACTCGTCCCGAGACACTGCGCGCCCCAGCCCACGCCTGGCTGTTTACCGGGCCTCCGGGGTCGGGTCGCTCCACCGCTGCCCGAGCTTTCGCCCAGTCGCTAGTCTGTCAGCGCGAGGAGCTCGCCGAACGTGGTTGCGGGCAATGTCCGGCTTGTACCACGGTGGCGGCCGGCTCTCACCCGGATGTGAAGATCCTGGCCACCGAGAAGGTCAACTACACGATCGAGGAAGTCCGCTCCCTGGTCGCCGAGGCCCAGGACCGCCCGGCCACCGCGCGCTGGCGGATCTTCATCATGGAAGATGCCGACCGGATGACCGAACGGGCCACCAACGTGTTGCTGAAATCCATTGAGGAACCCCCCGAGCGCACGCTGTGGATCTTGTGTGCCCCCTCCCCGGCCGATGTGCTGATCACTATTCGATCCCGCACCCGATCGCTCAACTTGGCGATCCCCTCGCTGGAGGATGTCACGGATCTGCTGGTCTCCCGCGACGGCCTCGATCCGCAACGAGCGCGATGTGCTGCCCAGCTGGCTCAACACCATGTGGGAATGGCCCGCTGGTTAGCCAGTCACGACGAGGCGATGCGCCGCCGGGATGAGGTGGTGCGCCTGCCGCTGACCATTCGCACCGCCTCGGCAGCGGTGGCAGCCGCCGAAGAACTCGTCGCACTCACCAAGCAAGAAGCCGATGACTCGGCCACCGAACGCAATGCCGACGAACGCGCCAGCCTGTTGCGGTCCTTAGGGTTGAACGCGGATGAAACGATTCCGCCGAAACTGCGCCACCACGTCAAACGTCTCGAGGAGGAACAGACCGCCCGAACGAAACGTAGCGTGCACGATGCATTAGATCGGGCGATGATTGATCTGAGTGGATTGTACCGGGATGTGTTGATGATTCAGCACGTTCCGGATGCCACGACCCGTCACGATATCGAGCTGATCAATCCGCATTTGACCGATCAGCTACTCGACTACGCCCGTACCGTGACCCCGGCCCACCCTCTCAACGCGCTACAGGCCATCAACGAGGCCCGGCTACGCCTGCGGAGCAATGTCCCGCCCCAGCTGGCCCTGGAAGCCATGTTTCTGGCCTTGATCCCACGCCGACCCCGCCCCTGAGTGAGGAAGGATCACCGATGCCCCCATCCCCCACCGCCCCACGCTGGCTGTCTGACCGCACTACTACGACCGCTCTGGCGGTCATCACCGCGCTGAGTCTCGGGCTGTCTGCCTGCTCGTCTGAGCAAGACCAGAACAGCACCAACACCGGTCGCGATTCGCAACCTGTCACTGACGGCCAGGGCTCTGAGGAACCCACCGAGAACGGACAGCCCGAGGATGAGAACCCCGGTATCTCTCAGGAGGCTGGCAACCTGGAGTCCTACTACGATCAAGACCTGGCATGGTCCGAGTGCGAGCAGACGACGGACTTCGAGTGCTCGATGGTGCAAGTCCCCTTAGACTATGACCACCCCGAGGAGGCCTCGATCCAGATTGCGGTGACCCGTCCGGCCGGGACCGCCGCGGATCAGCCCAGCCTCCTCGTCAACCCCGGCGGACCGGGTGCCTCCGGTGTTGATTTCGTTCAGCAAGACCCCGAGACCCTGTTTTCCCAGGATCTGCTCGAGGCCTTCAGCATTACCGGTTTTGATCCCCGCGGGGTGGGTGATTCCTCTGCGGTGGAGTGTTTCGATGATGCCGGTACCGATGAGTTGCGCGCCGTTGATGAGGGCGATCTCTCCGGCGATGAGGGTTTAGCGCAGGTGCGCGAGCAGGCCGAAGAGTATGCCAGCGTCTGTGATGAGAATTCCGGTGAGCTACTCGATCATATCGATACCGACAGTGCTGCCCAGGATATGGACATTCTGCGGGCCGTGCTCGCAGATGAGAAGCTGAGTTACCTGGGTTATTCCTACGGCACCGCGTTGGGTGCCAGCTACGCGGAGCAGTTCCCGGATCGGGTTGGGGCCATGGTGCTTGACGGCGCGCTCGATCCGGCGGTGGGCACCGACGAGATCACCTTGGCTCAGGCCGAAGGATTTGAACAAGCCCTCCACGCCTGGGCCACCTGGTGCACCGAGACCCCGGATCAATGTCAGCTAGAGGGCTCCACCACGCAGATCGTGGAGACCGTCCGCGACCTGCTAGCCGATGTCGCCGAGACGACGCCCACCGCCGCCGATGGGCGGGATGTGCCGATCGGGACCTTCGTGTCAGGGCTGATCGTGCCCCTGTATTCCGAAGCGTCGTGGCCGTTGCTAGGGCAGGGCGTGACCGAGGCCATCGATGGTGACCCGTCGCTGGTGCAGTCCTGGGCTGATATCACGGCCGACCGGGCCCCGGATGGCACCTATACCACCAACAGTTTTGACGCCTTTAATGCCATCAACTGCGCCGACCACCCGGTCGATGCCGATCAACAGCACATGGATGCTCACGCCGAGCAACTCGCGCAGGTCTCCCCGACGTTTGGACCGCATATGTCTCATGGAGCGATCGCCTGTGACGTCTGGCCGATTGAGACCCCCGAGCCAGGCCGTGAAGTCTCTGCCACCGGGGCAGACCCCATTGTCGTGGTGGGCACCACCGGGGATCCGGCTACCCCCTACCAGTGGTCTGAGGCCCTGGCCAGTCAACTCGATTCCGGCGTGTTGGTCACCCATCAGGGTGAAGGCCACGGCGCCTACGTTCCCGGTAACGATTGCATCATCGAGGTGGTGGATGACTACTTGATCCACGGCACCGTACCGGAGGACGGCACCACCTGCCCGAACGCCTAGTCCTCGCCCTGGCGTGCCCCGAACGTCTGTGGTCAGCTGTCATGCTTGAGCACAACGTTTTGCTCAACGGCCACCGCAACCGCTATGATTTCTAGTCGTGGCTTGTTCAGCCTCGCCTCCTTAGCTCAGCTGGCCAGAGCAGCTCCCTCGTAAAGAGCAGGTCACCGGTTCGAATCCGGTAGGAGGCTCCAGACGTGCCCGGTCCGGGCGCCCGGGTGTTCAACGCCCCGACCCGCAACGCTGATTTCTCAGCGAGTGACCCGTTCAGCAATGGCGGTTCCCAGCTCTGCGCACCCCGCGGTCCCGCCGAGATCCGGGGTGAGCACCGCGCCGTCAGCCAGCACCTGCTCGAAGGCGGTGACGATCGCCTGCCCCGCCTCGCGGTACCCCAAGAAGTCCATCATCATCGCACCGGCCCAGATTTGGCCAATCGGATTGGCGATCCCCTGGCCGGCGATATCCGGGGCGGAGCCGTGCACCGGTTCGAACAGCGAGGGAAACCTACCGGTCGGATTGATGTTCCCGCTCGGGGCTATCCCGATGGTTCCGGTGCACGCCGGACCGAGATCGGAGAGAATATCACCGAACAGGTTTGAGGCCACCACCACGTCAAACCGGTCCGGGTGCAAGACGAAGTGGGCTGCCAAAATATCAATGTGGAATTTTTCAACCTCCACTTGGGGGAAGTGTCTGGCGTGCTCAGCCACCCGCTGATCCCAGTAAGGCATGGTGATCGAGATGCCATTGGATTTAGTTGCCGAGGTCAGTTTCCGCTGACGCTGTTCGGCCAGCTCGAAGGCGAATTTCACGATCCGGTCCACCCCGGTCCGGGTCATCAAGGTCTCTTGGACCACGATTTCTCGTTCAGTGCCCTCGAACATGGTGCCACCAATGCGGGAATACTCCCCCTCGGTGTTCTCCCGGACCACCACGAAGTCAATCTCTCCGGGCTGACGGTGGGCCAACGGTGAGGGAACCCCGGGCAGAAGTTTCACTGGACGGAGATTGACGTACTGGTCGAACTCCCGGCGGAATGTCAGTAGCGAGTCCCACAACGAGATATGGTCGGGCACCGTCTGTGGCCACCCCACCGCACCAAAATAGATCGCATCAAACCCGCTGAGAATCGCTTTCCAGTTCTCCGGTAGCATGTGCCCGGTTTGCGACCAATACTGTGCCGAAGCAAACTCAAAGTGCTCAAATTCTAGGGGCACCTGATACGCTTCGGCAACGGCCTGTAAGACCTTGAGGCCTTCGGGCACGACTTCGTGGCCGATACCGTCTCCGGCAATCACTGCAATCCGATGAACCATGGTTCCTGTTCCGCCTCTCTGTGTGGATCGGTTGTGCCGTGAGCTGTCTGAAACCACTCTACGGTGCACGCTGGTATGACTCTGAGCTACCAGCCGTACTTAGGGGCGCACACCGAAGCAGGGCGCCCCGAGAAGACGCGGTAGCACCCGGTAGGCGTCATGGATCCACTCGCACAGTCGCCGGCGGGTGGTTCGGGGATCAATGATGTCTTGGACGCTGAACGTTTCGGCGGTTCGAAACCGTGAGGAGTACCGTTGCAGTTGTTCGGTGATCTCTGCCAAGCGCTGTCCCGGATGGGGATGAGTCGCCAACTCAGAACGGAACGCCGCCTCGATTCCGCCTTGGGATGGTAGCGACCCCCAATCTCCCGAGGGCCAAGCCCAGCTACGCACCGCCCGGTGCCGGTTGACAATCCCAGCACCACCGACCCCGTACACCCGCCGCAGAATGATCTCGGCCTGCGGAATCGTGGCCTGATAGATCGCACTGATTGCCCGAGCACCGAGCCGGATCGTGGCATCTCGTTCCGCGCGGGAGCCGATCGTCATCCCGGCCTGATCGGTCAAACTCACCAACGGCACGTGGAAGGCCTCACACAGGTTCACCAGGCGCTCGACCGCCATCGCACCCTCGCGGGATAACGTCGCACCGTGGGCCGGATTAGCGGTGATGACGCCAACCGGGTGTCCGTCTAGTCGCGCCAGCGCCGTGTAGGTGCCGGCCCCGTATTCGGCAAAGCGGAACACCGAGCCCCGGTCAAAAATACCCTCCACGATCGGCTCGATGGCATAGATCTGTCGTTCGTTGCGAGGAATCGCCGAGACGAGGGCCTCATCGGCTCGATCCACCGGGTCATCGGTGGCAATGGCCTCGGGGATCTCATCGACCGAGGACGGAAGGTAGGACAGAAACTCCCGGACCAGCCGATAGGCGGCCTGTTCATCGGCCACGATTCGTTCCACGGTGCCGTTGCCTCGGTGCACGGTGGCCCCGCCGAGTTCTTCTTTACTCAAGTCTTCACCGGTGGCGGCTTTGACCACCGGTGGTCCGGCCGTGAACAGTTGCCCGATCCCCTCGATCATCACCCCGAAATGAGACATAACAAACCGAGCCGCGCCGAGCCCGACCGTAGGGCCAGCACACACCGAGACCACCGGAACCCGGGAAAGATTGTCGACCACGTGATTCCACGCCGGGTTGACCGGCAGATACATTGCCTGGGCATCCAGCACTTTGGTGACCGACCCGCCCCCACTGGCCCCGTCGAGCACCCGCACCATTGGGACCCGCATTTCCCCGGCCAGTTGCTCGGTGAAGATTTGTTTGTCATAGATCGCGGCATCTCCGGATCCACCACGGATCGTGAAATCATCAACCCCTAACAGCACCCGTCGCCCTGCGATCGAGGCGGTGCCGGACAGATAATTGGTGGGTTTGACCCGGATCAGACGACCCTGGTCATCGTACTCACCGAATCCGGTCAGCGCTCCGATCTCGGCAAAGGAACCTTCGTCAGCCAACTGTGCGATCCGTTCCCGTGCGGTAAGCTTACCCGCGGCGTGCTGGCGTTCGACTTTGGCTGTACCCCCGTGCTGGTGAGCGAACTCGCCTCGCCGGGCTAGCTCGTCCAACTCCGGTTGCCATTCCTCGAGGTTGGTCGAGCTGGTCCGGTCCGAACCCGCCGGGCGATCGGGGTCACTGGACTCGCTCGAGACGGCATTGTGGTCGGACATCGACTGACCATAGGCCAGTGGTTGCCCAGCTTCGACGGTGTCTCCGACCTCGACCAACACACCCTGCACCACGCACTCGGTGCGCGCCCGTACGGGATGTTCCATTTTCATCGCTTCCACCGTGGCCACCGTCGTCCCAGCCGGCACACGCTCGCCCGGTGTCGCCTCGACCGAGATCACGACCCCGGTGACCTGGGTGCTGATGGGTTGCGCCCCTTCAGGAACCGCGCGCCGGCTCTCTGCGGTGACCTGATGTGGAAGCGCTGCCCGCCTAGCTGATACGTCCTGCAACTGGTCGTCTAGTTGCCCGACTGGCGGGTGCTCTCGTAACTGCGGCAGTCGAGCCTGGAGATATCCGGTGGTGATAGCCCCGGACCGGAACTGCTCGTCTGTCAGGATCGCATGCAACAGGCCACGATTGGTGTCCACCGGCGCGGTCGAAAGGTCCTGTAGCGCCCGGGCGGTCACCTGAGCAGCCCCGGCAAAGGTCTCCGAGCGTCCGATCACCTTCGCGATCAGCGAGTCGAACCGGGGATTGATCACCGCGGGTGCCCGAAGCGCGGTATCAACCCGCACATAGCGCCCGGCCGGTAACGATAAATGCTCCACCGTGCCCGCGGTGGGGGTCACCGTTCCGTCGGCCTCCAATACCTCCGCGTTGACCCGGGCCTGAATCGCATACCCTCGCGATACCGGTGGCTGGTCCAGACCGAGTTCCGTCAGTGATGCCCCGGCCGCCAGGTGCACCTGAGCGGCCACCAGATCCACACCGGTGATCTCCTCGGTCACCGTGTGCTCGACCTGCAAGCGCGGATTGACCTCCATAAAGTAGAGGTCGTCGTCGGGTCCCTGACCGGTCACCAAAAACTCCACCGTCGCCAACGACCTCAACTGCACCGCCTCAGCGATCCGTCGCGCCACTGCAGTCAGACGTTCCCGTAGCTGCTCGCTCAGGTGCGGGCTCGGCGCGATTTCCACGATCTTTTGGTGGCGACGTTGCACCGAGCAGTCTCGTTCTCCCAGCTGTTGCACGTGGTGCCCGTCTCCGATCACCTGCACCTCCACGTGGCGCGGGTCGGCCACGAATTTTTCGATCAGCACATCTGCGGCCCCGAAGAACTGTTGCGCTTCCCGGGCGCACTCGCGCATCAGTGACTCCAACTGCGCCGGATCCGACACCCGGCGCAACCCTCGCCCGCCACCACCGGCGAGCGCCTTAATCATCACGGTGCCGTGCTCAGCCAAGAATTCTTGAGCCTGTGGCAAGTCCGGGTTCAACCCCGTGGCAGGAACGACCGGACCCCCCACCGAGACAGCCAACTGTCGCGACCGGGCCTTATCACCGAAAACCTCCAGCACGTGCGCATCAGGCCCGACGAACACGATCCCAGCCTGCTGGGCGGCCCGGGCTAGCTCCGGATTCTCTGAGAGAAATCCGTACCCAGGGTGAAGGTAACTGGCCTGCACCGACTGCGCGGCTGCGATCACCTGATCGATATCCAGATACGGCCCCACCCCGGTACCGTTGAGCTCCACCGCCACGTCGGCGTGCCGGATGTGTGCCTGATCGTCGGCGGTATAGACCACGGCGGCGCTCATCCCCACCGCGTGGATTGCCTCCACGATACGCACGGCAATCTCTCCACGGTTCGCGACCAGCACGGTGGGCATCGTGGTCCTCCTGATCAAGGGTCTGAGACCTACGTCACTGAATATCCCTGTGAAGTCAATCACCACCGGGGTGACGGTGTCAATGCAAGAGACGCCGCATCAGCCGGCCCCGGTCGAATCGCCGTCTATAATCTCCACGTCGCCATCGCGACGGGGATCTGGTGCCCCGGTGAGGGTCCTGGCCTCATAGTCGATCTCCAAGGCCTGAACGCTGCCGAATACCGCGTCGTTGCGGGTAGTGACCTGAATCTCCCAGCCCTGGTCCTCAGCCAGTTGCGTCACCTCGGCAGCAGGTTCCGTTTCCAAGGCCAAGGTTGAGCCCTGCAGACTGTGTCGCGGTCCGGTAACCGCCTGCTCAAGGCTGGCTCCGCTCAACGTCCACGGCAACACTGTGGAGGCCAAAATATTCGGGATCTGATGTCCCCCGGGGAACCAATGCCCAACACCGGCCGCCCTTGATCATCCAGGAGTAACACCGGTGCAGACCAACTGACCGACTTCCGTCCAGGCGCGGGCTGATTCTGCTCAGTGTCGAGTGCCGCGAACCGGTTAAGCTGATCGTTGAGAAAGAACCCGGCCACATACTCAGACTGATCCCCTCCCCAAAAACTGGTCAGGGTCTGCGTCATCGAAACCGTCATCCCACTGTCATCCACCACGGTGATGTGGGTGGTATTACCGGCTTGCACTGCTTCGGTCTGACGTTGATCGAGCTCAGCCTCGGCCGGCTGGAGCGAGGCCGCCCGTCGTTCAGCGCGAGCTGGTGTTCTTCGGCCTGGCCGCCACGGTCATCGGCCTGGGTACCGCGACCGCGTTGATGCACCTCTTCGGTCCTGTGGGCTCCGAGGCCGGTTGGGATCAGCTACGTACCGCGCAGGGGCACTCCGAAATGCCGTTATGGTTGCTCTCCAGCATCGGGATCGCAGCGGTTATTCTCGGTGTTTGTCTGCTAACCCAGCATTACCTGAAACGGTGGGTCCCGGCCCTGGTATCGGCCGGACGTCTCGCCTTTACCGTCTATTTGACCCACTTGATCATTCTGGCCCTGGTCATCCGTCCCGCCCCGGAGAACTTAGCCCAGGGATATCTGGTCACCATCGGCCTGTCAGCAACCCTCGTGCTAGCCGCCCACGGCTGGTGGGTGAGGTTCGGCACTGGTCCGGCCGAACGCCTGCTGTCCTGGCCACCCCGGCTACGGACCAACCCCTGATCGAGGTCCGCCCGCCCTATGACGTCAGATCGGGTAGTGCGGCCTCAGCGGCCTCAATGTCCTCGATGACTTTCTGGGCCCGACGACCGACGGTATACACATCGGTTTGCCCCCGTCGGAACATCGCAGCCGCCTGGGCCACCGCCGCCAAATCATTAGCAGCCCGTGAAATCCACCGGTGCAGATCCTGAAATTCTCCGGGCACATCAAGGCTCTGCTGATCGGGGCTGGCCCGGCGCGCGGCCACACACAATGCCCGCACCCTGGGCAACAGATCGGCCAAAATATTGCCGGCGTTAATCAACCCGTTGCGTTCTTCAGCCGAGACGAAACCCTGGACGTTGCGGGCGTATTCCTCATCCGGGTCCACGATCTGCCAATAGCGTTGCAGCGAGCGATGAAACCGGTCGTGGGCCTGACGCCACAAATGGTGACCCAACTCCCGGTCATCGCGACGTTGTTGGCGACGACGCGCAAAGGGACCCAGCTTCATCGCCTCAGCTACTTTCGGTCTCGGTGTTCTTCTGTACTGTTTCGTCTGAGCTGGTATCTTACGCCTCGGGCATCCGTAACACGATCTTGCCCTGTCGCTCAGCGTCACCAAACCGGTCGAAGGCCGCTGCGACATCCGTGAGATCAAACACCTCCGGTTCGGAGACACAGATCCGACCGTCTGCGATCAACGGCCAGAGGTGAGCCTGTACTCCTGCGAGCACCTCGGCTTTTTCCTCAGCGGTCCGTGAGCGCAACCGGGTTCCGGTAAACCAGGCCTGTTTGGCCATCAGTCGCATCACATTCAGTGTTCCTTTGGCTCCGCCCTGGGTGCCAATGGTAACAACCCGACCGCCACTAGCCACCGCTTTGACGTGGTCCTCCACATAGGCCCCGCCCACGGTATCCAGGATAACGTCGGCACCGTGGCCGTCGGTCAGCTCCATTACCCGATCGACAAAACTCTCGCTCCGGTAGTTAATGGCCTCGGCACCCATCTGTTGCACGGCCTGGCACTTGGACTCGCTTCCGGCGGTGGCGATCGGGCGCAACCCCAGGCCGAGCCCGGCACGGATCGCAAACTCACCGATCCCTCCGGTACCGCCGTGGATCAGCACAACGTCGCCTGGCTGAGCCCCACCCTGCATCCACACATTGGCCCACACCGTGGCCGCGACCTCAACGAGTCCGGCCGTCTGGGTCATGGACGTATTCTCGGGTAAGGGCAACAGCTGGCGGGCATCCACCGCCACGTATTCGGCGTAACCGCCCCCGGCCAGTAGGGCGCACACCGGCGTACCGAAGTCCCAGTGACCGGCCTGGGCACCAACGGCTTCAATGGTGCCGGCCACTTCCAGTCCGGGAATCTCGCTAGCACCTTCCGGAGGGGGGTAGTTACCGGCCCGCTGGTGGATATCGGCCTGGTTCATCCCGGCGGCAGCAACTTTGATTAATACCTCCCTCGCACCGTATTCCGGGACGGACTCCTCGACAACTTTCACCTCACAGGGGTGGTCGACCGAGGGCTGATCGTGTCCTGCGGGGGTGTAAAACCGTGCTGCAAACATACCTTCATTGTCTCAGACCTGTGCTGGATATAACACCGCAGATGCTCATCGCCCTACCCTTGCTGGGTGGTTCGTCTCGTCGCGAGGGTCATGGTCGCGTCATCTGAAGGTGCCGATCGGGATCAAGACCTGTATGATAGTGCGGTCAGGACGGTTGGCCGAGCGGCCGAAGGCGCTGGTCTTGAAAACCAGTAGGCGGTAACCCCGTCTCGTGGGTTCAAATCCCACACCGTCCGCTGTCAGTGGTCTGTTAACTCACGCGTGATGAGTCAGACAGACCGCAACGCACGGCCCCTCGACACATCAGGCTACGTCGCTTCGCAGTCTGGACGTCGAGGGGCCGCTTCTGTGAGCGGTTCTGTGGATCGAACTAGCCGTTCAGTCGGGTGGTTTCCTGCCCGAAGCTGTCCAGCACGCTGGCGTTTTCAATGGTTGATGGCGTGTTGTATTCCTTGCCCTCGACAATGTCACGCATTGTCCGGCGCAGGATCTTGCCCGAACGGGTTTTGGGCAACGCGGAGACGATCTCAACATCTCGGAATGCTGCCACCGCGCCAAAGTCTGACCGAACTTTGGCGATCAGCTCTTCGGCCAGTTGATCCTGAGAAATCTCGGCACCATCTGCCAAGACAACGTAGGCTACCGGTTTCTGACCTTTGAGCTCATCGGCCACCCCGATCACGGCACATTCGGCCACCGCGTCATGTTCTGCCACCAGACCTTCCAAAGTCCCGGTCGACAGCCGGTGTCCGGCCACGTTAATCACATCGTCCGACCGGCCCAGGACGAAAATGTAACCATCCTCATCGATAAACCCGGTGTCCCCGGTGAGATAGTATCCCGGAAACGTTTCCAGATACGAGCGCTTAAATCGATCTTCCTCGTTCCAAAGTCCGATCAACGCCCCGGGTGGCAACGGAAGCTTGATGACGATATTGCCTTCCATCCCCTCAGCCACGGGTTCTCCGGCTGCATCCACGATAGAGACTTGGAATCCGGGCATCGGCACCGTCGGGGAGCCGGGCTTGAATGGGAGCTTTTCCAGGCCACGGGGGTTGGCCGCCACCGGCCATCCGGTTTCGGTCTGCCACCAGTGATCGACCACCGGCTTGCCAGTGATCTCGACAATCCAGTGGTAGGTGGCCTCATCGAGTCGCTCCCCAACCGAGAACACGTTCTCCAGACGAGACAGATCGTATTTCTTCACTTCCTCACCGCGCGGATCTTCTTTCCGGATCGCGCGGAATGCTGTGGGAGCCGCGTAGAGCATCTTCGCTCCGTATTCTTCCGCGACCCGCCAGAAAGCTCCAGCGTCCGGGGTGCCCACCGGTTTCCCCTCGTAGAGCACGGTGGATGCCCCGGTGATCAGGGGTCCGTAAATAATATGCGAGTGCCCCACCACCCAGCCGATATCGGAGGCCACAAATGCCACCTCACCGGCATGCAGGTCGTAGATACGAGGCATCGACCACTCCAACGCGGTGGCGTATCCACCTTGGTCACGCATGACAGCTTTGGGCTTCGAGGTGGTACCCGAGGTGTGAAGCAGGTACAGCGGGTCACAGGAGGCCACCGGCACGGCCTCCGCGGCGCTAGCCGTGGCGACTGTCTCGTCCCAGTCCAACCATGATGGATCAAAGTCTCGGGCCTCTTCGTCGAACTGGGGCCGTTTTTTGACAATCACATACTCCGGTTGATGCTCTCCAGATTCGATGGCGGCCTTGATCGGTGGCAAGTACGGGATCTGTTTCGTGCGCTCGATCCCACCAGACGCCGTGAGCACCACCTTCGGTTGAGTATCGTCCATTCGTGTGGTGATCTCTTTGGCAGCAAAACCGCCGAAGGTCACCACATGGATCGCTCCCAAGCGGGCACAAGCCAGCATCGCCACCGCCGCCTCGGGAATCATTGGCATATAGATCAACACTCGGTCACCCCGGGTCACGCCGAGATCCTGCAGAGCTCCAGCGGTTTGGGCGACCTCCTCCAGCAACTCCTGGTAGGTCACGGCTCGCTTATCCCCGGTGACCGCCGAATCGTAGTAGATCGCGATTCGATCACCGTGACCGGCAGCAACGTGCCGGTCTAGGGCTTGAACCGTAATGTTGATTTCGCCATCAGGAAACCACCGCCAGTGGAACTCATCGGGTTGCTCGACTGCGACGCTGGGAGCCTTCTCCCACTGAAGCGACGCTGCGTTCTCCAACCAAAACTGCTCTGGATGGTCTGTGGCGTAGCGGTAGACATCCTGATAGGTCTGATTCGTCGTAACCTGCTGGTTCATCACATCATCTCCATGATTGTCGTTGTGATGGTGTCAATGCCTTCCTTGAGAGACAACATACAGCAGGAGTGATCTGAAGCACAATTGCTAGACTGGGGTCAGCCACGGACCGTCGCTTCATCTGGCTGTTTTGAAGATCGAGCCCCGGGTTAGCTATGCTAAGAGAGTTGTGCCTACCTCAGGGCGCATCTGGAGGCGTGCCAGAGCGGCCGAATGGACTTCACTGCTAATGAAGGGTCCGGGTTAAACCGGACCGGGGGTTCAAATCCCCCCGCCTCCGCGTATAACCCCGGGAACCGTCGAGTTTCCGGGGTTTTTCGTTGCAAATAAAGGGAAGTAGCGGAATTGGACCCAATCGTGTTGGTGTCATTTATGCCCCCAAAACGTCAGGTGATACGACAAAACTAGGATCACCGCGGTATCACAACCCACGCTTGACAGTGGCCGGTGGCACAGTAGGCCCTAGAATCCCCGCGTGGCACATGAGACTATGGTGATATGAGTCAACAACTTGAATTCAACGGTCATTTGGCTCGGGCTGCTCGGGCCATTGCAGGTGTCAACCCCATGTACGTCGCGCAGGAAGCGGGACTATCTCGCCAACAGCTCCGCGACTTCGAAAAGGGTGTGGGCGAACTTTCCGAGGCCGAATCCCACCAGCTCAAAACAACGTTGGAGAATCTCGGGGCCCGATTCATCACCGAGGATGCCCACGGTGGTCAGGGGGTGCGCGCCAAATTCCCCCGGAGCAAAGTGACCCAGGTGGAAAACTGGGAAGGTGAAGGCGGACCGGTCGGCGAGGACGACGCTTAGAGGCCTAGGCGTCGTCTTGGGGATTATTATCCTGTTGCGACAAGATCTGCATCAGGTCCATCGCTTCGGGCACCGTGAGCATGGTGTGCTCTGACAGGGTTTGGGCTGCCTCGTCAATGCGGTGATCACGCACCATCGCCCGTAACTGATCTCGTAGCCACGGTGGGAGGTCCTCACTCGAGAGTTGCACGGTGCCGTTATCGCGCATGACTTCGACCTGGAAACCACGAGGCTCCGGGGTGCTGAAATCTTCGTTTTCCCACTCGACGGGAACCGTGAGGTCGGTCAGTTCCTGTTCTCCGTCCTCCGTTGCCGGGGACTGCTCCGAGCCAGCCTGATCAGCCGATGTAGCACCATCGGAGTCATCCGGTACTGAGCGGTCTGTCGGGGTCAGATCGTCCTGGTCGCGCTGGTCGTCCCGATCGTTTAGAGGAGTATTCTCAACACTGTCACGTGCCATGTGGGGCGTGTCCGGTTCCGAGGACGACACGGCCTCGTCGATGCTGATCCATTCCTGTGGGTAGGACGCCAGGGCCTGCACATCCAGCATCGCATCCATCGAGGACACACCGGTCGCCTCACGGTACCGCATGGCGGCCTCCCGCATCTTACCGACGGCAATCAGCCGATAAACCTGGCGGTGGTCTTCTTCATCCAACCGCGTGGAGGCTTGCGCTGCGGTGATCGGTGAAATCCGTTCGGACAATCCACCACCGCGTCGCTGAGACCCGCCACCGGTCCCCGAGGAGGACCGAGACGGCTTGGAGGAGCCGTTATTTTTCTTCGCCACAGCGGCTACCCCGCGATACCCCAGGGCAACAAGAACAGCAACACCAAGGATGATGAGCACGGGGATCAGGTATTCCATGGGGACAATTCTACGGTCCCCTAGCGCATTCTGTCGCCCTGATGTGGTCACATGACCTACCCGCGACGATGGCGGATCCCCCGGGTGATGACAACGGCTACCACCAGCAACGCCGCGGTGAGGGTCAACACGATGGTCATCATCACGGTGCCCGGCCAACCGTGGGCATCCAACAACACTCCGCCGAGCCATCCGAAAAGACTCGATCCAGCGTAATAGCAGAGATTGTACAGCGCCGTGGATTGTGCCCGGCCGGCCACCGCGGCCGCACCCGCCCAGCCGGAGGCCACTGAGTGGGCGGCGAAAAACGCTCCGGTGAAAATGATCAGCCCCCACAAGATCGCCCACACATTGGGGACTAGTGTCAGCGCCACCGAGATCACCATGGCTGCCGAAACCGCTAGCAGCACCGTCGCTGGCCCGTAACGGGTGGCCAAACGCCCGGCCATCGGAGAGGTGACTATCCCCATCACGTAGGCCCAGAAGATCACGGAGACCACCGCAGCGGGCAAGAAAAAAGGTTCGGTCATCAGGTGGTATCCCAGGAAGTTGTAGATCGCAACGAACCCGCCCATCAGCAACATGCCCTGCAGATAGGTGACGATCAATTGCGGGGATTTCAGATTGCCGGTGATCGCCACCAACGCGTGTTTGATGCTGTGCCCGGAGGGTGTGAACCCTCTGGCATCGGGGCTGAGCAATAAGAATCCGATCCCTGAGATGCCGGCGATCACCACGACGATGAGCATCCCGACTCGCCACCCGGCCCAGTCGCCGATCGGCGTGGCGATCACCCGGCCGATAAGTCCGCCGATCACGGTGCCTGCGATGTAGGTTCCGGCAGCTTGGCCGGCATACTTGCGATCAACTTCCTCATTCAAATAGGCCATCGCCAGGGCCGGGACCCCGCCGAGACTGATGCCTTCCAGGAGCCGGAACACCAGCATGAGGTTGAACGACGGCGCAACCACCGAGGCAACGGCGAAGATCAAGGCCGCCATCAGCGCGATGGCCATGGCTTTTTTGCGTCCCAGACGATCACCAACGAAAGACCACGGGATCACCGCCAGCGCCAGCCCGGCGGTGGCCATCGAGATCAACAGTGCGGCTTGATCGGCGCTGATCTGCACATCCGCCGAGATCAGTGGTAGTAGCCCTTGGGGTGAGTACAATTGGGCGAACGTGGCGATCCCGGCTAACAAGAGGCCCGCCAATAACCGGCGGTATCCGGCGGTCTGAGGCACGTGCCCGTGCCACGCCCGGGTGGCTGTGTGCTGATCATCCACGATTCTCACCCACAGTCTGTCTCGCCTCCTGACCGGTCTGTTCGTCTCATTCGGTGGGTCCGGTACGCTGCCCAGCTGGTCGGTAACTGGAGTGCACCGTCATTCTCAGCCCGGCCTGTGGCCGAGCGCCCGGGGTTGGGAACTCCAGCGTCTGCCGAGGCTCGGCACAATCGGCACTGACTGACTAGAGTGTCTGATGTGAGTTCTCAAACACCAGATGTCGTTGACCTATCCGAATCGTTTAAAGCCTACGATGTGCGTGGCATTGTCGGGTCCACCATCACCGATGACTCCGTGCGGGCGGTGGGAGCCGCTTTCGTGGATGTGCTCGAGCTGGCCGGTGCCACTATGCTCGTCGGTGGCGATATGCGCGCCTCCTCACCGGAATTCATGCAGGCCTTCGCCGACGGCGCGCGATCCCGCGGAGCCAATGTCACCAGCCTGGGGCTGATTTCCACCGACATGCTCTACCACGCCACGGGAGTATTGAACGCTCCGGGCGTGATGTTCACCGCCAGTCACAATCCGTCCTCCTATAACGGGATGAAGATGGCGCGTGCCGGGGCCAGCCCGATCTCGGCCGACACCGGGCTGGCCGAGATTCAACAGCTGGCCCAGCGCTACCTGAACGAGGGCGGGATTCCTGCGGTGGAAAACCCCGGCGAGTACTCCGATACCGAGACGTTGACTGACTACGCCACGTTTTTGCGCTCCCTGGTGGATCTGTCTCACATTCGTCCGCTGAAGATCGTGGTGGATGCCGGTAATGGTATGGCTGGCAAGACCACCCCGGCGGTGCTGGGTGATGAGCTTCTCGAGGCGCTACCGATCGAGATCGATCCGCTGTACTTCACCCTGGATGGTACTTTCCCGAATCACCCGGCCAACCCGCTGGAGCCGGAGAACCTCAAGGATGTGCAGGCACGTGTGCGCGAAACCGGCGCCGATCTGGGGCTGGCCTTCGACGGTGACGCCGACCGGTGCTTCGTGGTCGATGAGAACGGTGACCCCGTCTCGCCCTCGGCAATCACCGCGATCGTGGCTCAGCGTGAAATTCAGCGTGCTCAGGCAGAGGGTGAACAGACCCCGGTGATTATTCACAACCTGATCACTTCCCAGGCGGTCCCGGAGCTGGTGACCGCCAGCGGTGGACGACCGGTGCGCACCCGAGTGGGGCACTCCTTCATCAAGGCGGTCATGGCCGAGGAAAATGCTGTCTTCGGTGGTGAGCACTCGGCCCACTACTACTTCCGGGACTTCTTCAACGCCGACACCGGCATGTTGGCGGCCATGCACGTGCTGGCCGTGCTGGGTAGCACCGAACGGGCCATGTCCGACGTGGCCGAAGAATTCAACCCCTACATCGCCTCCGGCGAGATCAACTCCGAGGTTGCCGATAAGGAGGCTGCCACCGCGCGGGTGCTGGAGGCCTTCCAGACCGACTCTGCCGATAACGACCTCACGGTTGACCGGCTCGACGGGGTGACGGTGGCCTCCCAGTCCGGTGGCTGGTGGTTCAACGTTCGGCCTTCGAACACCGAGCCCTTACTACGGTACAACGGTGAGGCCCAGGACGAATCCGTGATGGCTGAGGTTCGTGATCGGGCCTTGGCCGCCATTCGCGATCAGTAATCCGGTCGGGTTCTTTACCCCGCCAGCGCCAAGGGAAGCACTCCGTGGGTGGTCTCGGCAAGCGCGGTCACCAGGTGATCGGGCACCTGAAAGCGCTGGTGAACCTGTGCGCGACGAAACGCCGAGTTCCCGCCCCGGACCGACACCACCGCGATCGGGCGCTGGTCCCCATCCCATTCGGCCAGTAGTTGTACCACCGTAGTGAGGACCGCCGCGGGAATCTATCGGTCGCCAGGGTTTTCAGCAATAACTCCAAATGGCTACGTTTCAGGGCCACCGCGGTCTCTGGCTGGGTGATCGATGTGGGACCGTGTTCGGTGAGATAGTCCAACACTCGGGGCGCCCAGGCGGATCACGAATCCCCGATCGGGTTTATCGAATCCCATCCCCAGGGCCGAGGTGGCCACCAGGGCGGTCAGCTCGTTGTTGATGAGTTGCTCTTCCAGCAGCCGTCGCTGTGCCTGCTCGGCGAGGTTCCGGTCGAGCCCCGCCGATACGTGCTGGCCGTTGTGCGGATCCTCAGTGCCCTGGGTCATCGCACCGGCCTCATCATGCTGACATCATGCTGATAGAGCACCAGCCGGGCGATCAGGAAGAAAGCACCTCCCCGATACCCCGGAGCCACCACTGCCCCGTCATCGTGCTGAAATGTGCACGGTCACGGGGCAACGGTGACAGTCGGTGCTGACCGCCGTGTTCGAGGGTCAGGTGGAGTTATGCCTGCAGATCCGCCTTGAGCTGGTCGAGTCGCTCGCGCATGGCCTGTGGCAGGCTGTCGCCGAATTTGTCGAACCATTCCTCGATCAGTTCGACCTCGGCCTTCCATTCATCGCGGTCGACGTGCAACGCAGCATCAATTTGGCCCTGGGACACATCCAGGCCGGTCAGATCCAGCGAATCGCGGGTCGGGACGTGACCGATCGGTGTTTCGATCGCCTCGGCTTCGCCCTGCAGTCGCTGGACGATCCACTTCAGCACGCGAGAATTTTCGCCGAACCCGGGCCAGGCGAAATCGCCGTCGGCGGTGCGACGGAACCAGTTGACCAAGAAGATCTTGGGCAATTTCTCGGTGCCGATCTGATCTTCCATATCGAGCCAGTGCTGTACATAGTCACCGGCAGCGTATCCGATGAACGGCAACATCGCCATTGGGTCCCGACGTACCTCGCCGACCTGGCCTTCCGCCGCGGCGGTGCGCGCTGAGGACAGGGTGGCACCCTTGAAAACGCCGTCGGTCCAGCTGGTGGCTTCGGTGACCAGTGGTACCGTGGTCTTCCGGCGTCCACCAAACAGGATCGCGTCCAGCGGCACGCCATTGGGCTCGTTGTACTCCGGGGCCAGCATATCGGTCTGGGTGATCGGGGTGCAGAACCGCGAGTTGGGGTGGGCAGCTGGGGTATCGGAGTCCGGAGTCCAGTCCTGACCCCGCCAGTCGATCAAATGCTCCGGGGGGTCTTCGGTGAGACCTTCCCACCACACGCCCCCTTCATCGGTTAGGGCGACGTTGGTGAAGATACTGTTGCCCTTGGAGATTGCCCGCATCGCGTTGGGGTTGGTGGACCAACCGGTGCCGGGAGCGACACCGAAGAAGCCGAACTCGGGATTGACTACCCGCAGAGTGCCCTCCGCGTCCGGGCGGATCCAGGCAATGTCGTCACCCAGGGTCTCGGCCTTCCACCCTTTCACGGTCGGGTCGATCAGCGCGAGGTTGGTCTTACCGCACGCCGAGGGGAAGGCGCCGGTAATGTACCGGACATCGCCCTGCGGGCTGGTGAGCTTCAACACCAACATGTGCTCGGCCAGCCATCCCTCGTCGCGAGCCATGGCTGAGGCGATACGTAGCGAGTAGCACTTCTTGCCCAACAGAGCATTTCCGCCGTATCCGGAACCGTAGGAGACAATTTCGCGGCTCTCGGGGAAATGCACGATCCACTTCGTGTCATTACACGGCCAGGCGACATCCTCTTCGCCCTCTTCCAGCGGGGCACCCACCGAGTGCAGGGCAGGGACGAAGAAGGCTTCGGTCTCAGTCAGCCGGTCCAGCACATCCTGGCCAATCCGGGCCATGATCCGCATCGAGAGCACCACGTAGGGCGAGTCGGTGATCTCGACACCGAACTTGGGGTCATCGGCGTCCAAGTGCCCCATCACGAAGGGGATCACGTACATGGTGCGCCCACGCATTGAGCCGGCGAAGGCGTCGTTAAGGATGGCACGCATTTCCCGAGGATCCATCCAATTATTGGTGAATCCGGCGTCGGCTTTCTTTTCGGAGCAGATAAAGGTCCGCCCCTCCACTCGGGCCACGTCACTGGGGTCCGAGAATGCCGCATAGGAATTGGGGAACTGAGGATCGGTCAGCTTGGTCAACGTTCCGGCCTCAACCAGTTCCGCCGCGAGCCGATCATACTCCTCTTGCGATCCGTCCACCCAATAGATGGAGTCCGGCTGAGTACGCCCGGCGACCTCCTTGACCCAATCCAGCAGGTCACGGTAGGTCGTGGGCGCATTCTCCTCCAGTGCGGAGAGATCATTCGAGGCAACATGAGCAACCATGTGGGTCCTTAGAGTCTAGGGTCTCGGTTTAAACGGAGTCAGCACGCTCATCCACCCGATGCTGGGAGCTACCTCAGCCCACCAATCGGATCATCGCCACTAACACGCCGTTGTATCAGCACGTGATGAGTTCAGTGTTACTCCTGTGGCCAGTCTATCAGCGCCCCAGCGGAATTTCCCTCTTATTCATATCGGCCCCTTAGACGTCGCTGAGGTGTCGCTTGAGATCGTTGCGCGTCGAGACCTGAGGTGCGTGTTCACGCGGGTTTTGCCTCAATTTGGCATTCAGTTCTGATCCGCGTATAGTATTCAACGGTCATGATGACCCAGCGCCCTTAGCTCAGCTGGATAGAGCGTCTGTCTACGGAACAGAAGGTCAGGGGTTCGAATCCCTTAGGGCGCGCTTTTTTATGTCCGAGATCACATCCGCTCTGGTGTGGGTTTTCAGTTTTTGGAGCATTCCCCTTTGGGTATTCGGCCCGATCTGCGGACTTTACCAATTACCACCAATTACCGCGGTTGATCAGCCCCGCGGTGCGATGAAATCCACCATGCGCGCATCCCGCCCATCCAGCTCCGCCCAACGCGCTGAGATCTCAAAAACTTGGATGCCCAGCGTGGGGTAATGCTCGGCCATCCGGATCACCGATTGCTCGTCAGAAGCGACCGAGGCCAGTCGCATCCCGAGGTCTTGTACCCACGGCATATGTCCCACCACACACAGTGTGCGCACAGATTCTTCGGTTTCATTGATCACCGATAGCGCCTGGGCCGCGGTGGCCTCATAAAGCCGTGGATCCAACGCCGGAGTCACCGCCTGCTCGCCGAGCTCGGAGAGAACCCAGGTGGTGGTCTGTCGGGTGCGTACCGCATCCGAGGTGATGATCTGATCGGGGATCAGCCCCCGAGTCAGAAGCCACTTCCCCGCTTCCGGGGCGTCTTGAGCTCCGGTGGCTGATAAAGTGCGTTCATGGTCAGCCACCCCCAGACCGTGTTCGGCTTGAGCGTGCCGGATGATCACTAATGTTTTCTGCTGATCGTTACCTCGCACAGTCATCACGGCATACCCTCACTGCTATCGTGGCCACCCGATCTAAATGGAATATTCCGGAGCAGCCCAGACCACCACTTCGGGGTGCTCGTAGAAGCGGTACCCCTGACCGCGCACCGTACGTACCGTGCCGGAGAGACGTCCCAGCTTGGAGCGCAAGCGGCGGATATGCACATCAATGGTGCGTTCATTGGGGACCTCATCGCTTTCATCCCACAGCGCGTGCAACAGCTCGTCACGATTCACCGTGCGGGATCCGTTGTCGATCAGGTAATTCAACAACTCGAACTCTTTGAAAGTCAGATTCAACGGCTCACCGTCCAGCAACACTTCGCGGCGGGCCAGGTCGATCAAGACACCGGGCTGACGTGTCGAGACGGGAGCTGGTGGCTGGGCCAAGTCAGGACGAACCCCGGCATTCATCGTCGGATCGCCCAGCACCTGCCGGACCACCTCGAGGTCATCACCGGCAGCTCCGGCCGGGGCAACGGCCACAGCTGCGTGAGTATCCGCCCCGGGAACCAGCGATTCCACGTAGTGGCGCAATTCATTGGCCAGCCTGGTCAGCGAGGTACCAGCCGCCGAGGCCAGTCCTTCATCCATGCCAACGTAGATCACGAATCCACGCGCTTCAGTTTCCTGCGCCACCGGCTGTAGACCCGGGTGGGCCTCGTCACGAGCCATCATGGTCGAGGGCTCACGCACCTGCCCGTCCGCGCGGGCATGATCAGATTGCATCGCCTCAGACTCAGCACGCCGAGAAGTATGATGCGCTTGCTCCTGGACCATCCGAGCCCGTTCGGCTCGACGGCGAGCATTGCGGACGGAAATGTGAACGTATCCTTGGGCTGAGCTGGACATAGAATGCAATTCCTTACACAGACTCTGCGACACTACGCTGTCCCCGATCCATCGCACTCCCATCGTGCGATTCATCCGGCGAGACGAGCGTCGCCTCGACAATGTTCTATCCCCTTAGATTCCCCCGTAACATTCCCGTAACGCAAGTACACGGCCCACCCATATCCCACATACTGAAATTCTCAGCCCTGAATATGAGAAAAATCACTCGTAATATAGCGATGCATTCCTTTTGGACCCAAGAAATCCCTGTATAGGATTACTCCGCCGTACCGTAGAGCCGGTCGCCGGCATCACCGAGGCCTGGAGAAATATAGGCCTGTTCGGTCAACCTATCGTCGAGTGCTGCCACAAAAAGATCGATGTCCATCTGGTGGTATGCCTCGTCGACCTTCTTCAACCCTTCCGGAGCGGCCACCAAGCAAATGCAGGTCACCCGCCGAACTTTGCGTTCGTGCAGGAAACGGATAGCCTCCACCAGCGTTCCCCCGGTGGCCAGCATCGGGTCGAGAACGAAACAGTGGCGTCCGGCCAGATCCCCGGGGAGTCGTTCGGCATAGGTGATGATATCCAAAGTTTCGTCATTGCGTTGCATCCCCAAGAAACCGACCTCAGCGGTCGGAGTCATCGTCATCATGCCTTCCAACATGCCCAGACCGGCCCGCAAGATCGGGACCACCAACGGACGGGGTGCGGCCAGACGGGCGCCTGTGGTCGCGGCAACCGGCGTGTTGATCTCGACATCTTCCACGGGTAGGTCGCGGGTGGCTTCATATCCCAGCAACGTCACCAGTTCGCTGGTGAGCTGACGGAAAATATGTGACGGCGTATTCTCATCGCGCAGCGCGGTGAGTTTATGGGCAATCAAGGGATGATCAACAACGTGGAATCGCATGCTCCAAACTCTACTCAACCCGACTGGATTTCCTGAGAACGGGCCCACGGCTAAGCTGTGATACGTGACCGAAACAGGAGCCTGTGATCCTCCCTGCGGGCCCGGCCCATTGCCGGACCGCGCCCAGCTCGAAACATGGATGCAAACTGCCATGGCTCTCGCAGAAACAGCCACCCGCGCCGGCGACGTTCCCATCGGAGCCCTCCTCGTCAACCACACCGGCACTGTCATTGGCCAGGGCTACAACCGTCGCGAAGTCTCTGGCGACCCCACCGCTCACGCTGAGATGCTGGCCATCCGCCAGGCCGCCTCGGCTGATTGGCGTCTGGAAAACTCCACGTTGATCGTCACGCTCGAGCCGTGTGCAATGTGCGCTGGGGCAATTGTGGCCGCCCGGATCCCCCGCGTGATCTTTGGCGCCTGGGAACCCAAGACCGGTGCCTGTGGATCAATTTTGGATGTTCTGCGGGAGCCACGATTCAATCACCAGGTCGAAGTCATCGCAGGCATCATGGCCGAGGAATCCGCTACTCTATTGCGCACCTTCTTCCGCGCGCGCCGCTAAGCACATCGACTCAATTGGAGAGTGCGCGCAATGTCAGCTATGCTGTGTGGGTCAAGTTTCCTCCGAGAAACTTCAGGTAGCGTGTCCGAGCGGCCGAAGGTGCGACACTCGAAATGTCGTGTACGGTAACCCCGTACCGAGGGTTCAAATCCCTCCGCTACCGCCGAGTTACGGTCCCACGACATAGTTCTGGCTATGTTGTGGGACTCTTTTATGCACTTTTATGCACCTCGGGGTCCTGGTCGGCTACTGTGTCAGGTTATGACGCTGTTCACCGTGAGTTTTCCACTATTGAGACCACCTGTCTCCAATGCGTCACTATCATTATTCTGATCAATAATGTTCTGCATCACTGACAAACGCACTCACTCTTCACCACAACGACAAGGGGCCGAATTTATGAGCACCAAACCGCTGGTCGAAACCACGGGGATCGAGGTTATCGCCCCCGAGCAACGCACCGCTAAACCCGCCGACCTTTTTAAACCCTGGTTTGCCGCCAATATTTCGGTCTTCGGCATGAGCTACGGCGCCTGGGTTTTGGACTTCGGCATTTCGTTCTGGCAGGCCTTCGTTGTGTCGATCATCGGTATTGTCGTCTCGTTCTTACTCTGTGGCCTGATCGCGATCGCCGGGAAACGTGGCTCTGCCCCCACCATGGTGCTCTCACGGGCAGCCTTCGGCGTCCACGGCCAAAAAGTTCCCGGCCTGATATCCTGGCTGACCTCCATCGGGTGGGAAACGTTCTTGGCCATCTCTGCGGTGCTGGCCACCACTGCGGTGTTCAGCACCATGGGTTGGGGGGATGGCACCGGGATTCAAGTGATCGCGGCTCTTTTTGTCTCCGCTGTGATCGTGGCCGCCTCGGTGGCCGGTTACCACACGATCATGAAGCTCCAGGGATTTTTGACCTGGTTTACCGGCGTGGTCACCATCGTCTACCTCATCCTGGTGATCCCCCAGATCGACTTCGCTGCGGTGTTGTCCACCCCGCCGGGAAGCTTGCAACAGACTATCGGCGCCATGGTGATGGTCATGACCGGATTCGGCCTGGGGTGGATCAATATCGCCGCCGACTGGTCGCGCTATCAGCCCCGTTCCGCCTCTGACGCTGCGATTGTCTTCTGGAATACCCTCGGTGGTGCCGCGGCTCCGATCATCCTGGTCACCATCGGACTGTTACTGGCCGGCTCCGACCCTGTCCTGGTCGATGGAGTCGCCGAAGACCCGGTGGGCACGCTGACACTGCTACTGCCTACCTGGGCGATCATCCCGTTTTGGCTGACTGCACTGCTGGCACTAGTCTCCGGGGCGGTGCTGGGCATCTACTCCTCCGGGCTGACCCTGCTCAGCCTAGGTATTCGAATCCCCCGCCCGGCGGCAGCCGGCATCGATGGGCTGATCCTGACCGTGGGGACCATCTGGGTGGTGTTCTTCGCCGAAGACTTCCTCGGCCCATTCCAGTCCTTCCTGATCACCCTCGGTGTACCCCTGGCTGCCTGGGCCGGCATCCTCATCGCAGATATCCTCACCCGGCGCGTGGACTATCACGAGCCCTCCCTATTCAACCCCCGCGGTCTTTATGGTTCCTGGGACCTGATTTCCCTGGTGACGTTCGTCATCAGCTCGATCATCGGCTGGGGACTGGTGATCAACCAATTCGCCGCCGAGGCGCCGTGGAACAACTGGCAAGGCTATTTCCTGGGGCCTCTGGGCGGAAAAGACGGCGACTGGGCCTACTCCAACCTTGGTGTGATTGTTGCACTGGTGCTCAGCTTCGTCGTCACCTTCCTCGCACGTCGTCCGATCGTTCGCGCCCAAGAAGCTCGCGCTCGTACACTCCAGCAACAAGCCGACCAACACGACGGGGAGCCCCACCCCGATCTCTCGGCGTAGCACTCCCCGAAGGTCGTGAGACTGCACGAGACCCCCCTCACGAGGCCACGCTGGTCTCAATTAGGCCTGGCGACGGTGGCGCATCAGCACCCACCCCAGTCCGATCGACAGCGCTGCCAAACCGAGCGCTCCCAACGTGATTGTCGCACCGCTTGCCGCCAAGGTTCCCTCGCTGTCTTCAGTTGCCTGGGGGTCCTCAGCTGAGGTGTCGCCTTCGGTATCCTGAGCTTGGTCCTCACCGGCATCTTGGCCAGAATCCTCGCCAGATTCCTTGTCAGAGTCGGCCTGGTCGTCGGTGTCAGTGTCGTCACCGTCGGTGTCGTCACCATCGGTGTCGCGACCGGGCTCTTCACTCGGTTCTTCGGTCTGATCCTCGGTCGGTTCATCAGACGACTCACCGTCACCAGGCGCATCAGTCGGGTCCTCAGTTGGCCCCTCCTGAGCAGCTTCAACGGTCAGCGTGAAGGTGATCTCATCAGCGGAGTCACCAGACTCATTCTGAGCCCGGACCGAGACCTCGAAGCTTCCCTCTTCGGTCGGAGTTCCTTCAATCGCGCCGGTCTCAGCGTTGTAGGACACGCCCTCAGGCAAGCCATCAACGGTGATATCCAGTTCAGCATCGGCCGGCTCGACCGAAACGGCGATCGGGTCGATCTCTTCGTTGATGGTCACCGTCTGATCAGCGATCTCGGCGATACTCACCTGCAGGTTTTCTGGTTCCGGCTCAATGACGAACCGCACCGAATGGGTGTCTTCACCAGCTTCGCCGGTGGCCGTCACCGTGGCGGTGAAGGTTCCCGCCTCAGTCGGAGTTCCCGAAATGACGCCGGTTTCACCGTCATAGCTCAGACCACTCGGCAGACCGGAGATCGTGACCGTCTCCGCGTTGTGCGTTACGACCTGAACATCCTCAATGGGCTCGTTGACCGTACCGTGAACGTCGGAGATCGGGTCCACACGCACCGGTGCCTGTGGCTCAGACTCGTCAGCTTCACCCACGCACACCTCGTCGGTCCGTAGCATGGTGCTGCGCGCGCTCAGGGAGATAGGCACGGTGTACTGGTCCGACTCAGGAATGTAATTCCGTGGGATCGAGGTGTCGTAGCTGGGCGCGTCGAAGGAGTCCAAGGTCGGCGAGTAGGTGTTGATCGTGACCTCGCTGTCGTCCACATCGAACTGCAACAGGCGCATGAACCCGGTCCGGCGTTCTCCGTCAACCTCATAGTTCTGGTAGTCGGCCAGCATTTCGAAGCTGGGTGCACCAGGACCGTTGTGGTTCACGTTCCAGGCGG
Organism: Auritidibacter sp. NML120636; assembly: GCF_003185945.1. Lineage (NCBI taxonomy): Bacteria > Bacillati > Actinomycetota > Actinomycetes > Micrococcales > Micrococcaceae > Auritidibacter > Auritidibacter sp. NML120636. Next base: position 49,045 of record NZ_QHLO01000007.1, read on the forward strand.
TACCGTGATAGTGACCCGACAGCACCATCACGACGTTCTCGTTGGGCTCGACGACCTCATCGCGAATGTAGAACCCCTCACCCCCCAGGAACCCGTGGAAGCCATACGGCGCGATCCCCGAGATGGAACCGTCATCGTTATTCGAAGCCTGCAGGTAGGCGTGGGTGAACAGTAACCCATCGCGATCGGGGAAGGACTGGAAGATCTCACTGGCCCACTGCCGCATCTCGCGACTGTGACCGTACGGCAGGTGCACGGCAACGAAATCCTGTCCCGCAGCCGAGAACAGGTCGTAGTGCGCCGCGTTGTCGCCTTCGGCCCAGGGGCCACCGTATTCGGCATTCTCCCAAGTCTCCGACAACGCCTCATAACGCTCCGGTCCGAAGAATTCGTTGTACAGCGAGTTATCTTCCCGGCCCCACTTATTATCGTGGTTACCCGGCAAAATACCGTTGGGGACCCCGCCATCATCCAGGATCTGCTGCATCTGCGAGGCAAACCCGAACTCCTTGCGAGCGTGCTCGGCAGAGTGGTTGAGGTTCATGTAGTTTTCGATGATGTCACCGGTGTGACCGGTGTAGGCAATCTTGCGATCCTCGGCGTTGTCCACGATCCACTCGACCTGGTCGCGGTAGGCCTGACCGAAGCGCTGGGCTTCATCAGGATCATCGGAGACGGCCCCCTCAGCGAGGAACTGTGTGTCGGTGATGTGGGCAATGGAAAAATCATAGGTGCTGGGATCGCGGAAGCCGCCCAAAGCCGGTGAGTCGGTGGGGTTCCACTCGGTGGAACCGGTCATGTGTGGGTCCTCGCCGACCACGGCCACGTAGGCCTGTCCCTGGTCGTTGAAGGCCTGGGTGCCTAGCAACGCATTGAGCTCGGTGTTCTCGGGGGCCTGCCCCTGCTCATCGGCGGCCAGCTCCCACTCGCCTGCCTGATGATCCCAGACCATCAGCTGGACTTTCCGGCTGGGGTCCACCACGGCGGTGACGGTGATGATCTGGCCGGCCCGAGCATTGTCGACCTGGTAGATCTGGTACGGCTGTCGCCCCGGGCCCTCAGAGTTGGTATCCAGCGTCTGCTCGTCCAGCTGTGCCACCTCGCTGGGTGCCTGCTCGTAGGACTGTTCGGTGGGGTTGACCAGCTCTTCGTCAAAGGTGCCCGAGGTAACGCTGAACTGCACCTCTTCCTGCTCGTTCTGATCACTCTGCTGGCCTTCATCATTGGACTGCCCTTGGTTGCTCGCCGTAGCCGGTGTCACCGCAACGTTGGTGATAGTGGAGGTTGCCACCAGAGCGCCAGCCGCAGCGGCCGCGCACGTAGCGCGCAATGCCAGGCCGGCAAGTGACAGGGTTCGTGGTTGATCTGCGGGGTGTGGTGATGGTGAAAAGCGCATAGTCCCTAGGGTAAAACCGCCAGTGATACCGGAAGTTAACCCACACCTTAACGTTCTGAGAATTCCTGACCAGCCGAAGACGAACACCCTCTCGGTGACTCTCTCGACAGCTCCGTGCTGTGAGCAACGTCCGACGACACCAGGTTCACCGTCAGGGCACCCGTGTGGCTCGGCTTGCCCCAGCCTGGCCTGTCACAGCTCGGCCCCGGAACCCGCCACAACCGCAGATCCCGGGGCCGAACAGCGCTGTCACGACACATTAGGACAGGTGACGCTCCTGGGGACCGTTGTATTCCGACAGCGGACGGATCAACGAGTTATGGGCACGCTGTTCCATGACGTGGGCGGTCCAACCGGTCAACCGGGCAGCGATGAACAGCGGGGTGAACATCTCGATATCGAAGCCCATCAGGTAGTAGGTGGGGCCCGCCGGGTAGTCCAGGTTGGGTTTGATATCTTTGGCCTCCGACATGGCGGTTTCCAGCCCGTCGTACAGGCCCATCAGCTCTCCACGACCGTAATAGTCGACCATGGCATCCAGGGCCTGTTTCATAGTCGGCACGCGCGAGTCGCCGTTCTTGTACACCCGGTGGCCGAAGCCCATGACCTTCTTCTTGTCGGCCAGGGCCTGTTCCATCCAGCTCTTGGCCCGAGCAGCGGCCTCTTCGCGGGATTCCTCGGTACGGATGCCGATCTCCTCGAAGGTGTGCATCACGGCCTCGTTCGCCCCACCGTGGAGCGATCCCTTCAGAGCCCCGATGGCACCGGTGATCGCTGAGTGCATATCGGCCAAGGTGGAGGTGATCACCCGCGCGGTGAAGGTGGAGGCATTGAAGGAGTGCTCGGCGTAGAGGATCATCGACACTCGGAACGCATCCACGACCTCGGGGGTCGGCTCTTCGCCAAAGGTCATCCACAAGAAGTTCTCGGCATAGTTGAGATCATCGCGGGGCTCGATGATCTCCTGACCACGCCGGCGGCGCTGATCGTAGGCCACCACGGCCGGGAACGCCACGAAGATCTCTTGAGCCTTGGCCAACTCGGTCTCCGGGGAAGAATCCTCCGAACGGTCATCCCGGGCGCCCAAGACCGAGATGGCGGTCCTGCCCACATCCATCGGATGGCAGTCGGTGGGCAACAGGTCAATGGCTTCTTTGACCGCTGGGTCCAAGGCCCGATTGGCGCGTTCGAATTCGGTGAACGCAGCCAGTTCTTCCTCGGTGGGAAGCTCGCCCGTCCACAGCAACAGTGCTACTTCTTCAAAGGACTTCTCTGCGGCCAACTCCTGGACCGGGTACCCGCGGTAGAGCAGGGAATTAGTCTCAGCATTGACCTTGGAGATGGCGGTGTAATCTGCGACAACTCCGGCCAGTCCTTTCTTGATCTCGGTGTTCTCACTCATGGTTGAGAGTTTTCCTTCCACATCTAGTGCCCTCCGCGACCAGGGGTCTAGAGGTTCTCAGCGTTCTGTTCAATGTCCAACCCGGGCACCTGGAAGTTGAAAATTCCGGTGTCGAAGGTGTTGTAGGCCTCGTAGTCCACCAGCTCGTATAGCCTGGCGCGGGTGAGCATCTGGTCCACGGCGGCTTGCTGCGTCCCCGAGGAAGCAATCTCATCCAACACCCGTTCGGCGGCTCCCATGGCTGAGCGTAGCAGTGTGACCGGGTAGATCACCACTGCGATACCAGCATCAGCCAGCTGCTGGCGGGTGAATAGCTCGGACTTACCGAACTCGGTCATATTGGCCAGCACCGGGACATCCACGGCCTGGCAGACCTGCTCGAATTCGCTCAGGTCCTTCATCGCCTCCGGGAAGATCGCATCCGCTCCGGCATCGACCAGTGCCTTGGCCCGATCAATGGCGGTGTTCAGGCCTTCCACGGCCCGAATGTCGGTGCGGGCCATGATCAGGAAGTTCTCATCGATCCGGGCATCAGCCGCAGCAGCAATGCGTTTGATCATGGTCTCGGTGTCGACTACGTTCTTACCATCTAGGTGTCCGCACCGCTTCGGGTTGAACTGGTCCTCGATGTGGGCCCCGGCCAGGCCGTTCAGCTCCAACATTTGCACCGTGCGAGCCACGTTCATCGGCTCGCCAAATCCGGTGTCAGCATCCACGATGGTCGGCAGGTCAGTCATCCGGGCGATCTGCCCGGCGCGGGTAGCCACCTCAGATAGGGTCGTCAGCCCGATATCGGGTAGCCCCAGGTCATTGGCCAGCACCGCGCCGGAGACGTAGACGCCATCGAAATTCTTTTCGGCGATCAGCTTAGCGCTCAGCGGGTTGAAGGCCCCCGGGAATTGCACAGCAGCCCCGGGTTTGAGAATCTCCCGCAGGTGTTGACGTTTCGCTTCGGGGGCGACGGTGGAGTACAACATAGCGTGTCATCCTCTCCTTACGACATACATCGGTCAGGCACGACCAGATCTAGAACAATCCCCGAGGATCATCGGCCGGATTGATCACACCGGCTGTCGCGCGAATGTTGAGCTGTCCCAGCTCACCGGCCGGCAGGTTTTCCAGATCCTGGACCACCGACAGGAAGCGCTGGATCTCTTCGTCATCCACCACACCCTCAGCCAGTGCGCGGAACTTGTTGATGTACTGCTCGCGACCGAAGGGACGAGCACCCAGCGGGTGCGCATCGGCCACAGCGATCTCGTCGGTGATCACCGATCCGTCGGTCAGGGTGATGGTGACCGAACCGCCGAAGGCCTTCTCATCCAGATCAAGCGAGTGGTACCGACGGGTCCATTCCGGATCTTCTTCGGTGGTGACCTTGTGCCACAGGGCCACGGTATCCTCGCGACCTGCACGCTCGGGCGCGTAGGAATCGACGTGGTGCCAGGTACCATCCTGCAGAGCGACGGTGAAGATATAGGGCACCGAGTGGTCCAGGGTCTCCCGCGAGGCGGTGGGATCGTACTTCTGTGGATCGTTTGCCCCGGAACCAATCACATAGTGGGTGTGGTGCGAGGTAGCGATCTTGATCGACTCGACGTTGGCCGGATCGGCCACTTCAGGGTGCTCGTGGTGCAACTTGCGTGCCAGATCGATCCAGGCCTGGGCCTGGTACTCGGCGGAATGCTCCTTGGTGTAGGTATCCAAAATGGCCAGCTTGGCTTCGCCAGCCTCGGGCAACGGGACGGTGTATTCAGCGTCCGGGCCATCCAGCAACCAAGCGATCACGCCATCCTCGCCTTCGTAGATCGGCACCGGCGAGGTCTGCCCGCGCAGGGCACGGTCCATAGCTTCCACGGCCATCTTGCCGGCAAAGGCCGGTGCGTGCGCCTTCCACGTGGAGATCTCGCCCTTCCGCGACTGGCGGGTCGCGGTGGTGGTGTGCAACGCCTGCCCGATGGCCTGGAAAATGGTCTCCACCTCGGCCTTGAGCACGGTTCCGATACCGGCTGCCGCCGAGGGGCCCAGGTGGGCAACGTGATCGATCTTGTGAGCGTGCAGACTGATCCCCTTGACCAAATCGACCTGGATCTCGTACCCGGTGGCCAGACCGCGGATCAGATCGTGGCCGGAGGCCCCCACGTGTTCGGCGGCGGCCAGAATCGGCGGGATGTTGTCACCGGGATGCGAGTATTCGGCGGCCAGAAACGTGTCGTGGTAGTCCAGCTCGCGCACGGCCACGCCGTTGGCCCAGGCTGCCCATTCTGGGGAGGTTTTTGTGTCCACGCCATAGATCGAGGAACCGGACCCACCGTGGGAAGCCTGATGTGAGGTGGCCTGCGCGCGGGCCGAGACGATCGGAGCGCGGTTCAGTGAGGCAATGGCCACCGCGGCGTTGTCGATGATCCGGTTGATGATCATCTCGCGGACTTCCTCGGTGACCTCGACCTCATCGGCGGCAACGCGAGCGAGCTGATAAGCCAGTTGCTCTTCTCGGGGCAGGTTCTCTTCGGAGCGGTAAACCCGTACTGTGTGGTCTTTCATGATGTTCTGTCACATGTCCTTTCATGATCTGCCGCAATGGCGGCGTTGAATGCGGGGGTCAGGGCGTGGTCAAGAATGTGTTGGAGGGCGTGGTGCAGATGGAGGGTGGTCGCGGCTTGGGCAACATCGGGATCACCGTTGGCCACGGCCCGGGCGATCTCTGCGTGTTCGGAAGCTGAGGCGCGCAACCGGTCCGGATCATCTTGGGCCATCAGTCGCACCCGTTGCAGGTGGATCCGCAGATTTCTCACCGCGGCGGTGATATATGAGTTCTGCCCGGCCTGGTCGAGCCGGTCATCAAGCTGGGACACCAGCTGATAATAGGGTTCGGATTCCAGTGTGTGTCGCCGGGCAGCGTTCTCAAAAGCTTCGGCCAACTCCACGAACGGCTCACGGTGCATCTGATCAGCACTCGCGGCGGCTCGGGCGATCGCTGTTTCGAGCAACCGGCGCAACTCGAACATGTGACGCACTTCCGACAACGAAACATCGGAGACCGTGGTGGCTCGAGTCCCCTGCTGGGTGGCCAAGCCGTCAGCGACCAGCCGGGCAATGGCTTCTCGCACCGGTGTGCGGGATACACCGAGTCGCTCCGAGAGTTCTACTTCAGCCAGTACCTTTCCCGGGGCTAAGGTCCAATGGATGATGTCATCCCGAAGTGTTTCGTAAGCTAGGTCACTTGCTCTCACATCACCCCAGTGTATACACAGTCGTGCTCGAGATCGATACCTCATGGCACTTTTCCCAAACATCAGCCAGCGCCCCACGGTCGATGTATACATCGGGGATCGGGGTGGATGAGGATGTGGACGATGGCCAGATGGCCACTGGATAGTTGGACTGTCTCCCGGGGCATAGCAAACTGCCCAGATAAATGGTCGGCTTCCTGGTTTTCTCGTCCGCGGCAAGGGAGGGGGTGCTTTCCCTCATGGCTGAGTCTTCAAGGTCGTCATGGGTGCCTGGTCGTTATGCGTGAAGGACTCGCCGTCGGTCACCACGAAGGATTCCTGATCGGGCAGGTCCCACACATCCAGCGGCTCGATGGTGGTCTCGTCCTGCTCCATTCACCCTCATATTTGTCAGTGTTAACCCCATCGATTCGAGCTTCGATCCCAGCGACCACATCACCGATCAGCTCCCGGTATAGCCCTGGTCGAACTCCACGGATGCTACGGCCGAGGGATCGGGGATATCTACACTCACCGTGACGGTGACATCACCGCCCCACGAGGAGTCGTTTGTACCTTCAGACCCGTGAAACACAGAGATTCCAGGCAAGGCAGACATCACCACCGGTGGGGGCCCGTATCGAGTGCTCCAGGTCCTCGGCAGCGGTTTGGAGGTATGCTTCGGTTGTGGAAGTGCTCGTCCAGTCATCAAACACCACGCCCCGCTGACCAGCGGTGGCGAGTTCAAACGTGACCGTGTGCTCCCGTCCGCCCTGGGTCAAAACCGCCTCCACAGGAATGTGGTGCATCGTATTTGGGGGTGTGGGAGGGGCCTGAAGTTACCGGTTTCGTGATGGCTTCGCCCGGTCCGTTGGGCGTTGGTGGGCGGGTGAAGAATGCGAGTATGTTTTCTGTTCGGGGTTTGCGTGTTCGTCCGAGTCGTTTGAGCTCCTCCAGTCATCGGCGACTGGATCGTATGGGCCGGAGATGACTTTGTGTAACAGCGTTGTGCCGTCGCCTCTCTCGGGTGCTGTAGGCGGTGACGATGTCCTGGTAGAGCCCCCAGGTCACGTCGACAACGGTGAAGCCTGGGTTAGCCAACAGGTTCATGATTGCTTCCTGTCCGTTGTTGTGATGGGGGCTTGGGCAGAGGGTGCCTGTCAGCAGGGTCTTATCTGCCCGGTGCAGCGGGCCAGCGGGTTGTCGGGTTGCTGGGTTGTCGGGCGGGCCACGACGGACAGTCGTCTGGTGCTGAATCCCACACCGTGAGGGATCAACCGAGCAGAGGACATACTGGCATTTTTCACCCGCCCACTAACGCCCAACGGGCCGGCCTAAGCCCCCCACGAAACCGGAGGCTTCAGACGTCTCCCACACCCTCGAATACGATGAGCCCCTACATGCGATGAACCTGTTGTCGTCAGCAGGCGCAGTAATCGATTCGCGCGTTATTCCTGTGAACGGATACCTTCGGCCGACGTTTTCAGCAATAGTCACGACAGATTGCTGAATACGTTGCCGGGATCATTTCTGATCGTTCCCCCGATAGGTCGAACTACTATGTCTCATCCGGCCCATCCTCACCATTGGATGGCTCAGCGGGAGAATCATAGTTACTGTAGGTGTCACTCTTGACATTCGAGGGGTTCATCTCTCGCAAGGAAGAGTAATCAACACTCAAGGAATCACCATCCACCACAACTGAAAGCGCCTCATCCGTTACACTCAGTGGGGTGAATAGATTGAGGGTGGTGGAACTCTCTTCCCAGTCTTCGTCACCCTCATCACGGTATTCGTACTCGATCTCAAGCTCCGCGTCGACGGTGACAAACAAGTCGCCAGTAAGCTCCTCGGCAGGAACCTGATCATCGCCTAAGCTATACCCTGAGTCGTTATCGGAGTTCAACCGGATCGTGGGACCTTCGCTCCAGTTACGCGAGACAATGCGGGTGGCCTCGTAGATGGTTGACTCATAGGAAACTGCCTCACATTCAGGCACCACAATCACGTTCTCATTGGTCACGCAGGAAGCCAATCTGGATTCGACGTCAGCGACCACATCCTCGATCAGCTGATCGGTGTATTGCTGTTCAAAGTGTACGATTTCAGCGGCTGTCGGATCTGATGTCTCCGCAGTGACGGTGATGGAAATATCATCACCGTAGAAGACATAGGTGCTACCTTCAGGCGCCTGGAAAGTATAGGTACCGGGGAGGGCCGGCATCATACCTGGTTCATCTAGGCTGGGGACGTCGACATCACCATCCTGGGGTTCATCCGAAAAGTAGTCCGAGTCCTCCGGGCTGGGTCCCTCGGAAATCTCCGTTCCTTCTGTCGCAGGTGACAGCTCAGTCTCTACACCGTTAACTTCCAGCGTAGAGGGGCCCTGGCTCATGTAGACGTAACTCCACGGTGCAGAGGTTATCCTCCAGTCGTCGAAGAGGACTGCCTGGTTACCCTCGGCGGTCAGTTCCACAGTGATCGGATATTCCCGGCCGTCCTGAGTCAAAAACGCTTCGACCGTGACATTCCCAGCATCGTCTTGTTCACCAACCTCACCGATGCGGTATTCGGTAGGACGATTCTCGACTGCCGCATAAACTTCATCATTCAGCAGGCCTCGCCGATCATTAGTCACATTCGGGTCGGCCAGTTCCACCGCGGTCGATGCTTCACCGTCTACCACGGCTTGCAAGTATTCCTCCACTTTCTTATCGGGCCCAAAGGTACTGGAAGCCAGCACACTGCGGGTCACGAAAAACGCCACGATGAGCCCCGCCAGCACTACGACGGCAATCAAGACGATCAACAAGTTCCGCTTCGTCTTTCGGGACATCGGCTTGGCTACCGCAGGCTGGGTATACGCCTCGGGAGATGCCTGGGCACCGGGGGCGTATCCTTGATTCGTAGCTACTGGATCAGCCGAGATTGCCGGCATACTGGCCTCAGCAGGAAGCTCAGCATCAACCGAATGTCCAGCGTCAACAGGGATACCGTAGTCGGGTTGTTGCGGGGCTACGTTCGGGGGTGGCGGTGATGTCGGCGACGGCGGCGTCGCCGGCGGTGTTTCCGCCATCGGTACCGTCGCATCAGGCACCGAGTCACTCGAAGTGTAGTTCCCCGTGAGGTTGTGAACACGCTCTGAGGGCACAGCGCCTCTGATGGGGGTGTGGGTTCGGTGATGATTGTAGTGGTGGAGGAAGGCTTCGTAAGAGGCTTCTCGGGCTGATTCGCTGGTGTAGGGGCGGGCGTAGGCCCATTCCTTCATCAGGGTCCGGTTGAAGCGTTCGACTTTGCCGTTGGTCTGGGGCCTATAGGGGCTTAGTGCGTTTGTGCTTAATCCCGTCACCCCGGGGCCTGTTTGAACTCGCCTGAGCGGTAGCAGGAACCGTTATCTGTCATTACTGCGGTGACTTCGACGCCGATGGTGTGGAAGAAGGCACGTGCTCGTTTCCAGAACTCGGCGGCGGTGTGCTTGCGCTCATCATCGAGAATCTCGGAGTAGACCACCCGGGAGTAGTCATCGACAGCGTGATGCAGGTACCGGTATCCCCGGCCCGGGGCAGCGCCCTGGGCGGCATCCTTCTGCGTCTTGGCCAGTGCTTTCAACGCTTGGGATGAGCCTCTGCCGTGGACTCGCCAGCCGCCACCATCAGGGATCTTGCCCAGCTTCTTGATATCTACATGCACCAGTTCACCTGGGGCGCGGGCTTCGTACCTGTTCGTAGCCGGGCGGCGTACTGGCAGCCCGGTGGCCTGATCGATCCACTCCAGGGACGGCATCCGGTACCGGGTGAGCACCCGTCCCACCGTGGAGCGGGGGATGCCCAGGTGCGCGCCGATCCGGTGAGGGCCCCACTGCCTGGTGAACCGCAGTGCGATGATGCCCCGCTCAGCACGCTGAGGCAGACGCCGGGGGCTGTAGTGAGGGCGGCTAGAGCGGTCGTTAAGCCCGTGGCCCTCCCGGTGGCGTTTGGCCCATTTGCTGACTGTGGCTGGGCAGACCTGGAAGCGTTCAGCGACCCGACGCTGGGACCACCCATCCTCGATGACCAGGGCTACGATGCGTCGTCTTCCCTCAGGGGTCAGCGGTGACCTACGGTGAACCATAGGAGACCTCCGTTTATCGATTCGTGAGTGTGGTTACCCACATCGATATCGGAGGTCTCCGCTGAGGTCACCGACCGTTCACAACGTGTCGAGGAACTACAGCTAGGCCACAGACTATGGCGAGCCGCGTGAGAACGGGTCGGAGAGGCCCCGGGAGGAGCCGCCACCTCATCCCTTGTTATCCCCCTTATTTCCCGGCTAACCTTGGAGCGTTATGGATACCGAACAGATCGACCGGCTGCGCCGTCTGAACCCCGCGTGGAAGCTGCTGCGCGCGCAGAACGCGCCCTTGATTTTGTCGTTCTTGGGTCGGCATTTCATCGAGGAAAACCACGGGGCGACGGCCGCCAGCACACTTGCGGGTGCGCTGGATGACGAGCTCTACGGGCTGAATGACCAGGCCTTCAGCCTTGACGAACCAGCGCCATACCCCAAGGACCCGACGGATTATTTAGAGGATTGGGCGGCAGACGATTCCGGTTGGCTGCGCAGGTTCTACCCGGTGGATTCTGACGAGCTTCACTACGACGCCACGCCTGCGCTGGAGAAGGCGTATTCGTGGGTGCTCGGCCTGCAGGTGCGCCCGTTTGTGGCCACCGAGTCGAGGCTGCAGACGATTGTAGAGCTGCTGCGGCAGATCTCGATGGGTTCGGAAGAAGATCCTGAGGAACGTATTGCGGAACTCAAACGGCGCCGCGATTCAATTGACCGCGAGATTCGCCAGATTGACGAGGACCCGCAGTTTGGCATGCTCGATGGCACCAGGCTGAGGGATCGGTATCAGCAGTTCACGTCCACCGCCAGGGAACTGTTGGCGGACTTTCGACAGGTGGAGGAAAACTTCCGTTCGTTGGATCGGAGTGCTCGAGAAAAGATCGCCACGTGGCAGGGCAGCCGCGGCGAACTGTTGGATGAACTGGTGTCGACCAGGGCCAATATCGATAGTTCGGATCAGGGCCGCAGCTTTCAGGCGTTTTATGACCTGCTGTTGTCGGAGGCCAGACAAGAAGAACTGTCGGAGCTGCTTGGCCGCGTGTCGGAACTTGCCCAGATACAGACAGATAGCCGGTTGCGCACTATCCATCACGACTGGGCGGATGCCGCTGAGCGCACTCAGCAGACGGTGCGCCAGATATCTGAACAGTTTCGCAGATTCCTGGATGACCAAATCTGGGTGGAAAACCGCAGGGTTCTGGAACTGGTAAAAGACATCGAGCGCCATGCCGTCGATGTCCGTACGCAAGCGCCGAAGAAGGACTCTCCCGTTGGCATCGAAGTCGATGTCCCGGGCATTGATGTTGCTTTGCCGTTGGAACGCCCACTGTATGACGTGCGTCCAACCGCCGAGGTCGACAGTCTCCTACAACCCAGCGAGGCCGAAAACGTCGACACCACTGCGCTTACGTCGCAGGTCTTTGTTGACCAGACGAAACTCTTGAGCCAGCTGGCCGCGATCATCCCGCAGGGCGAATCGGCGCTGCTGGACGACATTGTGCAGATGTACCCGATAGAACAGGGCGTGAGCGAACTCATCGGCTATCTGTCCCTGCCGGCTGAGGATGTTCAGGTGAATATCAACGACGATGTTGAATCGACCATTGAAGCCCAGGATGACGAACTCACGTACCAGGTGCGGCTTGCACAGATTAAGGTGACCAGATCTTGAGGACACTACAGCCATGAGAACTCCCGAGGAAACAGCGGCGGCGCGCAGCATCATCGCCCTGATGCGCGGTGTGGTGTACCAGGAAACTGCAGAAGACGTCTGGCGTGAGCTTATGAAGAACCCCGCTCCGGTGCGCGATCATTTCAACACCATCGGCCTGGATGTTGTGGTCGATGAAAACGAGGGCTACGCCTATCTGCGCATGCAGGAAGAACGGGAGGGTGAAGAACCACTCCCCCGTTTGATCACACGCCGCAAACTTCCCTACAACGATTCCCTGCTGCTAGTGTTGCTGCGCAGGCGCTTGGTGGAATTTGAATCCCACGGTGATCAGGGCCGCCTGGCGGTGGATCGGGATGACGTCGTTGATTCGCTCCGGGTCTTTCTGGCTGACTCTTCTGACGAAGCCCGGATCATCAACAACATCGACCAGAGCATAGGCAGGATCGAGAAGCTCGGTTTTCTGCGCAAATTGCGCGGTGAAAACGATGTCTGGGAAGTCCGCCGAATTCTGAAGGCCTACGTCGATGCGCAGACGCTGTCTGATTTTGCGCAGAAGCTGGACGAATATAAGTCCGTACTGAACCAGGGTGGACAATGAGCGAAGGTCTGTTCTCCGCAGTTGAAGTTGAGGCGACGGGCAAACCTGGCTACAGACTTGAACGGATTGAACTGTGCAACTGGGGTACGTTCGACAACCACGTCAGCTACTTGTACCCGAATGGTGAAACGGCGCTGCTGACAGGTGATATCGGCAGTGGAAAGTCGACGATTGTCGATGCTGTAAGCACCTTGCTGTTGCCTTCGCACACGATTGAATACAACAAGGCCGCAGGTGCCGGTAGGCGTGAGCGCAGTTTGCGCAGCTACGTTGAGGGCCACTACAAATCTGAGCGCGACGAACAAACCGGCACGTCTCGCCCAGTTGCGCTGCGCGGTCACAATGCGTATTCGGTGATTCTGGGGACCTTCACCAACGAGGGATACGGCGAAACTGTGACCCTGGCCCAGGTGTTCCAACAGCGCGATTCAACGGGCCAGCCGTGGCGACGGTTCTTCTCAGCACCCAAGCGGCTGACTATCCTGGATGACTTTTCAGGCTTCGGCACCGATATCAACGACCTGCTGCGCAATCTGCGGAAGAAAGACGTCGCTGTTGACGACACTTTCCCGAGCTACGCCCGCCGCATGCGCAGGCTTCTGAGCATCCGGTCAGAGCAGGCCATGGACTTGTTCCAGCAGACGGTGTCAATGAAGGCCGTGGGGGATCTCAACGAGTTTGTGCGCACACATATGCTCGAGCCCACCGACGCTGGTGGTCGGATCCGGCAGATCATCGACCACTTCGATGATCTTGAAAACGCATACCAGGCCGTGCAGCGAGCCCAGGAACAATTGGAGTTGCTGACCCCTCTGGTGGAAAACGCGGATAAATACGACGCCGTGGTTGCCAAGAAAGACAATTTTGCTAAGCAGCGCGACGCTGTGGACGTGTTCTTTTCCGACATACGCGCGACGCTGCGAACTGCCAGTATCGAGCAGTTGGAAGCTGATCTCACCACCGTCAACCAGCAGTTGGCGGCGAAGCGGGAAACCCGCGACAAGCTGTCTGCTGAACGTGACAATCTCATCGCGGCGCGTGCCTCGGCTGGTGGCGAGCGCCTGGAGACCCTGCGGCACAAGGCTGCGTCTGCGCGTGAACAGCAAAAGCAGCGCCACGCTCGAAACCAACGTCTGCAGGTAAAACTGCAGAATGCAGGCTTGGCTGAGGTTAGAACGCAGGCTGATTTCAACCAGATGCCCGGCAAGGCTCAAGACCGACGGGCGGTGCTGGAGCCAGAGGCCACCGAACTTGATAAGAAACGTTCGGCCATCGAAGCCGAAAAGCTGCTGCTCACCGAGCATGAAAGCGAAACCAGACGCGAACTGGAAAGTCTGGACGCCCGCCGGAACAACCTGCCCAGCAACCTGCTGGATATCCGTGAACAGCTCAGTACTGCCACCGGAATTGCTGAAGACGAGCTCCCCTTTGCGGGTGAGCTTCTGGATGTTGCCGAAGAGTTCGAAGAATGGCGAGGCGCCGCTGAACGTGTGCTTAGAAACTTCGCCTTGTCGATGTTGGTTCCGCAGGCACACTACCCCGCGGTTGCCGAATGGGTGAACAGAACCCGTTTGCAGACCTCGGGTCGCGGTGGCCGCACCACGGGTGTGCGTCTGGTGTATGAACGTGTACCGGATCGGCACGTGCCGCTGCAGCGCAAGCCTTCGGCTGGTCTGCGACTTGCGGACACGATCGAGATCGAGGATTCGCCCTTCCGCGCCTATTTGAAGAGCGAGGTAGAGTCCCGCGCTGACCACCTGTGTGCGAACACCGTTGAGGAATTTCGCGGAGCGCAGCGCGCGGTCACGCGTGAGGGCCAAGTGCGTTCGCGCGACCGTCACGAAAAAGACGACCGGCGTCGTGTTGACGATCCACGCGCTTGGGTCTTGGGTCGGGTCAGCGAGCGCAAACAAGAAGCTCTGCTTCGTGAAATCCAAGAACAGTACCAACGTCAGTCGCAGCTGAATGAGACGCGGGAACGGCTTAAGACCAGGCAGGCAGAAGTCCAAACTCAGTCCGAAGCTCTGCGTGCGGTTCTGGACTTTGACTCGTGGGATGAAGTCGATTGGGAATCAGCTAGCGCCCGTGCGCAAGCTGCTGAAGCTGAGATTGAGCGTCTGGAGAACGGTTCCTCAGAGCTGGCGGAGATCACTCGCAGCTTTGAGTTCGTGGAACAGCAGATTAAGGAAAACGAGGCCGCGCTAGATGATGTTGCCCGGAATGCAACGACCCTCGAAATGCGCTTGGACCAGGAGCGTTCAGCGCTAGAACGTGACCGTGAAATCCTCGCAGCAGGCACTTTCGAGAGAGCCCAAGAATCCTTCGAGGATCTCCAGGCCCGGGTGCCTAAGCACATCGCGTCCGTTGAACAGGCAGACGAACTCCAAGCCTCGACAGTCAGTGCGATTGCGAAGGACATTGAATCGGCGCAGGAGAAGATCAACGGCCACACCACAACGCTGCTGACGCAGATGGGCAATGTGCGCGAACAGTTCCCTGCAGAAACCACGGAACTGGACGTCAGCGTGGACGCGCGCAATGCCTACCGCGAATTCCACTCACGGGTGAAAAATGACGACCTCCCGCGGTTCAAAACGGAGTTTAAGGAGCAGCTGAACACCAACGCGATTCGCGAAATTGCTGGTTTTTCCAGTTGGCTCCGCCGGCAGGCGGACGAAATCGACGTGCGAATCGGCAAGATCAACGAGGCCCTGTCAGCCGTGGACTTCAATGAAGGCCGCTACATTCGTCTGGAGAAGTCCGCCACCATCAACCAGGATGTGCGCAAGTTCCGCAGTGATCTGCGTGATGTTACCGCCGAAGTCAGCGACAACGACGATTCCTCCCTGTACTCCGAGCAGCGTTTCCAGGATGTGCGGGCGATCATCGAGCGATTCAAGGGCCGCGAGGGTCACACAGACGCCGACAAGACATGGACGGCCCGTGTTACCGACGTGCGCAATTGGTTTACGTTCTCAGCATCCGAGCGCGATCATGAAACTGATGAGGAATGGGAGCACTTCCGCGATTCTGACGGCAAGTCCGGAGGGCAGAAGGAAAAACTGGCGTACACGATCCTCGCCGCTTCGCTTGCCTACCAATTCGACCTGAAGTGGGGTGCTGCGAAGTCTAAGGACTTCCGCTTTGCCGTGATTGATGAGGCTTTTGGCCGAGGTTCGGATTCTTCGACCCGCTATGCCTTGGACCTGTTCCGCAAACTGGGCCTGCAGCTGCTGATTGTCACGCCGCTGCAGAAGGTCCACATCATCGCCCCGTACGTCAAGAGCATCGGCTTCGTCGACAACGTAGGCGGCGATAATTCTCGGCTGCTGACCATGACCATCGAGCAGTACTACAACAACATGGCCGACTCCGGTGGCGGCTCGAAGCCCGGGGGTTCGGTGTGAGTCGAGTCCGCGCTTGGAAAACCCCGCAAGACATCCGCACCGCGGTGCAGCGCCGCTGGAAAGACGGGTCGCTGCTGCGCGCCTACGCCCTGGGTGAGGACTTCCCGGTAATCACAGTGCCCCTGGGCGGGCCGACTTCCGCTGAGCTCGCCTCCCGCTGGGACGAATGGCGTGCCTGGTCTTCTGACCTTTCCCACGATTCACGAGGTGGAGCTCACTACGACCTCGAACTTAAGTCTGTTGGGGGTCGGGGTGCGGTAGGTGCGAACTCGGTCCCTCACAGGGCCGTGATCAGTCGGTTCGATCAGGCTTGGGAGCTTCTGTCGGTCGGCCGGGATGTTGCCGCCTTTGATGAGTTGTTGTCGGTGACGAAAAAGTGGCAGTTGGGGGCTCCCTGGCAATGGGTTTTGCGCCGTCCACTGGAGGCGCTGCGGTTGGCAGCGGAGTGGCCGCAGGTGTTGGCAGCGTACGAGTGGTTGGATACGGTGCGGGGTTCAGACCGCTATTTGCGGCAGGTGGATGCGGCCGGGGTGGATACGAAGTTCGTGGAGTCCAACCGACGACCGTTGGCGGAAATGCTCGGGGTGACTGCCACTAAGGGCAAGTTTGAGCAGGCATTGGGCTTGGCGACAAAGCCTGCGTATGTGCGCATGCGGGTAGACCCTGTGCGTTCCCCGGTACCCGGTGTGGATGAGTTCACTCTTCGAGCGGATCAGATGTCCGATTTTGGTTTTGTACCGGACATCGCCCTGATTGTGGAGAACGAAATTACGTTCCTCACGGTTCCCGTACCCGCCGATGGGGCCGTGGTGTGGGGCAAGGGTTTTGAGAGTCAGCGCAGCCAAACACTCGCTTTTTTTGCGGGATCGGATGTGTTGTATTGGGGCGATGTGGATACACACGGATTCAGCATTCTGCACGGGGTGCGAACACAGCTGCCGCAAGCTGAATCAGTGTTAATGGATGAAGACACCCTGGAAGCGCACCGCAAATTGTGGGGTTCTGAGCCTGCACCGACGAATGCGTATTTGGAGAATTTAACCCCAACGGAGCGAGCCCTGTACGACGATTTAGTGTCGGACCGGCTGGGTAGCAATGTGCGTTTGGAACAGGAACGCATCAACTGGGCGTGGGCGTTGCAAAGGCTTGACTACCGCTGGGCTCAGTAGGGGTTGGAGCGGGGTTCTAGAGGCCAGACTCACGCTTTAATGCAGACCAGCACCCCTCCAACAGCTGCACACTCACAAGGCCCAGCCGACCCGGCACCTCGGACCTGACTTAGCGCATTTGTTTAGTGTCCCGGTTCTGCCTTGATTTGGGTTAATTCTTGCGGCGTTGTCTGGGATGCGGGCGGGGATCTTCACGATCTTTCCGTTGGTCTCGATGAGCGCGGCGTGGATGGGCCGCAGCGTGGTGATGATTTGCTTTAGCGACAGTCCTGTCCTGGCTTGCATGTGGCGGGCGATGGCAAGTGTGGTGAACACGATGGTCAGGTGGGCTTCGATCGCGTTGCGGGTGTGGTGGAAGATCGGCCGGGCTGCAAGGTCGGACTTCGACATTCGGAAGGACTGCTCGACCTGCCACAGGTCGTGATAGGAGCTGATGATCTCCTTGGCGGGCATGATCGTGGCGGGGATGTTCGTGACGTAGCCCTTGAGTCCGACCAGGCGGCGAGCCCGGTTGAGCGCGGCTTCGTCGAGTTTCCGCCCGGCTGCTGTGGTCTTGACGAACCTCGCGGACCTCACTTGGCGTTGCCCGTCGATGATCTCTTGAGCACGGTAGGCCTGGAGGTTCAGGGTCTGCTGATCCCGTAGCGCTCGTTTGCGTGAGAATGCCCATACTGCCCGCCAGTCCTTGCCCATCTGGTTCTGGATTCCACGCTGGTTCCTCGCGCAGCAGAACGTCGTTGGTGGCCGTTTTGCCATAGCGTGGAGTGACGGTGTCGACGATCTGCCCGTCGGTGAACCCATCCCCGTGCCACCGGAAATGTGAGGCCAAATCGTTGGGTGCTTTCGTTACTTTGGAGCCGACGATGAACCGCAGACCGGCCTCATCGAGCTCTTTGAGGTTGGCTGCTAAGAGCATCCCAGCACCAGCGACGACGACCATGTCAGCGATACCATGGCGGGTCTGGAAACGCTCGATGATCTCCAGCAGCGTCTTCGTTTCTGCTTTGTTGCCCTCAAAGCAACCGATCTCTAGCGGGAACCCGGTCCGATCCACCAGCAGACCAACGACGATCTGAGGATCCACGCGCCGTTCTTTGGAGTATCCAACTTTGCGTAGTCCGTCTTCGTGCTCGGCTTCGAAATACAGGGTCGTCACGTCGTACATCACCAAGCTGACATCACCGTCGCTGAGACAGTGAGCAAAGCACTTCGACGCAATCGCACCCCGGTACTTCTTCTCCTGAGCCCTGGCCAGATGCCGATAGATCGTTGACACGTGCGGGGCCGGCACCCCGAGTTCGGTCAGCACCCGGACCGTATCGCGCTTCGAGGTCGGCTCTACCAGCCTGGCCAGCACCACCTGCTTGAACACCTCATCACCGACCACGTCGAAACCCAGGTTCGTATACGCCGCTTCCAGTGTGAACCACAACACATCCGACACCGCCCCGATCGTGCGCGGCCGACTCACCACCGGCGGACCCTCGACAGTGTGCGCAGGCTCCAGAAGCTGGGACTGTCTCCCAGGACCTGGCAACACTGATTCCTGCCTCACCGCATCCTCGATCCCAAGATCGAGCACTCCCTGATCGCCAACCAAGATCTCGTCGGCACGATCCATCAGCAGGCCAAGCTCAGCATCGGTATGCGCTGAGCCCACATGCTTGATCACCCGCAGTTTCCCACGACGCTTTTCTACGACCTGAACCGCAGTCGCCCCTGAAGCAGTCCGGACCTTCCTCACAAATACCACACGATTAGTGTCCCAAAACCACCATTCCGAAAGACAAAACCCCAGGTCACAGCCCCACGGACCCCGAAACCACACTCACGTGCGCTAAGTCAGGAGTGGGACTGGACCGTGAACACAAACGGAAAAGCTAAGCGAGTGGTCACCAAACGCACACCAGCTTTAGAGTGCTTACGCAATTCTGATCATTTTTATCTGGTTGACCCAGCCGAAAAACTGGACTAGATCCTGCTGTGGCTCCAACCCGCTAGAGCCACAGAGCGCTATCGCACTTTTGCCGTTTCATGACATGTTTTCTAATAGTCGTAATTGCCAGCTGACTCAAACCACGGGACAGAACTTCAACGGCGCCCCTGCGCACTTGGAAAGTGTGGGATAAACGCTCCAACTTCAGCCGGACCGCGCTTACTCCTCGCCAACAGGCAGCATCGGGCTCTGTTTGCCCACGTAGGTGACGTACAGGTTGTCGCGAGCGCGGGTTGCTGCGACGTAGAGAAGCGAGCGTTCACGCAGCAGGAAGTCTTCGCGTGCTTCTTCTGATGTCATCCGGCGGAGCATCTTTGCGGGGATGACGTCTTCGCCAACCCCCATGAGGACAACGTTGACGAACTCTGTCCCCTTTGCCCGGTGCATGGTGAGGACAACGGGTGCGCCGGTCGGCATCTTTCCGCGGTCTGCGCTCTTGACGGTGATGCCTGCTTCGCCGAGTCTGCGCACAATGTCGGCCTGCTGCCGGGTGTTGCGCACCAGGATGCCCATTTCTTCGGGCCGGTGACCTTCCTGCTGGGCGTATTCGAGCCACGAGCGCACCAGCTGCCCAATGTGTTCGGCTTCTT
Source organism: Auritidibacter sp. NML120636 (assembly GCF_003185945.1). Classification (NCBI taxonomy): domain Bacteria; kingdom Bacillati; phylum Actinomycetota; class Actinomycetes; order Micrococcales; family Micrococcaceae; genus Auritidibacter; species Auritidibacter sp. NML120636. The sequence goes on from NZ_QHLO01000007.1 coordinate 68,594, forward strand.
CATCCGGTGTGGCAAAGCCCTGTACCTTCGGGGAGTATCCGTCGCGGACAGACCTGTACCCGTGCAGCGTTGCGGCGTCACCGTCGCTGTCAACGAATGTATGGCCTTCGAGAATTTGCATGGCGAAGTTCAGAATCTTGCGCGTGGTTCGGTAGTTCAGTGTCAGCCGTCGCGAACGTCCCACAATCTGAATGCCCATGCGGGACAGCACGATCGGTTTGCCGTAGATCCGCTGGTGGGCGTCTTCGGCCAGGAACATGTCGTTGCGGCCTTCGGGCGCCAGTGCGCGCAAGAATATCCAGGCGCCCGGCGTGAGGTCTTGTCCTTCGTCGATCAGCACATGGTCGGCCACATATCCGCCGCGCCGCTGCGCTGCTCCAGCCCCGGGGACATCGACTGCACGTGCGCGGGCAGCCAGAACCGCGGCCGCGATGTGCCGCGATTCCTCCCAGCTGACAGACTCTGCCCCCGACCCCTGTGCGCGGTATGCCTCGAAGGCATCCCACACTGCGTCGCGCTGGCCGCGGCTGAGCCGCACTCTCCTGTTGGGCCGCCTGACCCTCAGATACTCCTTGCGTTCGGTAATGCCATTGGGAAGCACAATCTGCTGGTATTCGTCCCGCAGGAACTCCTCGTCGCTGCCGCGTTCGGGCAGCTGTTCGGCGTACATGGTTGCCACGCGCTGCCACAGTTCGTCTTTGTTGTCGGCGCGACGCTGAATCACGGTTGTCCGCGCGGTGCCGAGCACGCTTTGCGCAGCCAGCGCGAGTTCGTCTTCCTCTGCGTTTATAAGCACTTCACTCACGAGCGCATCCACGTGCTTGATGTGCATGCCGTCCTGCCCGAGCCCGCTTGCTCGCGGGGGGACCGGGTCGAATTTCTGCACTTGTTCGACAAGGCTGTCCGCCAGTGTCGATGTGAAGGTCGTCAGCACCACACGAGGTGGAGTTCCGACTCCGATTGCATCGGAGCCTTGTCCGTAGATCCCCTCGCCTTTGCCGTAGGCAAGGCGGACTGCCCGGTGCACGAGGACGACTGTTTTGCCGGTCCCGGCACCGCCGGTGAGTCGGAAGGGGCCGTTGTAGTTCTGCCTGGCGTATCGCCGCTGTTCTGGGTGAAGGAACACTCGCCAAGCACTGAAATCGTTGTCTTCGAATACACGGCGCAGCTCTTCTTGGTCGTCGCCGAAGTCAGCGAATGTCAGACGCGCGGCGGGTGCGCGCAGACCTTCGAGCAGTCTTTCGTCGTCATCACGAGCATCATCTGCTGCAGCATCCGCGCCGGCAGACCCCGCGATGCCGAGCTTTTCCTGCACTTCATCGATACTCAATCCGGCGGCCAGATCGAGCAGTGCATCGGCCTGCCATTCCGGCGCGCTGACGCGATCGAGGACTGTCAGCAGAGCATCGACGCTGCTGACAGCGCGGGCTTCGGCAATGTATTTGGGACTCAGTCCCAGCTGGTCGCGCAGCTGTTCGTCGGTGAGAGCGCCCAAGGTTTCAGCCAGGGGTTTATCACCGAAGACAACATCGTGTGGTCCGGCCGCGGGCACCTCGGCAGAGGGTTCCGCGGTACCGGGAGGAACATCCGCACCGGCTTCCGCACCCGACTCCACAACGGGAGCACCAGCAGAAGGCGCACCCGCAACAGGGGCACATTCAACCGGGTCCTGCTCCTTCTGCGCGCTGAGCTGAGCGTCGAATTCTTCGTGATCGACTTTGTCGACCACGTGAATTTCGGACACACCGCTGACGGGGTTGAAGTCCAGGGTGATCTTCTTGGCCAGCTCAATGGCCTTGTCGTGGGGGAAGAAGCCGTAGATCAGCCAGTGGGTGCCGCCGTTTTCATTGAGTTTGAACAGGACGGCTCGCCAAAAAACATTGACCCGCCCGGTGCGAACCCGCTTGTCCCGCGAATGGTGAATCGGCTCAATATGCAAGCCCACACCGGTTGGGTCGCTGTTGAGCTTCCCAATGAAGTCGAGCACGCGCGACTTGATGGAACCGTCGACTTTGAGCGCACTCGTGTGCAGCGTAAACGCCATCAGCTGTCCCCTCCACTATTGACGAGCAATGTAGCCACGATGTCCTCCACCGTGGGTTTGACGACCGTCCACCCTTCGTCCGTGAGGTCAGCGATGTCTTCGTCTTCCGGTTCGAACAGCACGACGACTTTCTGTTCACTCCAGCTGAAGTCCATCGGGATGCCTCCGGCGGACTCTTCACCGATGTCAGGTACCGGCGTTCCCGGGTGTTGGGCGAGTTCGCCCAACAGCTGTCGTTCGCTGTCTCCCAGCAGGTCATCATCGAGCACCCTCGCCCACTGCGGAACCGCACTTTCAACCTCGATACCGGCAGCCCGCTGAACATCGGGACGTCGGCTGGGCACGGCGTCAACGCTCTGCTGCTGGGTGACGGTCGCAATGGTCGCTTCGCCGTCGCTCAGCTGTCGGAAGTTGAGCAAGTTGCTCAAGTGCAGCCAGGTCTTCCACGCCTCCATAAAGCCTTCCGCCCCGTAGTCACGGTCATCGAGCAGCGCGGCGATCGTCGGGCTGGAGTGAGATGCGGTGGGAGGCTGCACCATGACGGACAAGGGCCCGCTCTTCCACACCGACACCTGGTCATTCCCCGCTGGAGCGTCCCCGGAGGTCATGGCTTCCATGAGCGCCGTGTACAGGCCGCGTTCGGCATCGACGTCTACGGCTTTGCGGATGAAGAACATGGGAGCCCACCGGCCCACGTACGTGTATTCGCGCGGGATGAGTTCGTCGGCACCGACGCTGCGCATGTCGAGCACCAACCGCAACAGATATTCCATCGGGTTGCGCAACAGCTCGGTTGTGCGGGTTGTCCAGTCGATGCGCTTATCGTGGATGATCTTCGCTTCCACCTTCGGCGAGAACCACTCCGGCATATCTGCTTGCCGCCCGACAGCTGCCGTTTCGACATCGTCGTGTGTTAGTGACACAACAGCGTGACCCTGCCCGCGCAGGTAGGCTCGTTTCGCGGCATCGTCCGCAAGCCGTTGATGGCTGTGGATAGCGTGATATCCGAAACCGTCGGTGTAGATGTAGATCGACGGGACCTTCGGCACATTGCAGCTCAGTTCGAAGTCGGGTTTTGTCACACCGTCGACTTGCGGCTGCGGTTTGAGTGTCCACTCCAGCGCAATCCCGGGCCGTGACAGAGTCAGTCGGCTAAGTCCGCTGTGGTCAACGGTTTCGCGCACGTCCATGCCGGCTTTCTGCATCCGCTCCCGGAACACCTGGAAGAGCCGCCCCTCAAGGACCGAGGCGAAGCTTGCCTTTTCTGGTTCTTCTTCCGTTGTCTCCCACACGTCTTCCGGACCGGGCATGGAGCTGCGTCCGGCGGTGAGGATCAGTTCGAGAGCTCGTTCGGCGCTTGCTCGGCTGACCATTTGGCCTGGGTGTTCGAACGGGAGGATGCAGTTGGAGCACGCGTTGACGCTGTCGGTCTTGCAGGCGCAGCTGCGAACGGTTTGCCACGCGTCCCACAGGATCTTCCAGACGTTTGCCGGTTCGGCCAGTTCCGCCAGGTATCCGGTTCCGCCGGGCACTTGGTCGTGCAGCAGCAGAGCGGATACCACACCGCCCTCAGTTTGCGGTGCTTCTGTGCGCAGGATCCCAATGTGGGTGGGTTCACCGCCCAATCGCTGGGTCAGGCCCAAGCGGATGGCTGCTTCGAGGCTGGGCACTGCGTAGGAGTCCCCCACCAGCAGCGCTTCAGGCAAGCGCAGCAGCGCGCCCTGGGTATAGAGGGTGTGGGTCAGCACGAGCGTGCGATTGTTTTCGGTCAAGGTCTTTCGGTACGCACACCACGGCCTGTGGTCGGTGGGTTTGTTTTCGTTTGCCATGCTGTCCAGCTGACCGCAGCCTTCGCAGACGGTGAAGCCAACACTTTTGACCTCTTCACTGCTGACCATCAGCGGTCGTCCGCTGGCACGTGCACCGAAGTTAACGGTCCGAACGGCAACGGAACTCAGGTAGGCCGCACCGAAGTCGTAGCCGTCGGTGTACCACACGCGCTGTGCCTTGGACTTGTCAATGTCAGCTAGCGCGCGGATTTCAAAAGTGCGCTGTCGACGGTCGTCATCGCGGTCGGAAATGCGTGCTTCGTCGCGGTTGACCATCGCCAAGACCTTGCGAAGGGCGAGCGCCGGCACGCGCTGGCCCGCGTCGGCAATGCCCTGGCTGCAGCATCGTGGACATTCGCGCATTGTCATATCTGAGGTGCGTGAATCGTGGGTGTAGCCGCACTCGGGGCACAGGCTGAGGGTGTAGACGTCGGATTCGTCGATGCCGAAGTCGACCGCGTCCACGCGAATGGCCATTCCCTGCCCGTAGAAGGTGGCGCCCGGGGCGAAGTCGCGAATGGCCAGGCTTGTGCCCCGCTCAATTGTGAAGGAGTCGCTTTGGTATTCGACTTCGCCGCGCTGTTCGTTGCTCCAGCGGACACTGACATCGAGTTCTGTTGTGTCGTCCAACAGCGTGTAGTTGGGAAGCAGACCTTCCAGTTCAAGGGCACTGATCCAGTAGTCATGGCTACGTAGCGCTTTTTCGGCTGCCCGCTGTGCCGCTCGGGCTTGACGGAAGGCTCGCTTGTCTTCGTCGTCGCCTACGGCACCTGCTCTTTCAAGGTCTGGCAGGCTCGCAGAGATTTCCCTGAGCCTGCGTTCCAGCTGTTCGCGTTCGTCGGTGTAGCGACCGCGTGCTTTCCATAGTGCTGAGGTCAGCCCGGATTCTTGGGCATCATTCACTGTGGCCCATTGACGTAGCTCTTCAGCCGCTTCACGGACGAAGCCGTCCAGGCTGTTCAGGAACTCATCGACGTGTTCGGGCCCGTTGTGAGTGTTCTTCTGTGCAAGAGCCATCAAATACTGTGAGGGTTTTTCTCCGGCAGAAAAGAGGTCGAGGGCTGTCTGTGGTTCCACGGCGGTACCGTCATCGGCGATGAGGTCGCACAGGTAGGCCAGGTATTGGCGTTTGATGATTTCGACAGCATCCAGGTACGTGGCCGGCGGAACAACAGCGCCGTTGATGATGCTCTCGGGGTTGTTCAGTGTTGCAAGCTCACGGCCGCGCCCAGTGACGAACGCCAGGTTCAGCGCATTACCAGTCAGACGACCAGCACGGCCCACGCGCTGCACATAGGACGCAACGGTTCTGGGCAATGAGGCAAGCATGACGCTGGAAAGATCGCCGATGTCGATGCCCATCTCAAGCGTCGGTGTGGCCACCAGAACATTGGGGGCTGCCGGATTGTCCGCACTGCCTTTGAAGCCGTCTTCATATTCGCGGCGGGTTTTGTCGCTGAGGATGCTCGAGTGTTCACGCGCAACGATCCTTGACAGGTTTCCGCCCCGGTACAGGCCCCGGTAGAAGTTGGGGCCGATATCGTTGCGCTCCAGTTGACCGGAGCAGCTCACCAGCAGACACGGTGTGCCCTCGAGTGCTTTCGCGCCTTCTTCTGCAATGGGGAAGTCGGTGCGGCACACCGAACAGATGAGCCGCGGCGCGGGCCCGTCAGGCAGGATGAGTCCGATGTTGTCAGGTTCAAGCCCGTAGACGCGGCCATCGCCGTTTTCCACGGTGATACAGGTCAGCAAGCCCACCGAGGTGAGTTTGGCGAGGAGGTCCCGGGCGAGCACGGCACCGTGAGATTTTGATACGCCCAGAACCTTCGCGGTGTAGCGGGCGTACCAACCGGCTGGGCTGTCGGCAGGTTCAAAAGCAGATTCCGTGCTGCTGCCCTTGATGCCAACGGTGGGGAAAGCTGGCGCGCTGCGACCGCGTGGGAAGGCGGGCATTCCGTCCTTGCGGCGGCGCTTGCCCCAAATCCAGATGCGCGCTCCCCTGTTGCTCTTGTACTTATCGAGCCATTCGTGGTTGATGGCACCGCTCGTGCGCATGTGGTGGAGCACGCCGCGCACCCACGCTTCACGGCGAACAGGGTCACTGAAGAAGTCATCGTCGAACTCAGCAGCTGCCTGAACGGCATCGACGGTGAACAGCTCGTCAACAGCGTCGAGTGTGCCTTCGGGCAGGGATACGAGCGCGGACAGCGCACCTGTTGTTTCGAGTGTGCGGCCGTAGCGGGCCTGCAGTCCGAATTCGAGTGCGGCGTCGAACTCCAGGCGCTTTTCCACCTGGCGGCGGCCCTGGCGGGCAGGTGAGTGCGGTCGTCGCCACCAGTCGGCAATCTTGGGGAAACGATCGCCCGTCATTTCCGGCGGCAGAAGCCTGTAGCGTTCGCTTGCCGTCTGGGCAGCATCTGCCATGGCGGCAGCCAAGTCACTCAGCCTGATGCCATCACCAGCAGCGTGGGCCATGGCTGCGCGCAGCGTCAGAGTGTGCGAACGCGATTCGACAAAACCGGCCCGGTGGGCGGCATCCTGCACGGAGTCAGCAAAGACGAGGGTCTTCTTTTCGTCAGCATCGAGTTCGTGTTCACCGAACACGGTCGACAGGGCAACTGACAGCATGGTTGCCACAGCCGCTCCCAGGAACCGGATGGCGTCACGTTCACCGCAGGCCGGGCAGGTGTCAGACTGTGAGCGTTCATCAGCCTCCTTGCCGTCAAAGCGAAGCACGGGCACGATGAGTCCTTCATCAAGTTCCGCCGCGTATTCATCACTGACAGTCAACCCGAAGACATCTTCGGCTTTGATGAAGTCACGGGTCTCCACACGGTAGCCCCACAGACGTTCATGCTGGTAAGCGTCATCACCGTCATGTTCACGGAATTCCGCGGCCTCGGCTTCAGCCAGGATGAGTGTGCGCACCGCACTGGAACCGCGCACGGCTTCGCGGCGAATACTCGCGTCGGAATCTGCCGCTGCGAGTTTGAGTTCGCTCTCTGGACTGCGCATGGCCGCCCACCCGGAGCGCCCACAGTTGCGACAGTACTGGGCGGGCAGAACCTGCGCTGCGGTGTCGTCCGCTGCACCGTCGTCGAACCAGCGGAATGCCGGCTGCAGACTGATTTCGCGGTCAATACGGCTGAGCGCCCTCACCCACAGGTGTACATCGACAGTGGGAGCGGTGAGTTTTTCCCGGCTGCGCACCAGACTGAGCCCCGCAACAACCAGCGCCACGTATTCGTACACATTGCCGGTTGTGCGGCGAGCGCTGGGAATGAGTGCGTGGGCAAGATCGCGAATGTGCACTGCCGAGCGCGTCTGGTCGTAGAGCTGCCCCAACCACGCATTGCGCTTGACAGTACTGAGCCACTGCGCGGAATCATCACCAAGGGTGGAGTAAATATTGTTCCATTCGCCGGCATCCGGTGCTGCCAGTGTGGTTTCTGCGCTCGCCCGCTTCAGCCGGAACGTAGTTGCCAGTGCCCGCAGTGCGCGGTCTTCGTGGTTTTCGCCCCGAGCAATCCATTCGAGGGCCGCACCGAGGTTGAGTGAATCGAAATCAGCGGCCTCCAACTGCTTCTGCTGTGCGGTCAACTCCGCACCAGGGAGGTCGGCCCATTCGGCCACCGAGTAGCGGGATTCTGTCACGACAGCGTCGGGGCTGAACTCTTCGCCGAACACGGTGTGGGCAAAGCGCAGAATGTCGTCTGGTCCGGCGTTGTCTCCCATGGTCGCCGAGGTCGCAACGGGTGTCACCCTGCCCAACGGCCGCTGCCGGTGATCATCGGTAATCCGAGGGTCGCTATCCGGCCAGTGTTTCTTGAGTTTGAGACCCAGTCGGCGCAACAGCATGGACACGTCGGTGCCCTGGGCACCGTCATAGGTGTGGAATTCATCGAGCACCAAGTACTGCAGCGACAGAGCGCTTTCTTCCCACAGGCGCGCATCGGCTTGGCGCAGCAGCAGCTGGTTGAGCATCTTGTAGTTGGTCAGCAGGATGTCCGGCGGGTTACCGCGAATGGCTTCTCGGACGTTGATGAGTCCGTCTGCTGTTACGGCCGAACGTTCAGAATCCCCGGTTTCACCCGTGTAGATTGCCGCGCGGATGCCCTGGAACTGAGGGTCGGTGGTGATCATCTGTGCCAAGCGCTGGGCCTGGTCGGTGGCTAGAGCGTTCATGGGGTACAGGATGAGCGCGCTGATGCCTGCCCCGCCCGCGCGTTTGTGGCGGACCACGTGGTCGAGGATCGGGTAGAGGAAGGACTCTGTTTTACCCGAACCCGTGCCGGTGGTCACGAGGGTGGGCTTGGGGCGTTCGTGCGGTGCGAGGCCCCGAGTGGACAGGCGAGCGAAGGCTTCTGCCTGGTGGCCGTAGGGCGTATGTTTACCCGGCGTAATGTCGAGCGGATTGTCGGTGCGTGCGCTCGGTTTGAACGGGGTGCGAGTGCGAATGTACGGCCCGCGGAAAATGCCCGACTGTTCTTCCGTGAGGAACTCTTCCAAAGCGTGCTGTGCTGCTGAATCCGCCAGCCCGAAGGTGGTCGTCAAGTAGTCCCGCAGAGAATCCTGGATGGTCTGCACTTGGAGGGTGGGCAGCAGCTGGCTCACAGTTCATCCCCAAAGCGACGCTCAAATTCCGCATAGGCCGTGCGCATGTCCTCTTCCCTGTCCAGGGTGATGAACGGCGGCACGTACTCATAGGTGACGCCCTGAGCATTCGTTGCCGTGAGGTCATCAGAACTCGCGCTATCGCCCAATTTCTCCCAGGCCTTGAGCACATCCCCGGGGACCAATCGCCCATTGGCGTCATACCACCGCGCGCCCTGGCCCCGTCCTTGGTCATATCCGTAGAGCACGGGGAACTGCGTGCGGTACACAGTGCACAGTTCGTCAGCCGTAATGCCGAGGCTGAGTGCAACGAGTGCATCAGTTTCGACCTGCGCCTGATAACGATCAGCGGCCAGCCGGAGAGGTGATGCGGGAGTCCACGTGGATGACACGTCACCGAGATGAACAGACTCTGAAAAGCGCTGAGAACAGGTCCACCTGTCGTCGGAAGAGATGAGTGGCGCTGCTTCATTCCACAGCTCTGCGTATCCATCTGTCAGACAGTTAAGACGAAGGACGCGCAACGCCATTGCACAAAAAATACCAGGCGAAAACTTCGGAAACGGCAACGACTCAATCTGAGCCCTAAAAATGTTGTCTTTTGCAGCCGCCCTAATCATGAAGTCAGCGATCAAACTTGCCATAACTGCGTTAGCGGCTATTAGATACTCCACTTGCACTGGACCAAAGGCTATAGCGAAGACACCATCTATGTGTGAAGCTCCAGGAGGAATGATCGCTGACATCAGCGTCCGCTCCCCGGAGTTTGCCGCCATTCGGCGCCACGCAACGCGGTAGAAGTCACGAGCGGACACGCGCTCGCCGTCCACTTCCCAATGGGTGTAGGACGAGTCGTACAGGCCGTCGCGCACGGGTTTGTACGCCGTCACGGGAATTGCATCAGGCGGCAGCTGTTCCAGATCGACATCCGACCAGTCAAGGTTGTTGCGCATTGACTGGTTGGGCTGTTTATAGAACGGGTCAGCGACATGCAGATGAGGGCCTTGCAGGATGACATCTTTCCAGGAGTCAGGCTCACCCCATTCAAGGATGAAACGCCCTTCGCGACGCGCCGAGCTTTCATGCCAGCCAGCACTGAACATGGGCTGCAGCTCACCGACACGTGATGCACCCGCGAGTTTCTCGAGTACCGACTCCGCTGACCGGTTAGAGGAGTACACCATGGCTGGAGACGCGGCGCTCTGGTCTTCATTGCCGTGGAACTTCTGCCATTGCACCAGCGTGCTGCGGTCCACACGGACTATGCGGTTTGCGTGAGGCCGCAGATCCCAATGACCTTCAGGGGTCTTCAGTCCGGGTTCTTTACCGGTACCATCGTGCAAGAATGAGCGCATAACTGTATCTGGGTGGTATAGGTTCACAGCCTGGACAAAATTTGGTACATCTGCTGAACCATAAATGTTCACTCCGAAGGTTTTGTGGCTTTCAATTTCAAACAGATTGAGCCTATTCTCGAATTGCCAATGCCTCCGCAGTCGGAGATACGATTCACTTCGAAGCGCTAAAGCTTTCTCGTCCGTGAAGTGAGATTCTTTATGAATGAGTCCCACAATTCCAGCAGCGCTGACGTGTTTCCACGTCTGTTCCATGAAGCAACGAAAGAGATCCGGTTGGGTGCCCGAAATCAACGGATAAGTCGTCACATTCCTGACGAATTCCGCCATACAGACGACGTCGGTTGAACCATCGGTCACAAATTCTTGAGCACCTTGAACTTCCAGGGTCTTCGTCCTACGTTCGTTCTTGGCGGCCTCGGATGGTTTGTGTGCAAGCGTCCACCACACATCGAACTCGGCCAGTAGAGCTTCGGCATCGAGGGTCGGTCGTACCCACGGCGGGTTACCCACCTGCAGGTCAAAGCCGCCGCGACTGAACACGGTGGCGAAGTCGAGTTCCCAGTGGAAGAAACCGTGCTGCTGCGCAATCTGCTCTGCACGCTGCAACCACGGGGTCTGCTCGACGTAACCGGCGACATCAGCGACTGCTCCGGCGTACACCCTGTCGTTGTATTCGGCATCGCCCAGAGCATCCCAGTTGATGTCCTCATCGAGCATCGACTGCCCACGCTTCCAAGCAGCGGTTACATACCTACGACGCTCAAAGGGCGTTCCCAGCAGCTGTTCCAAGCCATCAAGCCATTCATCAACCGTGGGCGGCTGCGCAGCTGTTTCTGTCAGCGGCCAGAACCACAGAGCACACCAGGCATCCATTACACGGCGAAGCCGCTGGTAGGAACCATTTGCATCCTGCAGGGCCTCTTCGACTTGCGCTCGCGTAACTGTCGATCCTGGCAGGGTCTCGTCGCGACCCCACAGGGGTACGGTCCGCCGCATTTCTGCTTCGGCAATCAGGAGCCTGCGCAGAGAAAATTCCCACAGCGTGTCGACCCGCTCCGACAGTGCTCGCAGCCGTTCCACGTGCGCTTTTGTCAGCTTCTTCCGGGTGGAGTTTCGCCATGCACGCAGAGCTTTGACCGCCTCCGGTGCAAGCTTCTTGCCCTCTGTGGAATCGGCCGCAGCACCCCAGCCGGCACCGGGCAGCAGGAACTGGTACACGGTTCCCGGTATTCGGGTGTCACTCATCGGCACCCTGGTGGGTGACTGCTTCAACCAGTCTTTCGCTTCAATCTGTGCCTTGGTGTATGTCGACCGGCGAGCGCCGATGAGCGAATTGCCGCGGAGCAGGCGCAGTCCAAACCACGGTGCAGCCAGGCCTTTGACCATGGTGCCCAGCCACAGGGTGATTTCGGCCAGTTCCACAGCTGTCGAATTGAGGTCAACGCCGTACACATTGTGCAGGGCAATGTACGCCTTCGTCCTCTGCAGCTGTGCCGGATAGTCGCCCGGATCGATCTTCTGGCCCAGCTCATCCTGACGGCGCTTGAGGTAGGCCTGGGCCAGCTGATTAACGGCCTCCAGAGCGAAGGCTCCGGAGCCCAGGGCGGGTTCGCACACCGTGAGCTGCAGAATGTCCTCCGCACTCATGTCATCAGTGATGAGCTCTTCGAGTGCCTGCGACACGGTGAAGCGGGTCAGTACTTCCGGTGTGTAGTAGGAGGCTGACTGCTGGCGTTCCCGGCCTGACAGACGGAACACGAAGCTGCCCTGCGGGTGCAGAACCTTGCGCCGTTCACCCGTCACAGAGTCTTCGTAGGTGACGAAGTGCTTCTGTTCGATCTCTTCGGCTTCGCTGACGGGAACAACCCACGAACCTTTGTCCGCTTTGCCATCGGGCGCGACTTCGTAGAGGTCGGTTTCGGCAAAGAAGCCCGTGTAGGACATGAGCCCTTCGTAGACCCTGCCCAGCTGGTTGATGCCGAGTTCCGCGTAGCTGATGAAGCCGCGGTCGCGCTTGCCTGTTTCCTTTGTCATGAGCAGGCGCGACAGCACGTTCTGCAGCTGTTCGTTGCTGAGCCCAACCTGGTCGATGTACTTGGTGGCCTCGCGGCTGAACAGGTCAGCTTCGAGGGAATGGAACACAAGACCTTCGGAATCGGCCTCTGCGGGGTCCTCTGTGCGCAGTTCGTTGTGTCCGTCCTGAATCAGGCGGAACAGAACGGCCAGGGAGTCGTACAGGTGAGTGCCGCTGCCGGATTTCGTAATGGGCACCAAGGTGAGATCACGAAGACGGTCCAAGCTGTAGCCCGCCTGGTACTCGGCGGTGCCGGCGGGCACAACCTCGAGTTCCGGGGACGCTTCCGAATACAGCAGGAACAGAATGCGGTAGAGAAAGCGCAGGGCTTCTTTTGCCAGTTCCTGCGCTTCGGACTGCGGCAAGGGTTCGAGCCCCTGTTCCCGCCGCCTGCGCACAACATCGTTGGCAATGATTTCAATGGACTCGCGGACAGCTTCGCGCAGATCGTCCGACACGGATTCCGTGAACTTCACGGACTCTTCCAGCACGCCGCTGAACCAAATGGACTCATCGGCATTCGGGGCGAGCGCTGCGGCGGAAGCCAGTGCGAAGAAGCGGTCAACCGCACCATTCTTCTTGGTGTCATTGCGCTCAAACAGCAGGCTTAAGTCAATGGCCACATAGCGGCCTTCCTGCCACCTCTGCTGTTCTGTCAGCAGCGCGTATTTGCCGGCCAGCACCAGAGCAAAAGCAGGGGCGTTGTCTTCAGCAAAACGCTGAGACAGGAACGCTCCGGCCGAATCGAAGTCCTCGGTTCTTTCGGAGTCTTCGACCGGCAGGTGCATGGGTTCAAGCAGGGTGGCGGCGTGCTTGTCGAGTAGCGCTTCAACGTCATCCTGCGGGGTAGCAAACACAATGAGCGTGTGCAGCGACTCAACCGAACCGCCCCGGACTTCCAGGTAGGGAGCTTCTGAACCGTCCGCGTTCTGCGGGGTTTCAATGCTGAACTGCCCGGTGAAGTAGCCCAGCAGGTCAAGCAGGTCCCGGTAGAAGTCGATGACAGCGTCTGATCCTGCGCCCTCCAGGCGCATGAGCTTGCCCAGAAGCTGCCCGCGCTCACCCGACCACCGCGACAGCGGTGTCGGGGTATCTTCTGCGTCGAACTGTTCCCGCAGTTCCTTCACGAACTTTTGGAAGGACTGTTTGGAAGCGCCGGAGGTGAAGAAGTCATCGCTCATGAAGTCCTGGACTACGGTGATTTCTTCCATCAGGCGTTCCTCTCTGAACGGTCAGCGGCTGATTGCGGAACGACAAGCACCAGCGGTCGGATCAGTGTGCGGCTGGGCTTCATCTGACTGATGAGTGTTTCCTGGTCAACCACGCGGTGAGTGCGCTGTTTGAGCGTCTGCGTCTGGTTGAATTCAAGCGCGGCTTGGCGCCACTGGCCCGTCTGCTCCATCCAATCTCGCACGCGCTGTTCGGCGTGCTGTGCAGCAGCGTCGGTGAGGTTTTTGACTTCGCTGTTCATCGTGTCGAAGGCCTGCGCAACGAGCGGCTGGTAGTCGGACAGGTCAATCGTCCCGGCGTTCGATCGGGCCTCAGCAATACCGGTTTCGCGCAGGAAGTCCTCCACCCGTGCGACCTCTTGCTGAAGCGCCAAGCCCAAGTCTTTGGGGAACACGAGATCGCGGTACATGAGCGATACCGTGAGTCCGCGTTCATTGAGCAGTGCCGCCTGCATGAGCACGTGCGGTTCCTCAACGGTGCCCGTGACCGCGTAGATTCCGCCTCGTTTTTCAAAACCCGAAAGAGCACGATCAGCTGACCATTCCAGCAGCGGGTGCAGCGGGCCCAGGAAGTGGGCAGCGGGCCACAGGCTAGTGGAATTGGGGTCATTGCGGGCTTCGTCAACGGACTGCCGGCCCTTATCTTTGCTGGTGGCAACCAGGAAGCGGTTCTTGATGTCGCGTTCAGTGCGGTACGACTGGGGAAGTGCTTCCAGGCGGCGCATGAGGTCGTGCGGCGGCTGGAGTTCAGCCATCGACTGATTGGGGTGTTCGACCCAGCCGACTCCCCCGCCGGCCCCATCGGAGGCCAGCGGTTCGAACTGCTTGTCGTTGTAGACAGAGGCCAGTGAATCCCGCAGGAAATCGACCGCGCGGTCATAGACGTACAGGCCGTTGGAGCTGCGCGGAGCTTCGGGCTGGGAGGTGGCGGAGCTGTCGGGATTGTTGAGGTCTGCGTCGGAGTCGTCGTCGAAGATGCTGAAGAAGTCATCAAAGTCGGCGTCATCGACATCTGGGATGACGGTGTCGATGTCTTCGCGGCGATCAAGTGCTTCGCGGATAGCGCGTTCTTCGGCTTCTGCCGTGTAGCGGCCCATGAGAGCTGCCGCATCGCCCAGAGCCTTGTGGGCCTGGTTTTCCTTTTCAATGAGCTTCTTGAGCACCCGAATGTCACCGGCAAAGCCCTCGGTGTCAGGGTCGAGTACAAGCGTGGTGATCTGCGGTGGTTGAGTTTGGCCGTAGCGGTCAATACGGCCGTTGCGCTGTTTAATGCGGATAAGCGACCACGGGATGTCGTAGTGCACCAGGTGGTGGCATTGCGAATGGAGGTTCACACCTTCTGAGGCGACATCGCCGGTGACCAAAACGCGCAGCGGCGAATTGGCCCTCTTGAAGGAGTCGACAATGTCCTGCTGTTCTTCATCCGACAGACCGCCGTGCAGAATTCCGACCTGGTTCTTGCGGAGTTTGAGGTCGGTTTTGAGGTTTTCCTGCAGCGATTCCAGAGTGGCAACCCGCTCAGCGAACACGACTGCGCGAGTTTCACCGCGGGAGCTGATGCCGATTTCCTTCAGGTAGTTCAGGAGCGCACCGTACTTGCCGGTCTGCGGCTTCTTGGCCGCGCGGTTGGCGGCGACTTCGTCTTCGAGTTCCTGAGCCTGCTGCTGCAGACGGCCCAGTGCGCGCCGTTCGCGTTCAACGGCTTCGGGGTCGGCGGCCGTAGTGCCGCGGCGCGGTGAATCAGCGGCAGCTTCGCCCGGCTTGGGCAAGCGGGCAAGGCGGTTGGTGACAGTTTCGAGCAGGGCCGTTGGGCTGGACAGGAATGCCTTCGCCAGGGTCCAGGGGAACAGTGCGCTGCGTTCACCCGAATAGGGGCTGGAACCTTGCGGGTGGAGCCAGACTTCGTCGAGTTCGCGGGCGAGTTCGTTTTCCTTGAGGCTTGCGGGAACGTGGATGGCGCGGGGTTCTTCGCGTTCGGCCCAGTCGGCGCCGACTTCGCGCCGGACATCGTCGGAGTAGCGGTGGCGGCGGACAACCAGGCGGTCCAGCATCGTCTTGTCGATGTCACCGCCGGGCAGGACCGCGGTGGGTTCGAGCAGGCGGATAAGTTCGGCGAAAGATTCCTTCTTGCCGTTGTGCGGGGTGGCCGAAGCCAGGATGAGAGCGTCCGTCTGCGCTGACAGGACTGAGGCCAGGCGGTTGTTGAGTGTCGACTGGTTGGTGACGTTGTGAGATTCGTCGATGACGACGGCATCCCACGTGTGGCGGCGCAGGTGCGCCATGTAGCGGTCGGACTTCAGGGTGTCGATCGAGATGATGACGCGTTTGAAGTACGCGAAGGGGTTGCGGGTGGCGGGCAGTTTGCGGCGGATGGCCTGGATACCCTGCGAGTCCAAGCGGATAAAGGGGATGGCGAACTTCGTCCACATTTCGTGCTGCATCTGCTCCAGCACATGTTTCGGGGTGACGATCAGGATCCGTTCGCCACGGCCGCGGCGGATGAGTTCGGACAGGATGAGGCCGATTTCGATGGTTTTGCCCAGGCCCACTGCGTCTGCCAGAAGGATCCGCGGGCGAAGGTTTGCAGGGTCAAGGATTTTGCGGACGGGCGTCTGCTGGTAGTCCTTGACATCGATCAGCATGCCGTCCGACAGGGTCGGTTCGGCGAGTTCTGCCGGCAGGGCGGTTTTGCTCAGGGCAGCTTCGAGCCACAGGCGGGAGTCCCGGAACTGGGGACTCGCGTCGTGCATAAGGGGAGCTTTTCGCGGGTCAAGGACTTGGACGTGGTCGATCGAATCGAAGAACGTGGCGGTCATGTCCCGGACGAGTTCCGAAACTCCGACAACGTCAATCCGGTTGGCCGGTTTTGTGGGGACGAGCTCCCGATGGTTGGCACGTTCGTAGACGGTGCGGACGTCGGTGACGAGCCATTCTTCATCGCGGACTAAGACGATGCTGCCCGGGGCGATATTCGTTTGGGAGGAGGATTGTGCCGAGGCTGGCAGACCGCCGTTTGAAGAATCAGCAAGTTCAGGCTGTGCCGTCATCGTAGAAACCTCCTCTTCCCCCGCTACCGCCAGTGCACTGGAAGCAAGCTCTCGGTCGGCGCAGGAGCCATAGGTACGCGCAGAAACTCGCAACTATGGCTAGGGTAGTGGATTTCGCAGTCGGCATATAGGTTCGCGCGGGCGCGGCGCAATCCGGCCGAGGCACACATTCATTTTCAAACGGCGAGCGCAATGATTTCAGATCACTGCAATGGCACCAGAATACTGCGTGGCATCTCGCCGTATTTGGCTGGCGTTGCAATACCGAATGTCAGAATGTCGTTTCTGTTCAAGATCGGTTCGACCGCGTTCTTCAACCAGCCACTGCGGATTTCTGAACGGTCGGCAACTTCATCCAGTGCCACAAGCACCTTATAAATCGAGCTGTCAGAGAATTGTCGGTACGACTTCTTTACTTGGCGAACCTTCTTAGGTGTAATTCCCCGTGAGGTTGTGAACGCGTTGGGCGGGCGTTGAGCCTCCGATGCCGGTGTGGGGTCGGTGGTGATTATAGTAGTGCAACCAGTCAGCATAGGTCTCGGCTCGGGCTTCGTCGCTGTAGTAGGTTTCAGCGTAGGCCCATTCTTGGGCTAGGGTGCGGTTGAAGCGTTCAACTTTGCCATTGGTTTGCGGCCGATAGGGTCTGGTGTACCGGTGTTTGATCTCTGGGCCGAGCGTGTCGTTGAACAGGCGTGAGCGGTAGCAGGAGCCATTATCGGTCATCACCGCGGTGACGGTGATGCCAGCATCGGTGAAGAACGCTTGGGCGCGTTGCCAGAAGGCGGCGGTGTCTTGGCGTTCATTGGGCAGGATCTCGGAATAGGCCAGCCGGGAGTGGTCATCCACCGCGTGATGCAGGTAGGCGTAGCCGCGGCCTGTGTTGCCATACCCGTTGTTCTTGCGTCCAGCTGCCCCGAGTTTCCGGTGGCCGCCACCATCAGGGATCCGGCCGAGTTTTTTGATGTCGACATGCACCAGCTCCCCGGCGGTGGCCTTCTCGTAACGCACTGGCGAAAGTTTGCGCATCGGTAGTCCGGTGGCCTGATCCAACCAGGCCAGTGGTGGCATGTTGTACCGTGCTAACACCCGCCCCACCGTCGATCGAGCGATCCCCAGGTGGTAACTGATCCGATGTGGGCCCCACCGCCGGGTAAACCGAAGCGCAATAATGCGGCGTTCTCGCCGGGGTGACAGTCGGTTGGGACAGCGCCGGGGTCGAGACGAGCGGTCGGTCAACGGGTCTCCGGCCCGATACCGTGTCGCCCATTTCGACGCGGTAGCGGGTGACACTTGGAATCGCTCGGCAGCTCGACGAATCCTCCACCCCTCCTCGACGATGAGCACGGCCAGGCGTCGGCGACCTTCGGGCGTCAGGGGTGCATTAGGGTGGGACATGAAGACCTCCGGATTGATGAGTGTTGTGGTAAACCCCATCTGTACCGGAGGTCTTCTTCCTACCGCGAGTGTTCACAACCTCCCGAGGAACTACACCTAGGCCTGACATTATGAGGATGACGCGGAGCACGACGCAGTTCTCGACTGCTCGTCGAAGGACTACGCCTCAAAAGCTTCGCGATTGCACGCACGCCCAGACCCTCCGCGTTGCACAACGCGATCTCTTCACGCTCAGCAAACGTCAAAAACCGTTTCGAACGCCCATATCCCACTGGTGGTTTCACACCACCACGATCAGCCAACCACCGAAAACACGACCCCGTTGACACGCCGATCAATGCAGGAATCGCATCAGGAACCGTCCCTTCACGCACGCGATCCCAAAACTCAGCCTCTTTTTCCACCAGCAACCGATACCTGGGCACAACCAAAACCTCTTCTGACCAGAGGTGTTGCAACGACCCCTTGAACCCAAGCCCTGGGATTCTGCACAAACCATATGGGGACACAAGCCGTATGTGGACACAAGCTCAAGGAGCGTCGCGGATCATTCCAAGATAGGGGCACGTTACGCTGATCGGTTCCTGACCATAGTCCGCGATCGTCGCCGGGTGACCGGGCAGATCATCGGGAAGGATCATTACCCCGGGGGGCGATAAAGAGCGGAAGGTGGGCTCTAACCGCTATCTCATCGACGAGTCCGGCTAGCTCATCGACGAGCCCGGGTCCTTGGGAGCATGGATGTTGGCAGAACTGTCGTGGCGGGGTTAGTGCCCCTGTCGGAGGCTGACTGGCAGGCGCCCCCATCGCTGGCGTGAAATCCTCTCGTGCCATTTTCCTGTCAGATTCGTGTCAGACCCTAGGGGCAACTCCGTCACAACACATTGCGCAGTGAAGCGAGTCCGTCTAAAGATTATGTCCTACAACGCCGGCACTAGGCAGCCCGGCGCATACCGGGGATCAACGGCGGGTCCTGAGTGAAGTAGCTGTGTCCGGTTGGGGTAATGACTTTGAGCCCACCTTTCACGGGGCGCTGGGTCCAACCGTGGGTTTCTTTCATTTGGTTGCATACTGCACACAGTCCCTGACCGTTGTCCAAACTGGTCTGACCGCCATCGCGGTAGCGACGAATGTGGTCGGCGTGGTCGATCGGGTTGTCGCAGTACAGATTGCGGCACCGGTGGTCCCGGAGCACCAGCATCTTGCGCAGGGTCTGAGGGAATGCGCGGGATCGGGAGTCCATAGTGACCAGCTGGTTGGTTTCCGGGCTCGTGTAGAGTCGGCGCAGGAAGACTTCGATCTGCTCATCTTGGACCCATTCTCGGGCTAGAGCGGCCGGGATCGGACCGTATCCCACAAATTGTGCCGGGGTGTCATCGCCAGCGAACAGTGTCGCATCGGTCATGACCAGGTTGAGTTCAATGGCTCGTGGAGCCCGGAAGACCGGTGACTGGGCGTCGGAAGCCGGCTCGGGGTCTGGGGCATTCGCGGGATCGTGGGTGAGCTTGGCGATGAAGAGATCTGCCATGATCTGGTCGATGGTGCGGGGCGGAGTGGGCGTCGAAGCTGCGGTGTCATGTTGAGGGTTCTCCGCTCGCTCGGCATCATCACCAAGCTCAGCATTATCGACGACATCGGCATTATCGGTGAAGTCTTCGACCGCGCGCAACGATGCGGTATAGGCAGCCCGCTCAGCGCGGAGGATCTTTTCGGCTTGCTGGCGCAGGATATCCAGGACGGGGACCCCATATTTGGCTTCGACCAGCCCCGAGATTTCAACCATGCCGTCGGAGCGGTCAGAGCGGGCCACTTTGCGGGAGGCTTGGGCGCGATCGGATTTGTCGCGGGAGGACTGCGGTTCAAGGCGTTGAACATGGCCGCGGGCTTCATCCTTGAGCTGAGAAATCCCCAGGAACCGGTAGCGGTCCTTCAGCTGGACATCGACCTCATGCTGAGTCTGGTGTTGTGTGCCGGCTAGCTCACGGGCGAGTACGGTGACTTGGTCTTCGTTCAGATGGCCCTGGCTCAGTGCGGTGTGGGCGTGTCGGGCGTGGTGGGCTAACAGCAGTGCTTCGCGCAGGCGGGCGTTGCCTTTGGAGGGGGATTCACGACGCGCGAGTCCGATTTCGGCACCCAGTCCGCCAGCGCGTCGTTGTTTCGGGATGTTGGCGAGTTTGTCGCGACGGGTTCGTAATCGATTCAGCTGTGCGGTGGAGGCAATTTGTTGTGCAGCCAGAGCATTCTTAGCGCGTTCGGCGGCGGCAAGGTGGTCGACCAGATCACGTTCGAGATCGCGTATCTGGTCGGCGGTGAGTTCGTCTAGGGCCGGATCATCTGGGATCTCCGGCGAGGTTAAGACGCCGGGATGACCGGAGGGGCTGCGGCTGGTGCTGGGGGCGTGGCGGGGAAGCGCCGGTGTGGAATGTGTCATAGGTTCACGGTAAGTGGCCACGGCACCAAAAATCCGGGGGTGGATCTCTACTGTGGACAGTGCTGGCCCGATCCGGGATCTCGCCCCGAACCCTACGGACGAACTGTGGATGAGATCAGCTGTGGCCGAGGAGGAGACGATCGAGGAGGAGAGCGAGGCGTTCCGCTTCCGACAACGACGGTGCCGGGCTACGTCAGTCGCGGGCGGGCGCGTGCGCGGGTGCGTAGAGGCGGGCGCGTGCGCGGGTGCGTAGAGGCGGGCGCGTGCGCGGGTGCGGGAAGGAGCATCGTGGGTCTCATCGGTTCGATTCACCAGTTAGTCTGACCGGTATGGACATTACGGTGGTCGCGATCGGAAAGAAACATGAGTCCTGGGTGGCAGACGGGATCGACCGCTACGCTCAACGGTTGAAGAAGCCCTGGAAGATCAGCTGGAAGCTGTTGCCACACTCCTCTCGTGAGGGTGAGCAGGCGCGCGCTGAGGAATCCGAACGGCTGGTGGCCGCCTGTGGTGCCCACGATGAGGTCATCCTGCTGGATGAGCGCGGGACGATGCTGGATTCGGAGTCGTTATCGCGGACCTTGCAGGGCCGTTTTGATCGGGGTCGGCACGTGGTGATGCTCATCGGCGGGGCGTACGGGGTGACCGAGGAGTTGCGAGCTCAGGCGAATCTGGTGTGGTCACTATCGGATTTGGTATTCCCCCATCAGCTGGTGCGGCTGATCGTCACCGAGCAGATCTACCGGTGCCAGGAAATTGCGGCGGGACGGTCGTATCATCATCGGTGAGCTGAGATTGTTTTGTCGCAGGATCTCCGGCAGGACCGGACCGGCCGTAGAATCGTCTCCTATGGTGACCTATGGCGATGAAGATGCGAGCGAGCCGAGGTAAGCGTGCTGGATCCTGACAGTACACCGGATCCTGACCGGGCAGAACAGGTGCTGAACCGGTTCACTCCCGCCACCCGCCGGTGGTTCACCGGGGCCTTCTCCTCCGCTACTGAAGCACAGCTGGGGGCCTGGGAGGCGACCTCACGGGGTGACCACACACTGGTAATCGCACCGACCGGTTCGGGAAAGACGTTGGCGGCTTTTTTGTGGGCGCTGGACGGGTTCCTGCGGACGAGCGCATCCGATCGAACCGAGGCATCCGGTAAGGCTGATGCCCGTGGCACCACAGTGTTATACATTTCCCCGTTGAAGGCGCTCGGGGTGGATGTCCAACGGAACCTGCGCGCGCCACTGATCGGGATCACCCAGACCGCTGCGGGATTGGGAGTCGAAGCCCCCGAGGTTCGTGTGGGCGTACGCACGGGCGATACTCCGGCCAGGGACCGGCGCCGATTGGTCACCGACCCGCCGGATATTCTGATCACCACACCCGAGTCGCTCTACCTCATGTTGACTTCCAAGGCGCGCAACACGCTGGCCTCGGTGCATACCGTGATCATTGACGAGGTGCACGCGTTGGCCGATTCCAAGCGCGGGGCGCACCTGGCGGTGAGTTTGGAACGCCTCGATGAGCTCACCGACACCCCGGCCCAGCGGATCGGGCTGTCGGCCACGGTCTCCCCGCCTGAGGAAGTGGCACGGTTCATCGGTGGGGTTCAACCGGTGACGATCGTCAATCCCGCCTCGGCCAAGCGCTGGGATCTGCACGTCAGCGTGCCGGTGGACGATATGACCCGACTTCCGGATTTTATCGGCGAGCAACCTCATGACCCTGCCGGCAACGCCACAGCGGATCCCGGTAGCGCCGTAGCGGATCCGCAACCGGTGAGTAGCATCTGGCCCCATATTGAACACCAGATCATCGACCGGGTCAGCCAGGTCCATTCCACCATCATCTTCACGAATTCCCGCCGGCTGGCCGAACGACTTACCCAGGACTTGAATGAGATGTGGGCTACCCGCGCGGAGGCAGACCAGCGCACGGGCGAGGAGGAGTTTGCCCGATCCCACCACGGGTCGGTGTCGAAAGTGCAGCGCGCCCTGGTGGAAGAGGGGCTGAAAGCGGGCACGTTGCGGTGTGTGGTGGCGACCAGCTCGTTGGAGTTGGGGATCGATATGGGATCGGTGGATCTGGTGATCCAGGTGGAAGCGGCCCCCTCGGTGGCCTCCTGCCTGCAACGGGTGGGTCGAGCCGGGCACCAGGTCGGCGAAATCTCCCACGGGGTGTTTTATCCCAAACATCGATCCGATCTGGTCAATACCGCCGTGATCACCGAGCGGATGCTGCAGGGGAAGATCGAACAGCTCCACGTGCCGGATAACCCGCTGGATATTTTGGCCCAGCAGACCATTGCGGCGGTGGCGATGGATGATTTAGAGGTGGAGGCCTGGTACGACACCGTGCGACGGGCGGCACCGTTCACCACACTGGGCCATCAGGTCTATGAGTCGGTGCTGGACCTGATCTCGGGGCGGTATCCCTCCGATGATTTTGCAGAGCTACGGCCCCGGGTGCTCTGGGATCGGGATGCCGGCACGCTCTCGGCCCGGCCGGGAGCCCAGCGACTGGCGGTCACGTCCGGGGGCACCATCCCGGACCGGGGGTTGTTCGGAGTGTTTCTGGCCGACGGCACGAAGGATACCCAGCGGGCCGAGGACATCCAGGAGTCGGACCCTTCCCAGAGAGCTGACAGCGTCACGCAGCGTAGCACCAGCTCATCGGGTGGCCGGCGGGTCGGGGAGCTGGACGAGGAGATGGTCTACGAATCCCGGGTCGGGGACGTGATCGTGTTGGGTACCACCAGCTGGAAGATCCAGGAGATCACCCACGATCGGGTGCTGGTGCTTCCAGCTTTCGGACAGCCGGGCAAACTGCCGTTCTGGCGGGGCGAATCCGAAGCCCGGCCCACCGAGCTCGGGGCCGCACTGGGAGCCTTCCGGCGCGAGATCGGCCAGTACCTGGTGGGATCATCAGCGGGATCATCGGGGCCATCGGGCCGATCGGGCCGGGCCGATTCGGCCACGGCTGGCCATCTAGCCGGGCCTGACGACCCGATCGCGCAACGACTGACCGCGGCCGGGTTGGACGAGCGAGCCCAGGCTAACCTGGTGGCCTATCTGTCTGAACAACAGCAGGCGACCGGGGTGCTACCCACTGATCAGACCCTGGTGATCGAGCGGTTCCGAGATGAGCTAGGCGACTGGCGGGTGGTCTTGCATTCAGGTTTCGGCCACGGCGTACACGGCCCGTGGGCCTTAGCGGTGGCAGCCCGACTCACCGAGCAGTACGGGTTTGACGCGCAGGTGCAAAGTTCCAATGACGGAATCGTGTTGCGCCTGCCGATGATGGAGACCGCCCCGCAACTGGCCGATCTCTTCCTCTTCGATCCCGACGAGCTGGCCGATCTGGTGCGGACCGAGGTCGGGTCCTCAGCGTTGTTCGCCTCCCGGTTTCGGGAAAATGCGGCTCGGGCATTATTGATCCCGCGTACGAAGCCCGGCCAACGGGCCCC
The DNA here is from genome assembly GCF_003185945.1 of Auritidibacter sp. NML120636. Taxonomy (NCBI): domain Bacteria; kingdom Bacillati; phylum Actinomycetota; class Actinomycetes; order Micrococcales; family Micrococcaceae; genus Auritidibacter; species Auritidibacter sp. NML120636. Next base: position 92,078 of record NZ_QHLO01000007.1, read on the forward strand.
GCTGTGGCAACAGCGTCAGCGGGCCGCACAATTACTCGGCGTAGCCGCCGAGCACCCGCAGTTCCCGATCATCCTCGAAACCGTGCGCGAGTGCCTGCAGGACTTCTACGACATGGACGGGCTGATGTGGCTAATGCGATCCCTGCAGTCCGGGTCGGTGCGACTGGTCGAGGTCGAGACCGCCACCGGCTCACCTTTTGCCCAGCATCTACTATTTGGCTATACTGCCCAATTCCTCTACGAAACGGACTCGCCGTTAGCCGAACGGCGCGCGGCCGCCTTGAGTTTGGATCCCGAACTGTTGCGCCAGCTGTTTGGTGACGATCAGCTCCAAGATCTGCTCGACGATGAGGTGATTGCCGAGATTGAGGCCGACCTGCAGTACCTGAGCCCGCGACGGCAACTGCGGTGGGATACTGAATCGGTGGCGGATTTGGTGCGGGTGCTGGGGCCGTTGGATGCTGACCAGTTGGCAGCCCGCATGCGGCCGGATGACGCTGAGCCAGCTACTGAATCAGCTGCCGAGCCGGCTGCCAAGCTGGCTAAAGCACTCGCGGAGGATCTGGTGCACCAGCGCCGGGCGATACGGGTGCGAATGGCCGGTCGTCAGGTCTATGTCGCTATCGAGGATGCCGCCCGGATCCGGGATGGGTTGGGGATCCCGTTGCCGATGGGTATTCCGGTGGCGTTCATCGAGCCGGTGGACGATCCGCTCGGGGACTTGTTGGGCCGGTATCTGCGCACCCACACGGTGGTCACCGCCGAGCACATTGCCACCCATTTCGGACTCGGTACCGCGGTGGTCACCCAGTATCTCGCCGATCAGGTGCAACGCCGGAGGGTGGCGTCCGGGATCTTCCAACAGAGTGCTCAGTCCGGCGGAGTCCACACACGCCAGACGCAGTACTGTCAGACCCAGGTGTTGCGTCGGATCCGGCAACGGAGTTTGGCGGTCTTGCGCCAGGCCGTCGAGCCGGTGACCGGTCCCGATTACGCTCGCTTCGTGCTCGACACGCACGGGATCGTTCCCCCGCGCACCCAGCATGGACTCTACCGGCCCGGGCAACGGGGGATCGATGCGGTAGCCGAAACGCTCACCCAGCTGGCGGGGTATCCAGCTCCGGCCAGCGCGTGGGAGCACTATATTCTGCCCGCCCGGGTCGCCGACTATGCGCCCGGGATGCTCAATGAGCTATTGGGCACCGGCGAATTTGTGATGGCCGGCACCGCCCCAGGCACCGGAGATGATGGCTGGTTGGCCTTCCACCCGGTCGAAACCGCCGAACTGACCGTGCCCATTCCCGATCCCGCACAGATTGAGGCCTTCGGAAGGGTGCATCACCGGATCATCGAGGTGCTGGCCGACGCCGGGGCGTTCTTTTTTCCCGAGTTATGTCACCGGGTCGCGGGACTAGATGGTGACCAGCAGTCCGCACAGCCCGATAGCCAGCAGGCCGGTCAGCAGTTCAGCGACTCGGCGGTGCTCTCGGCCTTGTGGGATCTGTTCTGGGCCGGAGTGGTGACCAATGACAGTTTCACGATGATCCGCGCCGGGTTGGCCACCGGTCGTAGCGCGCATCGGCAACGATCGCAACCACGACGCTCCCGGGCTCGGCGGGCACGACCTCGGTTGTCGACCGGGCTGGACTCCGGCGGGCTGAGGCCGTCCGGGGTGAGATCCACCGGGGTAAGGTCGAGCGCCGGATTGGATGCTGCCACCGATCAGCCCCGCGCGGCCGGACGGTTCTCGCTGTTGCGCCACCCGGAGGCCACCGGCCCCGATTCGACCCTGGCGGCCAACGCTCAGGCCGAGGTGTTGCTGGACCGGTACGGGGTGATCACCCGCGGGGCGGTCAGCACCGAGAAAATCCCCGGCGGATTCGGATACTACTACCGGTTCTTGACCCACCTGGAAGAAATCGGTGCGCTACGGCGCGGGTATTTCATCGATCAGCTTGGTGCCGCCCAGTTCGCCACCGCCAACACGGTGGATGCGTTGCGTAGCTTCCACCCGGCCCCGGGCGAGGATGATCCGGACCATCCGCGGGCCACCCATCACGCGGTGGGGTTGGCTGCCACCGATCCGGCCAACCCCTACGGGGCCACCTTGCCCTGGCCCGAGATCGCCGAACCGGCTACTGATCACCCCGCAACGGGGAAGTCCTCCGGCCCGCACCGCCCGGGCCGAAAGGCCGGTGCCCTGGTGGTCTTACTCGACGGCCAGCTGGCGGTGTACCTAGAACGCGGGGGCAAGACCATCTTGGAGTTCCCCGCCGCAGCCACCCACCGCCCGTTGATCGCGCAGGCGCTGGTCGAGGCGTTGCAACGGGCCGGTGCAGCTGCGGTGCATGTCAAAACCGTCAACGGGTCCCCGATCCGCAACACCGAACTCGCCGAGGCACTGCTCTCGGCCGGGTTCTCGTCCTCACCACAGGGGGTCCGGTTCCATCCACATGTTTGAACGTGACGGCTCTGCCCGAAAGTAGTTGCGATGCCTGAAGGCGACACACTTTTCCATCTCGCCGGCCGACTGGACCCGTTGTTGCGCGGGCAGATTATCACCGACTCCGATGTACGCACCCCGCGCTACGCGACCGCGGAGCTGACCGGAAGCCGGATCACCGGTGTGCGCTCGGTGGGGATCGCGCTGTTGGATCAGTCCATCCTGGCCGGAATCGGCAATATTTACCGGTGCGAGGTGCTGTTTGTGGCCCGGCTGGCTCCACATACTCCCGCCGGTGATCGTGATCCGGTCCTGCTGGGCGCGGTGGTGGATTTAGCCCGCGCGCTGATGCTGGCCAATAGTGGTGCCGGGCCCGAACACGCGTCCACGCGCACGGGCGCATCCGCGCGCACGCGAGGGCGCGGGCGGTTCTGGGTTTATGCGCGCACCGGGGCGCCCTGCCCGCGCTGTGGTGCCGTGATCCAGCACGACAGGCTGGCGGGCCGAGATTTATACTGGTGCCCGGCGTGCCAACATCAGTAGGACACCAGGAGGGCTCACCCCATGGCCATGACGCCACCGCTACCGGTCAAAGACGGGATCAATCCCACCCGGTTGCACCTACCGGTCACCGCCAACCAACTCGCCGAGCTCGCCGAACAGTACCGGCCCACTCCCCCGCGCACCATTGCTGAGTACATGATGGCCCGATTCGACCACGTGGATCCCGCCACGCTACGTGAGCGGTTCGACTCCGGGGAGGTGGTCACGATCACCGGCGATCCGGTGGGGTGGGAGCAGCCCTTGGGATCCCACGAGTTCATCTGGTATTACCGCACGGTGCCAGACGAGCAACCACTACCGGAGTCGGTCCAGGTGCTGTTCGAAGATGAGCACCTGCTGGTGGTGGATAAACCGCACTTCATGCCCACCACTCCCGGCGGGCGTTTTGTGAAGGAGTCCGCGCTGGTCAAGCTCCGGGTGGCGACCGGTCATTCCGATCTGGTGCCGCTACACCGGTTAGATCGGGCCACCGCTGGGGTGCTGCTGTTCTCCACTAATCCGGCCACCCGTGGGGCCTACCAGATGCTCTTCGAGCAGCGGCGGGTGACCAAAACCTATCAGGCGATCGTGCGGCTCGATGAGGATCCGGATCGGGCGATTCAGCAGTGCCGACGTTTACCGCTGGTGTATCGCAACCGGATCATCAAAACTCGGGGCGTGATCACGGTGGATGTCCAGGACTATCCGGTGGCCGATTCGGGTCGACTCGACCCACCGCGAATCGGCAAACGCCGGCGCAGTCACGATCCCACCACCGGACCGAATGCCCAGACCCGGATCTCGTGGTTGGGGGCGAGAGATGCCCAGGGCCCGGTCCCGCACCACGGGTTGGGATGGGTGCGGTTGGAACCACGCACGGGGCGCACCCACCAGTTGCGGGTGCATTTGGCCCAATTGGGTACCCCGATCCTGCACGACCGGCTCTACCCCGAGCTTTTAGTTCAGGCCCCCGATGAGATGGATCGGCCATTGCAGTTACTGGCCAGCGCCCTGGAGTTTATCGATCCGCTCAGCGGTCAGGCCCGCCGATTTCAGACCGATCGACGACTCGCATATCAACCTCGGTAAACCCCAAGATCACAATCCGGCAACGTCCAGCGTCTTTGATGAATAATTCAGGATGATTGGGTAGCCTGAGATATCCCTGACAGAACCCGGCGGGTTCTCGGCAACGTCCCCACACCACAGCAAAGGATGCCCTGCTGATGAACGATGAGCACGGTCACGACACCGCCGCATCCGAGGCCTTGTCGCGCCTGAAAAGTTCTTCGTCAACGTCGCGCGAGCCCTTTGACCAGCAACAGTTCGAAGACTCGGCCGTCGAGGACTCTCCCGAGACCGAGTCGCCGACCCCGACCTCGGCTGATCCGAGCGCGGAGCAGGAACCCGGCGCGACACCAGCAACACCAACAGAGTCTACGGAACCCGTTGAGCCTACTGAACCCGCCCCTGGTGAGCCGGCCAGGAAGTCCCCGGAGGTCTCGGCCGAAGACAAAGCCCTGTGGACGGTGAGCTTCAATACCGGTTCCGGAGAAGAACAGCGCAAAGACACCCTGGGGACCCGGCTAACCACGTGGTTGGATTCATTCGGCGGACCAGATATGGACAAGGTCGAGGCCGATATTGCTGATACGCCAGCCCGGCTACGGCGGCACTGGCTCAAACATCGGGCCCGACAGACGCTGAAGAAGCGTCGCGCGGCAGAGCAAGTCGCAGCGGAACGAAGGGCGCGGGAAGAGCGGGAACGACTCGAGGCCGAGGTCGCCGAGATCCAGCAGATCTTAGCGGTCCAGGCAGCCGAGCGGGCTGCCGAGGAGAGGGAACGCCAACGGTTGGCCGAGATGGAGTTGCTCAAGGCGCAGCAAGAACGCGAGACCCAGGCTTTGGTGACCGCAGCGCGCGAACTAGACGGCACCGATTATGTACCGGCCCCCGATCACCGGCCCATGTTGCAACGGCCCGGGGAAGAACTCTCCGATCAACAACTGCTGTCTCGGGCCCGATCACTCTTGCCGGAGTGGCGACGTCGTGACCGGATCGTGGAAAAGGCCCAAGCGATTGAGGCCAAGCAGGCCCAGCTACGCACAGACCAAACCGACACCGGTGACGATGCCCACGACCCACTGGGGCTTGGCGATGGTTCCGGTTACATTCCGCCCTACCTGCTTCCGGAACGGCAGGATCCCCAACCGGAACGACTCGATAGCGTCCGTCGGGTGATCGTGACTATCGCCTGGGTGCTGTTCGTGATCGGTGGGCTGGTGGGTCTGGGGTGGATCGGTGGCACCGAGCCACTGTCCCAGGTCAATGACGGGGCCTACCATTCGTCGGCAACCCTGTTATCGATGGCAAATTGGCACGTCGCGATCTGGCCGGTGCTGTGGATCGCCACTGGACTGTACACCTTACACCAGTGGACCCCCTCGCAACGGTCGGCCTCCCGGCAACGGCGCACCGGGTGGCTCATGGCCAACGCCATGTTTGCCCTGGCCCTGTGGTTCGCACTCGTCCATATCGAACCGTGGGGACTGGAAATCATCGTGTGGATATTGCTCTGCGCGCTGCTGGTCACCGCGGTCCGGAACCTGAATTTACACACCTCGCGAACCCAGGGCGAGCAACTGTTCACCGACGCCCCGATCGGGCTGTTGACCGGGTGGGCGCTGGTGTTTATGGCCTCCCAACTGCTGACTGTGGCCGGGATCTGGGACGTGCTCCACCTGCTGTGGTTGCCCGAATCCGTGTGGGCAATCGTCATTCTGATGGCACTGATGCTGTTCGTTCCCATGGTGTCGATGACCGAACGAGGTCGCGTGGTGATCGTCGTCGGCATGGCCTGGGGGCTAGCTGCCATCATCGGGGTGCGCCTGTTCGGATCCAATCCCTCGGTCTTGATCGCCGCGGTGGCATTGCTGGGCGGTTTCGTGGTGTTGTTGGCAACCGAAAACCGGCGCTGGCGGATTGCGCAGGCCGAAAAACGCTACCTTAACCAATTCGATGATGAGCCTCAGGGTAGTCTCGAGAGCGGGCTCGCAACAGACCCCGAGAACAGCCCGACATCGACCTCGATTGCTGGAGGCTGAATCCGGTGTTGTCGGACCCACCGGGCTGGTAGAAAAGAACTATGAGCGTTCGTACCCCAGATCCACATCCCGGTTGGCTCTCCGATGAGGACCTCTACGAGGCCCGGCGACGGTTGCCGATGGTCTACGTGGAGGCGATCCCGGTCCGGGTCGATCCTCTGGGATATGTCTCCCAGATCGGGTTACTCTACGTGGCCGATGGAGACGGGCACCTGCGACGGACGTTTGTCTCCGGTCGGGTGATGTACCGGGAAACGCTGCGGGCAGCGTTGATGCGGCATCTGGAAAAGGACCTCGGCCCGCTGGCATTACCACAAATTCCAGCCGATCTGCGACCGTTTACCGTCGCGGAGTACTTCCCCCATCCTTCCGAAACCGAGTTGACCGATGACCGTCAGCACGCGGTGGCGTTGTGCTATTTAGTGCCGGTGACCGGAGAATGTCAGCCACGCCAGGATGCCCTGGAGCTCAGCTGGCTGACCCCGGAGGAAGCCATGGCTGAAGACATCCAGTCCGAATTCGTCGGCGGGCGGGGACGGATTATCCAGCAGGCCTTGGCCAGCGTGAACTGGGGGCGCTAACCCGTCCGTGCTGGGATCCTCCGACCGGGCAGTCCCTGTAGTCTGCTCTCCCATCCGTCCCAACCTCACATCCATCTAGAATCTCGAAAAGGTAGCGAAGATGACTGACCAGCCTGGGCTCGATGTCGGCGCAGCCGCGGATCTGCCGGTGGAGGAGACACTACTGGTTCCGGCCAGCACCACCGGCACCGTGCCAATCACTATTTTTCACGACGAAACCGGATTCTTCGCGCTCAACGACCGGTGCACCCACGGTAACGCTTCTCTGGCCGAAGGGTGGATCGAAGACGGAACGGTGGAATGCCCCCTGCACGGTTCCCCGTTCTGTCTGGCCACTGGCAAGGCTCTGGGCCTGCCCGCCACCGTGGCTGCTCCCACCCACCGGGTTGAGGTGGTCGACGGGCGCCTGATCCTTTACCCGGGAGTGCCTGCCGACGGGACCGAGGCATGAGCACCACAGCGGAGCCGGCAACGCCCGGGTCGGTCGCCATCATCGGTGGTTCGGTCGCTGGATTCACGGCCGCGCACACCCTGCGCGAACGCGGCTATGCCGGGGCGATCACCGTGATCGACCCGAACCCCTACCCTTATGATCGACCACCGGTCTCCGGAGATTATCTCACCGGGGCGCTCGACGAGCCCGGTCTACGCTTGGGCGGTGCACACTGGGCCGAGCAGCACCAGATCCGCTGGGTGCAGGCGGTCGCGACCGAGCTACACCTGGGGCACCGGCGTGCTGAGCAGACGGCCGGATCGGTGGCCACCGCAGCAACCAGATCCACACACCTGATCCGCACCGGGGACGGTCAACAGCTCTCGGCCGAGGTGGTCATTCTGGCTACCGGGGCTTCAGCGGCACCCTTCGAGCACTCGCTAGCCGATCAAGACGGCGAGCCTTTGCCGGTACTCACCGTACGGGACCACACCGACGTCGACAGAATCCGGCAGCTGATCACCTCCCGAGCCGAGGAGTCCCGTTCGTCACCCCCGCTGCGCATCAGCGTGGCCGGTGCCGGGCTGTTGGCCGCAGAACTGGCCGCCGGGGTGCGTCAGCTCGGAGCTGCGGTGCGACTGTATCAACCGCACCATCGGCAGGCTGCGGAGATTTTCGGCGACACCATTGCCGAGCTACTCGATGCCGACCATGCCCGGCACGGGGTCGAGCTGATTCAGCAGTATCTGCAGGCCGATGCGCTCCCGGAAGGGTTCACGGCTCAGACGGATCTGGTGCTCGCCGCGGTCGGGACGGTACCCAATACGCAGCTGGCCGAGCAGGCCGGGTTGCCGGTCACCGACGGCGTTGCCGTCGATGACCGGCAACGGGTGGACGGTGTCTGCGGGGTGTACGCGATCGGGGATCTCACCCCGGGGGCCAAGCACTGGGATCAGGCGGTGCGTTCTGCTCAGCGGGCGGTCGCCGACCTACTCGATACCAGCCCGACCGCCGAACCGGACCAGGTCCTGCCCAAACACAACGAACACCACCGCGTGGCTCCGCGTTGGATCTGGACGGATCGCTACGACACGCACGCCGGGGCCCTGGGCGAGATGGCCCTGGCCGCTCGGCCCGGATATCAGCTCATCGAGCGTTGGGGCCGTCCGATCCATGAGGACGAAAGCACGCTGCAGGGTAGCGCAGCCAGTGGCGGACAGCGACGCGAGCACGCCAGCTTCGTGCTCGATCCGCAACACCGGTTATGCGCGGTAGCGGCACTGAACCAACCGATGGTGCTACGGGCGGCCACCCGATTGATGCAACGCGGGATCGTCATCGACCCGGTGGACCTGGCCGATCCGGACCTGAACCTGCGCTCACTCATCCGAAATCGGTGAAACGCTCAGCCGGTCCCGCTAAGGTGCTGACCTCGCACGGTTAACACGGCGACCAACCGGGGCTCTATCATGACAGAGATGGCAGATTACCCACAGACCCGTCGCCAACCCAGCGATCCCACCCCCGCGGTGGTTCCCACCCACCACCCAAGCCCGCGGGACGTCAGCTTCAGCATCCAGACCCGGATGGACTCCGGTCTGGGTCGCACCGGGGTGATTCACACCCCGCACGGGCAGATCCAGACCCCGGCGTTCATCCCGGTGGCGACTCAGGCCTCCGTGAAGGCCGTCGCCCCCGAGCAGATGTCAGCCATCGGCGCGCAGGCGTTGCTGGGCAATGCGTATCATCTCTACCTGCAACCCGGGGCCGAGCTGGTCGATCGAGCCGGCGGACTGGGTCAGTTCATGAATTGGTCGGGACCCACCTTCACCGATTCGGGAGGGTTCCAGGTGATGAGCCTGGGGTCGGGATTCAAGAAAGTGATCGATATGTCCGGACCGCATGCTCCCGACGGGACCGGGTCCGATGACGACACCGCGGCCGGCAAAAACCGACTGGCCCACGTGGATGATGACGGAGTCTGGTTCACCTCCCATCTGGATGGCTCCAAGCATAGATTCAGCCCGGAAATCTCGATGAACATCCAGCACCAGCTGGGTGCGGACATCATGTTCGCCTTTGATGAGCTGACCACCCTGCATAATTCTCGTCGATATCAAGAAACCTCCCTGGAACGCACCCGGCTGTGGGCCCAACGCTGCCTGGATCACCACGCCGGGCTCACCGCCCACCGGTCCGATCGACCCTATCAGGCCTTATTCGGGGTGATTCAGGGCGCCCAATACGAGGATTTGCGACGCAAGGCGTGCCAGGATCTCTCAGCCATGCAGGCTGATTTTGTCACCGATAACGGCAGTGACCGCGCCGGGTTCGACGGGTACGGGATCGGCGGAGCACTGGAGAAGAAGAACCTGGGCGCGATCGTGTCCTGGTGTGCCCAGGAACTACCCGAGGACAAGCCACGTCACCTGCTGGGGATTTCCGAACCCGATGATTTGTTGTGGGCGATCGAGTCGGGGGCGGATACCTTCGACTGTGTCTCGCCGACCCGGGTAGCCCGCACCGGTGCGTTCTACACCGACTACGGACGGATCAACCTGCCGCGAGCGCAGTTCAAGGACGATTTTGCCCCGCTACAGCCCGGGTGCGACTGCTATACCTGCGCGCATTACTCGCGGGCCTATCTACGACATCTGATCAAGGCCAAAGAGTTGCTGGTGCACACGCTGATCTCGATCCACAATGAACGGTTCGTCATTCGGCTCGTGGAGACCATCCGGACCAGCATGATCGAAGGCACCTACCCGGAGCTGAAAGAACAGGTGCTGGGACGGTATTACTCTGCTGAGGCCTCGGACCCGCCTGGGGCTTCGGCCCGTTTTTCGGTGACCCCGTAGGCCGGTTCAGCGCGTTTGATCAGCTTCATCACCCACATGGTCACCGGGGCGAGGATGATTTCCACGGCGGATTTAAACAGGAAGCCCACGACCACGTAGTTGACGAATTGGCCAACGGTTTCGATCCCGATCACCGGTGTTGCGATCGAGCAGAACACCAGCGTGTCCAAAAATTCGCCGATCAACGTCGAGACCGCAATACGACCAAACAGGACTTTCTCGCCAAAGGAGCGCTTCATCCGCACCATGAACCAGGCGTTGGAGAGCTGACCGACCAAAAAGCCCAACAACGAGGCCACCACGATCATCCACACCGGCCCGAGAGTGCGTTCCAGGGCCTGTTGGCCGTCATAAAAATCGGCCGGGGGCAGATTAATGATGATCCAGTAACAAACCACCGCGAAGATCGACAACGCGAAGGTGGTGATCACCGCGCGACGGGAATTTTTGAAACCGTAGACCTCGGCCACCACGTCGCCGACGATATAGGCCAGCGGGAACAGGAAGAAGCCACCGTCGGTCACGAGTGGGCCAATCTGTACGCCCTTGGATGCACCGATATTTGACAGGATCAACACGGTGGCCATGATCGCGGTGATGATCGCGTACAGTCCGGATCCAGCCGGGGCGAAGCGGGCGATCGATCGGGAGTGATCAGTAGCTGAGGTCTTGGAGTTGCCGACGTTGCCAGAGCGGGGTGAGCTGGGGGTGGAAGAATCGGGGGCAGACACGGTGATCCTCCTGGACGGTGTTGTCAATGATGCAGTCATGCTCGCTGGTACCGGCACGTGTGCTGGTCGTGTTGCCAGCGCTGGACGACGACGGTCTCACCGGCCTCTACGGCCCCGTGCACACCTGCTGCCCCAGGCGGCGTCCGCAGCTAGTGTACCAACGGTGTCCCCGGGTGCGGAAAGATGCCCCGCGTGCGGATCACGCCCCGGCTACGCGGGTGTGACAGGATAGAAGGGGATCACCTGAGCGTGCTGTGCTGTGCGCGCACGGCGCAGGCGAGAGCATTGGTTGCACAGAACCGAAGGAAAGTCTAGATGAGTACCATCGACAAAATCTTGATCGCGTTGTTTGCCCTGGCGTTGGCCGGTGGCCTGATTGCCTGGGGCCTGCATGCCAGCTGGTGGGTGGGGCTGGCCGCCCTGATCGCGGTCGCGATCCTCGGGATCTGGAGCATGCGAGATCGGAAAATGCTCAGGGTGATGGCCCGGCGGGAGACCCAGCTGCTGGACCAACAGCACCAGGTGCTGCTCGGTCAGCATCAGGTCCAGACTGCGCTGACCGAGGTCGTCGAGCAACAGCGCGAGGCGGTGGCCCGCACCGCCTCGATCGCCTCGGCGACCGAGCAGATCAACGCCACGGTGGATGAGGTCGCCGGGCAACTGACCCAGCAGGGTGGCACCGCGCAAGATCGTCACGATCAGGTCCTCAAGACGGTCCAGGACGGTACCCAGCACCTCGATCGGCAAACGCGGAACCACGTCAATAACATCAACCGGCGACTGGGCTACGCGCGAGAAGAGATTGAGGCCCAGCAGTATTTGCAACGTCGCATCGATACCGGCACGCTGTGGCCGTCCACCGGTGGCTGGGCGTTGGATGCCCGTTCGGCGGTATACCTGCTCGATCTACTCGATCAGGCTCGCCCGCAGCATATTGTCGAGCTGGGCTCGGGCACGACCACGTTGTTGTTCGGCCATTATCTGACCACACACGGTGGCCGACTGTACTCTTTCGATCACCTAAACCACTACCGGGATCTCACCGCCAATTATGTGAGTTTGCACGGGCTGGAGCCGGTGGTGGATCTGCAGCTAGCCCCCCTGGCACCGCAGGTACCGGCGTCAGACACCCAGCCGACTGAGGATGCCGAGCCACCTCAGTGGTACGACCTCTCCCAGGCGCGACTACCCGAGCAGATCGACCTGTTATTCGTCGACGGTCCCCCGGCAGCCACCGGCCCACACGCCCGGTATCCGGCCCTCAACGCGCTGGCAGACCGGCTGGCACCGGGTGCGGTGGTGATCCTGGACGACGGTGTGCGTGATGAAGAACAGCAGATCGCAACCCGGTGGGCCCAGGAGCACCCCGAGCTGGTGCGAGAAGCACCGGATCTGACCGCGATGATCGTGTTGCGCAAGAAAGGCTAACTCCGACCGGTATGACCACTCCTATTCCGCAAAAAACTGCCCAGCCCCGGGGCAAAATATCCGGCACTTCCGATCGCCGGCCACGACTGAAGATGTCGATCTACGGTTATCTCATCGCCTGGCTGGCACCAAATATTGTCATGGCCGGGCTGGTCGTGATCCTCAATCTCTTGCCGGTGGCCGAACAGGTCGGTGATCTGACCCCGTTGCTCACCCTGGTGGGGCTAGCCGGTCTGGTGCTGGGTCTGCCACTGACCCTGTTGGTGAACTGGTTGTTTCGGTTCACGCTCAACCAGGCGGTGCACGTACTGGCCTATGCCCTGGTGGGCATGCTCTACGGGCTGGTGGTGCTCGTCGGTGGGCTCGAGGGGCTGTTGCCGCTACTGATTCCGGTGGTCGGGTTTCCGGCCGGGATCCTGATGGCCCTAGGCCGGTGGCTGGCGATCCCATTCACCGATGTGGTGGATGCCGACGGACACATTTTGGCCCCTGGTGAGGCTGACGAAGATCCGATCATCGACGAACAGTAGCCGGTCGATCAGACCCGGCCTGCCGGAGGAAAATCTGAGGAAAAGCCCTGACGGAAATGAGGATATGACGATGACCGAATACTCCATCCACGAACCAGCACTGGCGCTGTCTATTGCCGGCTCAGAAGCCACCGGTGGTGCCGGGGCGCAAGCGGATCTGAAGACCTTCCAGGAGCTGGGGGCCTACGGCATCATTGCGCTGACCTGCATCGTGGCCTTTGACCCCAACGATGACTGGAACCACCGGTTCACCCCGGTCCCGGCCGAGGTGATCGCCGATCAGCTAGAGGCCATTCAGGCTAACTACGCCGGACAGTTGCACAGGACCAAGTTGGGGATGATGGGCTCACCGGAGACCATTCACACGGTGGCGCGCGCACTGCGGTCTCAACAGTGGCAACACGTGGTCCTGGATCCGGTCCTGATCTGCAAGGGTCAAGAGCCCGGCCACGCCCTGGATACCGATGAGGCGCTGAAGGCGGAACTGTTGCCGCTAGCGACCTTCACCACCCCGAACCATTTCGAGGCCGAGCAGCTGTCGGGCCTGACGATTTCCTCGGTGCAGGATCTGCAGGAGGCCGCTCAGATCATCCACGATCACTCTGGTGCAGCGGTGCTGGCCAAAGGTGGTATCCGTTTAGAGGGTGACCAGGCGGTCGATGTGTTCTACGACGGAACTGATATGGAGGTGCTCAGCACACCGAAGGTCGGCGATCATGCCGTCTCCGGGGCCGGATGCTCGCTGGCGGCTGCGGTCACCGCCGAGCTGGCCAAGGGTGCCTCCCCGCGTGAGGCTGCGTATACGGCCAAGGAATTCGTCACTCGTGGCATCGCCCAGCGGGTGAGCGCCAAGACCCCGTTTGACACGCTCTGGCAAGGCGGACTGCGCTAAAAGTTGCGCTTACACCGTCGCCACCGGCGCGGTGACCAGTGCAGAGAGCAGGGTGTCGGCGTGGACCAGGCTCATCCCCGTCTCGGCGCGGATCGTCTCCACTGCGGTTGGCAGTTTCCAGGATGCCAGTGACTAGTCAGCCTGCACCAGTTGCGGTCGCGCAGGTGCTACGGGACTGTCGTGCTGCTCCGACGGAACCTGCTCGACCTGGAATTCCGCGCGGATGTTCTGCTGGGAAGGCTCAGCTTGGTGATCGGCCGACTGTTGCCGAAGCTGCTGTTGAGAGTCTTGCTGTTGGGGTTGCTGTGCAGACTGTTGCTGCGCACCATCACCGGAGGAGTCTTGTTGCTCGTTGAGTTCCTGCTCGGTCGGTTCGGGCTGGGAGGAATCTGGGCTAGGGGGTCGTGATTCGGCGTTGCCGGCACCACCCTCATCGGAGTCTTCGGGCACGAATCCTCCGTCTTCACTACTCATCGAAGCCCGAGCTTGCTGTGCTTCGGAAAGTTTCGACTCGATCTCGCTGAGACTCTCCTCGATCTGCTCCATATAGGTCTCTTTCAGCTGGCCCCAGGCCAAGGCGGAGACCGACTCGCCCGTCGTGGGGATCGCGGCCAGAATAGAACGAGCCTGTTGGGCCTCGGTCTGCAAACCGTTCAAGGTTGCAATATATTCGGAGGTTTCCTGAAGATCGTTCAGATTCGAATCGGGAATCTCTTCGAGTTCCTCCAGCACCGGCTCGATCTGCGACGGCAAGGTACAGTCGGCATCTTTGGAGTAGATCCCGCGTTTGGCCTCGAAGGCCTGCTGACGCGCCTCGTTGAACTCTTGAGCCCGAGCATCGTCTTGCGCTTCTTCTGTATAGGGCACCGCATAACCGGAACGCACCATTTCGAGCGCCAGATCATCGCCAGATTTCTCCAAATCCGCCCAGACCTCGCCATTCGGGGCGTTCGGATAGGCCGGGTAGGTGGGATTCACCGTCGAGCCGGCAGGCGCCAGTTGTTCGAGCTGGTTTTTAGCTTCGTCATGCAAACAGGTGTCCAGCGTTTCGCTGGCATCATCTTCAGGCGGAACCGGGGCGCGCATGGCCTGCATGCGGACCACCTGCTCACCGGTGTTAGCGGTAATCTGCATTGACTGTCCGGTCAGCACCTCATCGATCCGCGCGGAGTCCTCGTCTTGGGCGAGATTTCGTACCACCGTCAGTACAGTCAACGTGAGCAACACCAAGGCCACCAGGGTCAACAAGATCATGATGGACCAGTTGATGCGGCGTTTGCGGCGGGGGTTTGAAGACATAAGATTCGCTAGCAACTTGACGACGAGGGCGGGTCCAGCACGTCAGAGGGCGGTACCTCTGATCGAACGTGCTCCCTAAAGTGTAGCTAATGATCGAGGTGCTGTGAGGAATACCGACGAATACCGGTGCTGAACAGCCACATGAGGCGAAGCACCGGCCTGCAGGCCTGCGATGCTAGGGTAGTCCGTGAGATTGCTCCCCTGCTCGTGATCATCTCAGGATCGAAAATACCGGGGGAACCGAGCCCCTAATAAGGATTGATCGTGAACCGCACCATTCTTCCCGGATTGGTACTCTCCTTCGCGATAGGAGCACTGGCACTGGGTATGATCGCTGGCATCGGCGACTACCTACCCGGTGTTTCCGGATTGCTGGTCGCCATTGTCATCGGGGTGTTATGGCGGAATATCGCCCCCGTGCCAGAGGTGGTTGAACCGGGGATCACGGTGGCATCAAAAACGGTGTTGCGCTGGGGCATTGTGCTCATGGGGCTTCAGCTGGCGGTCGATGAGATTCTCGCACTCGGATGGGGCACCATTGTGCTGATCGTGCTCGCTGTGGTCATCACCTTCGGTGCCACCGTTATATTGGCCAAGGCCTTGCGGGTGCCCAGCGCTCTGGGGTTACTGATTGCCAGCGGGTTCTCGATTTGTGGAGCTGCGGCGGTGGCTGGTGCGGATTCGGTGCTCAAAGCCAAGAAAGAATTCACTGCGACCTCAATCGGGCTGGTGGTCCTGTTCGGCACCCTGATGATCCCCGCTATGCCGGTGCTGGTGGCACTATGCGGATTTTCCACAACTCAAGGGGCGATCTGGGCTGGCACATCGGTTCATGAAGTCGCTCAGGTCGTTGCGGTCGCCGAGACGCTGGGACCAGAAGCCTCCACCACAGCGGTGACGGTGAAACTGGGCCGGGTGATGATGCTGGCCTTCGTGCTGGCAGCGATAGCATTTCTCAGTTCCCGCCACCCGTCATCTCGATCCACCCCGGAAGACCCAGCCCCTGGATCACGTCCTGCTCTGGTGCCCTGGTTTGTGATCGGGTTCTTCATCATGGTGGCACTGCGCTCGGTCGATATTCTGCCTCCGACGGCCCTTGAGGTGGTCCAACTGATCCAGTCGTTGTTCTTGGCGACCGCGATGTTTGGGCTCGGTATGGGTGTACGCATCCGGTCGCTGGTGCAGGTGGGCGCTCGCCCGATAATGTTGGCTACCCTCTCGACGCTCATCATTACGGTCATCGGGGGCTTGGGTGCAGGACGATTAGCCTAGTCGTGCACTAAAGTTGAATCCGTTGCACCGCGATCGTCACCGGCGCGTGATCGTCGGCCCCCAAAACCCTAATCACTCAGGAGTTCTCCACCTTGTCTGCCAGAGATGACATCGTTCGCGTCTTGAACGAGGACGACCGCAATCAAGAATATGCCGACCCGAAACTGTACAAAAACTCCCTATCGTGGTCGGGCCGAAAATACGCTTTTAAACGGGCACTGAAGAAATTCGGCACCGATGGCGGAACCGATCTGTCGGCGAAGCTCACCTACTACACGGTCCTGTCCATGGCTCCCGGTCTGCTGGCCGTATTCTCCATGCTGTCCTTGGTCTTGTCCTCCAACGCCGAGGTTATTGAGAACATGCTCGATGATGTGATCACCCAGGCAGTTCCGGAAGACTATCAAGCGCTGGTACAAGACCTCGTGGAAACCATGATGGACTCGGCCACCGGTGGCGTGATCGCGTTGATCATCGGTGTGATTACAGCACTGTGGTCGGCATCGGCCTATGTTAAGGCGTTCTCCCGGAACATGAACTCCATCTACGGGGTGGCTGAAGGTCGCACCTTCATCAAGAAGAACCTCACCATGGTGCTCACGACCGCAACGGTGCTGGTCGGTGTCGTCGTCATCCTGATCTCTTTGGCCCTGAACCGTCCACTCGTCGATGGGCTGTTCGGCCCCATTGCGGAGCCGCTAGGATTGGAAGGCGTCCTGGCATTTATGACGGACACCTTCTTGCCGCTCTGGGCATGGCTACGCTACGTTGTGGTGGCTTTGGTGTTGATTCTGGTCATCGCCGTGATGTACCACTTCACCCCCAATGTGCAGAAGCCGAAGTTCACTTGGTTCTCCATTGGCGCCGTGGTGGTGTTGGTTGGTAGCGCGATTGCCGGTGTGGCCATGGCGATCTACCTGACCTACTTTGCCTCGTACTCATCCTACGGTGCGGTCGGAACCATCATGGCGGTGCTGTTCGTGCTCTGGATTTTCAATATGGTGATGCTGCTGGGGGCCCTAATCGATCACGAAATGTTCCGTGCCCGCCAGCTGGAATCCGGCATTCCTGCCGAGGTCCACGTCCAGCTTCCACCGCGTGATACCGCCGGTGCTGAGAAGGCTAAGGAAGACCAGGACAAGCTGATCGAAGAGGCCCGTACCCTTCGTCGGACCATGAGCAACCCACTAGCCCCGGAAAATCGCGACGTCGACTAAAAGACCACACCGAGGAAGTCAACGTCTGCCTCAGAGGAAAAGGATTGGAAAATATCCCGGGCGCTGTTAGGCCATCGAGGCTTCCTTTTCCTTATCCTCCTTCGATTCTTTACCGCGGTCCAGACCCAACCGGGTCAATGGCACGCCGTCGATCGCGCCATCGATGGTGCGCTCAGCTTCGTCGTGATCGACGTCAAGCACCAAAGCGACCTCGGCGATAATCATGTCCTTGGCCTCTTGATAGAGGTTTCGCTCGGCCATCGAGAGCTCCTTCTCCTTCTGGCGGCGGTAGAGATCCCGGGCGACTTCGGCAACATTGTCCAAATCACCGGTAGCCAGCTTTTCGCGCAGTGCTTTCAAACGACGGGACCACTGCTTTTCCAAGGTGTCACCATCCTTGGCCAGCAACGACATCAACTTGCGCAACCGAGTATGGCTGGACAGGTCTCGAACACCGATCTCCGACAGGCTCGATTCAGGCACAGCGATCTGCAGGCGCTGCTCCTGGACCTCAAGGACGACATAGTCGACGTCTTCACCCTTGATCTTTTTGGTGTTGCGGCTCACCACTTCGGCCGGACCGTGTTGCGGATGGACGACGAACTTGCCTGGGGTTAAACGCATGGAGCAGATGCACCTTTCTTTGATGGCACAGCATAAGCGCCCGGCATTGCAACGAAGTGTCGGAATACCGAGCGCTCGCTGTTTTCCTACTGAGGTACACCATACTAGCACGGAAACGGCCGCATACCACAAAATATCACTCAGAGCAAGAATGACATGCACGTGGCATGTCAGGCTCGAATTCACCCTCGCTGGACAGCGCTACACGTTGTCGACACCGGATTGTTCCTGAAGGAATTGGAAGACCTCCACTTCATCGACACCCGGGAAGGCACCGGTGGGCATGGCCGCCAAAATGTGGGCGTTAGTTCGCGCCGCGGGCCACGCATGTCCACCCCATTCGGCTTCAAGTTCCGGGGAAGGCAAGCGGCAGCACGTCGGGTCCGGACACCGCGAGACAGACCGCGAGGTGGTATCCCGACCACGGAACCACCGCGCCTGATCGAAAGGGACCCCAATTGAGGACGAGTAAAGACCCGAGGAGGAAGACTCCACCACGGCGGTGCACCAATAGGTACCGGCCGGGGTATCAGTGTATTGATCGAACGCGCGGAATCGATTCTGGACGTCAAAGACTTCTCGGGAGGTCCAGTACCGACAAATCTGCTGGCCTTCGATGGCTCCAATACTGTCTGTTGGGAAACTCACCCCGTCGTTTTCGTAGGCTTTATGCACCACTCCGGACTGGTGCACTTTCTGAAAGTGCAGGGTAATACCCAGGTGTTCGGTCGCCAGATTGGTGAACCGGTGGGCAGCAGATTCATAGGAGACCCCGTAGCCATCTCGCAGATCCTCAATGGCCAGATCTCGGTTCTGATGAGCAGCCTTCAGCTCTTTGACCACAGATTTTTCTGGCATGAGCAACGCGGCAGCACAGTAGTTGATGTAGACCCGCTGTTTCAGAAAGTCCTGATAGTCCACCGGCTCACCGAATCCGAGCACATAGGCCGCAATCGCCTGCAATAAGACCGACCGAGCGTCATGGTCGGTGTGCGGTCCGCCGGGCAGATAGAATCGTCGGTTCTTCAGGTCAGTAACCGAGCGGGTGGAGTGGGGCAATGAGCCGACGAAGTGGATCGAAAATCCCAGGTGGTCAGCAATGTTTGCGATTCTGCGGTGAGTCAGTGGCCCCGAGGGCTGGCCCACCGCTTCCAGCAGTTCTTGAGCTGTTGATTCCAGCTCGGGGTAGTAATTGTTGCGCTCACGCATCTCCATCCGCAATGCGACATTGGCTCGGCGAGCTTCCTCCGGCGTAGCAACCCGCTCGGCAGCTTGACGTCGTAATTCGCTCGCTAAGCCCGCAATCGTTTCGAGCACCTCGGTGGGAGTCCGGGAGGTGATCTTGACTCCGGGAAGCCCCAGCGCGTGAAAGTGCGGGGATCGTTGGAGTTTCTCCACCGCGATTTCCAGTTCGGCTCGTTTGCTCGGAGGTTTAGCCGAGAGCATGTCGTCAACCGAGACGCGAAGTTCTGCCGCCAAGGCAGACAACAGTGATAGCTTCGGCTCGCGGTGGCCGTTCTCAATCTGGGAGAGGTGAGAGGCCGTAACATCCACCCTGCTTGCCAGATGTTCCAGGGTAAATCCGGCCTTCTTCCGCTGGTGACGCAATTGGCGTCCCAGCACCACGGAATCCAGCCGTGCTACCTCGCCGGTATCGGTCACATCGTCTACTGTGTTTTGCACCATAATCACAGCGTAGTTAAAAACCGCGGATTTTTCCTCCTACATCCAGCCCTTCTTCTTAAAGATCAGATACAAGGTGAGGCTCGCGGTCAACATCAGCCCAATGGCCCACAAATATCCGAAGGACCAATGGAGTTCTGGCATGTCGTCAAAGTTCATCCCGTAAATCCCGGCAATCACCGTGGAGACCGCGAACAGCGCAGCCCATCCCGATACTTTTTTCATATCCTCGTTTTGTTTTCGGCCCACCAGCGTAGATTCCACGGTCAGCGCATTCTGCAATGCGGCCCGAATACCTTCGAGTTGTTCGACATCACGGGTAACATTATCGCGGACGTCACGCAGGTGACGAGCGAATTCTTGATCCATGCCGTACTTCGTGGCTCCCCGAGTCAGCAGATCGATCATGTGCGATAACGGGCGAGTGACCCGCAGGAACTTCACGATCTCGTTGAATAGCTCGTAGATGCGTTGCGAGGTTGCCACCGTTGCCGAATCGCCAAACAGTGAGTCCTCGATGTCGTCCAGATCATCGTCGAGATCGATAATGATGGGCGCATAGCCGTCAACAATACCGTCGAAGACGAAGTACAACATTGTTTGCGGGTGCCCGGCGTCCATCACATGCCGCCGGAAGGGGCGGTGTAGCCAATGCACGACTTTCTGAGCCAGTGAGTGGTCATCAGCGAAGACCAAGAAGAAACGGTCGCCGACAAAGATATGCAGTTCCGCGAACTTCATTTTTTCGGTTTTGTCCACGTACTGGGCCCAGTGCAGCACGACGAACAGTACCGAGTCGTAGCGTTCAAGTTTGGGGCGCTGGTGTCCTTGCAAGGTATCTTCGACCGCTAATTCGTGTAGCTCAAAGTACTCGGCACACTGCTGAATTTCAGCCGAACTGGGTTCTGAAACCACCACATGGGCCCTAGCATCGGGGTCTGACGACAGACGCGCGAACATCTGTTCAATACTCTCCAGTGCTTCCAACCGTGGGGCCGAGGCCCCGTGCTGGACGTTATCAACGGAGTGCAAGAGATAGGTCATGGTGCATCTTCCCATCGTCTACTTGTCACCTTGGCCTACATATTCTTGCATGGTTTGCCTCGGTGGTCACCGCCACCGGCACCCGAACTACTTCGGGTCGTTGGTGGGACACTGCTACCTGCCGTCCGGGTCGCGGAGTGTTCGCGTGCGCGCATGTGCTCTCGCAGGCGCGCGGGCGTGTATGAGGGTAACCATCCGACAAATCGTCGCTTTTTTTGTTCTGCATCTCACAATTTTGCAGATGAGGGGCGAATCGTTCGAAAGAAGTCATATTTTTTCCAAATGGTTATCTGAAGCGCAATTTTTTTCGACAATCCCCTGCCTCACTGGCGACAAACACGGAAGAGTAGAAACTACCCAGACGGGAACCGAACCATTCGGAACCGTCACGAAAACGACAAGAGACGCCACACTGATACACACTCAAGGAGTTCAGATCATGTCACAGCACACTCCCGCTTCCGCAGAGCAGATCCAGCACGACTGGGACACCAACCCTCGTTGGGCGAACGTCAAGCGCACCTACTCGGCCGACGAGGTCGTGAAGTTGCGTGGTCGTGTGCAGGAAGAGCACACTCTGGCGCGTCGCGGATCGGAGAAGCTCTGGGAGCAACTGACTACCGAGCACCCTCAAGGTGAGTGGACCAACGCTCTGGGCGCGCTGACCGGTAATCAGGCTGTTCAGCAGGTCAAGGCTGGACTGCGGGCCATCTACCTGTCTGGTTGGCAGGTGGCTGCTGACGCTAACCTGGCCGGCCAGACCTACCCAGACCAGTCGCTGTACCCGGCTAACTCGGTCCCGCAGGTCGTCCGCCGGATCAACAACGCACTGTTGCGGGCGGATCAGATCGAGTTCTCCGAGGGCATCCAGACTGTCGAAGACTGGCTGGTGCCGATCGTGGCCGATGCTGAGGCTGGCTTCGGTGGTCCACTGAATGCCTATGAACTGATGAAGGCCATGATCACCGCCGGTGCTTCCGGTGTGCACTGGGAAGACCAGCTGGCTTCCGAGAAGAAGTGTGGTCACCTCGGCGGTAAAGTGCTGGTTCCGACCAACCAGCACGTGCGCACTCTCAACGCTGCCCGTCTGGCCGCTGACGTCGCCGATGTTCCCTCGGTGATCATCGCCCGCACTGACGCTGAAGCCGCCACCTTGCTGACCAGCGACGTCGATGAGCGCGACCAGCAGTTCCTGACCGGTGGTCGCACCGCTGAAGGCTTCTACGAGGTGCGCAACGGCCTGGAGCCCTGCATCGCTCGTGCGAAGGCCTACGCAGAGTACGCCGATTTGATCTGGATGGAAACCGGTACTCCGGATCTGGAGCTGGCTCGTGAGTTTGCCGAGGCTGTCAAGGCCGAGCACCCCGACCAGATGCTGGCCTACAACTGCTCGCCGTCCTTCAACTGGAAGAAGAACCTGGATGATGAGACCATCGCGAAGTTCCAGCGCGAACTGGCCGCGATGGGCTACACTTTCCAGTTCATCACTCTGGCGGGCTTCCACGCTCTGAACTACTCGATGTTCGACCTGGCGCGTGGCTACAAGGAGCGCCAGATGTCAGCGTACGTCGAGTTGCAGCAGCGCGAGTTCGCTGCCGAGCCACAGGGTTACACCGCTACCAAGCACCAGCGCGAAGTCGGCACCGGCTACTTCGACGCGATCTCCACCGCTGTCAACCCGGATTCCTCCACGGTCGCTCTGGCCGGTTCGACGGAGTCTGGACAGTTCTAATCCCTCACCACCACTGATTCTTCAGAAATCAGCCAGCCAGATAGGACGTGATGATCATGACCAGCCAGATTCGCTACACTACCTCTTCGGGACTGACCGTCAGCGTGCTCGGCGAGGTCTCCGAAGCCACTCAGCCGCTACTGTCCGATGCGGCCCTGGAGTTTCTGGCCTACCTCCACACCACGATGGAGCCCAAGCGTCAAGAACTCTTGGTAGCGCGTCAGCAGGTGCGCGCAGCCATTGCGGCTGGGGCGCGTCCGGGATTTGAGAGCACCACCAAGAAGATTCGTGAAGATGATTCCTGGCGCGTTGCTCCACTGGCACCCGGTCTGAAAGACCGCCGTGCCGAAATTGCCGGACCGGTGGATCGGAAAATGACCATCAACGCCCTGAACTCCGGGGCCAAATGCTGGCTGGCTGATTTCGAAGATGCCTGTACTCCCACCTGGGAGAACATGATCGAAGGCCAGCGGAACCTCTACGAGGCGATCCGTGGCCAGATCCGCCACACCGACCAGACCACCGGTCGGACCTACAAGCTCAAGAAACCAGCCCTGGCGCAGTCTCCAACGATCCTCCCGCGGCCGCGGGGGTTGCACCTGGACGAGAGCCACATCGTGGTCGAAGATCAGCCGATCGCCGGAGCGCTGATGGATTTCGGGCTGTTCTTCTTCCATAACGCGCACGAGCTGGTACACCTGGGCCGTGGCCCCTACTTCTACCTGCCCAAACTGGAACACCATCTGGAAGCTCGCTGGTGGAATGACGTGTTCACCAAGTCCCAGGACTACCTGAACATTCCCCACGGAACCATCCGGGCCACGGTGTTGATCGAGACCATCACTGCAGCCTTCCAGATGGATGAGATTCTGTATCAGCTACGCGATCACTCTGCCGGGTTGAACGCTGGTCGGTGGGATTACATTTTCTCGATCATCAAGAACTTCCAGGACTCCTCCGACGAGTTCGTGCTCCCGGATCGTTCCGATGTCACCATGCAACAACCGATGATGCGGGCCTACACCGAGTTGCTGGTGCGTACCTGCCACCGTCGTGGTGCTCACGCCATTGGCGGGATGGCAGCCTATGTGCCGGATAAGTCGGACCCCGTCAAACACCGGATCGCTCTGGAAAAGGTGCGCGAGGAGAAGTCCCGTGAAGCTGCGGACGGTTTCGACGGTTCCTGGGTAGCTCACCCAGATCTGGTGCCGGTGTGCATGCGGGTCTACGACGAGTTGCTCTTTGAGACCCCGCACCAGATTCGCACGCGCAAACGTGAGGATGTGGTCCCGGATGCTGAGGCGTTGCTGAACGTGAAAGCCACCACCGGGGCGATCACCGAAGCTGGCATTCGCACCAATATCGAGGCCGGTATCCACTACTTGGACGCCTGGTTGCGCGGTCACGGTGGAGCCAGCATCAACGACCTGATGGAAGACGCTGCCACCGCCGAGATTTCCCGCTCCCAGCTGTGGCAGTGGATCCGAACCGAGGCCACGGCCACGACCGTGCAGGGGTCCGAACGCACCGTAACCCGCGAGTGGGTCGATGAGCTCATCAACGAGATCGTGTCTGCTGCGGATCGGTCAGACCAGGATCGGATCACTGAGGCCCAGGAGGTCTTTTCCGCCGTGGTCTTCGCCGAAGAGTTCCCTGAATTCTTGACCATCCCGGCTTACAACGCCTACCTGGCAGCTGACGCCAACACCCGCGTCGCCGTCTGAGGCATCTGGGGACCTAGAGCACAACCCCGAGCACACAGCACAGCGGGCCCGACCAGACACTCTCTGGCCGGGCCCGCTGTTGATCTACACAGGCAGTGTGTTCAGTCTCGGTGTTGCGGCCACCTAACCAAGCGAGTGACTCACCAAGACGGAGACGACACGCAAAATTTACTCTTCGTCGCCGGCATCTCCTTCGTCGCCGTTATCCTCGCCGTTATCCTCAGAGTCGCCACCCTCGGTCAAGGAGTCGACGTAATCCTGGTTCTCCGCGACCCAGTCTGCCACGATGTTTTCGTACTCGCCCTCGTCGTCATTATCGGCGAACATCTGGGCTTCGAGATCGTAGAGCAGGTCGTTTTCCATGGTGAAGTCCGATAGCCACTCAGAGACCTCGGAGAAATCATCGCTGAAACCGTTGTAGGCGTAGGTCGACATGGTTTCAGAACCACCCAGAGCACCCTCGGGGTCTTCCAGATCACGGACCGGGAAGGCCTCGTAGGCCCAGTGCGGACGCCACAGAGTCACCACGATGTTTTCGTCGTTATCGATGGCGGTGTTCAGCTCCTGGAGCATGGCAGGAGTGGACGAGGTGGTGAATTCCATCCCGTCCAAGCCGTAAGTCGGGATGACCTCATCTTCGGTGGCGGAGGTCAGACCGGCGCCGGGCTCAATACCGACGATCCGGTTGTCGAATTCATCGGCGTTATCGGCCAGTTCCTCCAGGGAGTCAATCGGTGCGTCCTCGTTGACAGCAATCTGTAGCGAGGACTCATCGTTCCAGGTACCCAGCATTTCCAGGTCGTCACCGTACTCATCCAGGTAGGACGCGTGGGTGGTGGGCTCCCAGACGTCCATGGTGAAGTCGTAGTCCTGAGTGGCTACACCGGAGAACACCACCGCCGGCTCAGCCTCTTCGAGGTTGACCGTATAGCCTTCTTCCTCCAGGATGTGCTTCCACAGGTAGGACACAGCAATGCCCTCTTCCCAGCCGTTGAAGACGCCGATGGTCAGTTCGCCCTTGTCCTCACCACCGTTGTCGCCGGTGCCGTCGCCTTCGCCACAGGCGGTCAGGGCCAGGGCGCCGATAGACAGTGCAGCAACGGATTTCCAGATCTTGTTGAACTTCCTCACTCTGTTACCTCCAGTTAGTGTCAGTGTGGATGATGAACCGAACCGGTACAACTCAGGCACCCGGTCCGTTAGCTTTTCTTCTTTAGCGCGGTCAGCCGGTCCAGATACATCGCCAACACGACCACGGCGATACCGGCTTCAAAGCCCAGTCCCGCATCGATACTGCTCAAGGCCGACGTGACCTGGCCACCCAGGCCACCGGCGCCGACCATACCAGCGATGACCACCATCGACAATGACAGCATAATGACCTGGTTAATACCGGCCATAATGGTCGGCATGGCCAGCGGAAGCTGGATCTGACGCAGGATCCGGAACCGTGAGGCACCGAAGGCCTGACCGGCCTCGACCACCTCAGCGTTCACACCGCGGATGCCCAATTCGGTAAAACGCACACCG
Organism: Auritidibacter sp. NML120636; assembly: GCF_003185945.1. NCBI lineage: Bacteria > Bacillati > Actinomycetota > Actinomycetes > Micrococcales > Micrococcaceae > Auritidibacter > Auritidibacter sp. NML120636. Next base: position 117,746 of record NZ_QHLO01000007.1, read on the forward strand.
GGCACCATCGCGAACAGAATGGTGGCCACCATGCCGGGAACAACACCGACACGGAACATCACCAGCGCCGGAATGAGGTAGACCATCGGCGGCATGGTCTGCATAAAGTCCATGATCGGTTTAATAATGGCCGAGGCCGTATTCGAGGAGGCGGCCAGAATACCCAGCGGGATCGCAATGACTGCGGCAATAAAGGTGGAGATCGTCACCAGCCCCAGGCTGTCCATAGCATGTTCCCACATGTTCATCCCGGCAATCAGGGTGAAGCCCAACGCGGTGCCTAGCGCTAGTTTCCAGGACTTGACGATCCAGCCCAGCCCGGCCAGGACGAGGGTTACCACCCACCAGTCAGGCCAGGTGAGCAGACCGACCAGCAGGTCGTTGAGCGTCGCCAGCGTGGTGCGCACGATTGAGAACGCTTCCGAAAAAGTGCCGAGCAACCAGTCCAGACCGGCTTCAATGGCTTCGCCGACGCCGAAGCGGAAGTCGTTAATGGACTCGAATTCGAACCAGGTGATGTCCGAAGCCGGGATTAGAGCAGACAGTGTCGAGCTCACAGCGCATCACCCCCAGCGGTCTTATGGCGATCGGTATCGCCAGCAGGCGACGGATCGATTTGTTCAGCGTGGCGACCAACCGAGGCATCTGGCGGGGCGTCCCCAGGGTCGGTGGTCTCAGCTGACTCCAGACGCTCTGACAGTGTTTCCGAGCGCTGAGGGCTCATGGCCTCCAGCAGACGCGAGACGCGGACATAACCGACCTTCACCCGTTTGCCATGGTCCTCACCTTCAACCGCAACCGGGCCGTCGGCTTCCACGGCAACCGGGACGATCTCCTGCAAAGTCGCCCCAGGCTTGACACTACGGTGTGTGCGCCCGAAGCTGGTAATTTCTGCTTCCGAAAGCTCCGCAGGCGGAACCATGACCGATTGCGCGGTGAGAACCCGAGACCGATCCACATCCGCGGTGAAGGAGGCGACATAGTCATTGGCGGGAACCGAAAGGATCTCTTCGGGCGTACCGATCTGAACGATGCGGCCTTCCTTCATCACCGCGATACGATCACCCATGTACATGGCTTCGTTCAGATCGTGGGTAATGAACACGATGGTCCGATGTAGCTCACGTTGCAAGGAGATCATTTCTTCCTGCATCTCACGCCGGATCAACGGGTCCAAGGCTGAAAAGGCCTCATCCATCAGCATCACATCGGTCTGCGAGGCCAACGCCCGAGCCAGTCCCACACGCTGTTGCATACCGCCCGAGAGTTCACTCGGGTAGCGCCTTTCCCAGCCGGCCAAACCGACCGAGGCCAGCACCTGCGCAGCCATCTCCTGACGTTCTTTTCGACCGTAACCCTGGATTTCTAACCCATAGGCGGCGTTATCGAGCACGGTCCAGTGCGGCAGCAATGCAAAGTGCTGAAAGACCATCGACATGTGCCTGGCTCGCAGATCTCTCAGGTGGTTTTTCGACAGCTGAGCCAAGTCTTGCCCCATGACTTCAACAGTGCCCGAGGTGGCCGGTTGCAACGCGTTCAGGGTTCGGATCAGGGTTGACTTTCCGGAACCAGATAGCCCCATCACAACAAAAATTTCACCGGGCTTCACCTCAAAGGAAGCGTCAATCACCGCGGCAACACCCTCAGACCCAATGTCTTTTCGGTCAGCACCGGCCTTGATTTTCTCGACGACTCGTTCGGGACGTTTACCGAAAACCTTATAAACATTCTGTACCCGAATCACCGGGGCATCGGACTGGCCGGCACTACCTGTTGGCTCCGGTTGCTCCGAGATGTGTGGCGATGATGTCATACACGCTTCCCTTGGGTTGACATGCAAAATCAAGAAGGCGATCCCTTGCGGGAGATGCCACAAAAAGGTCACCAGCTAATGATAATAACAAACTTTCAGGGGAATATCTCATAATTCAGATCTTGGCTCCACAAATTCGGATGAGATAAAACTACCCAACCGGGCAGATAATGCAAATGAGATTTACTGCACATAATGCGTCAACCATTCCGCCCAGACGAACAATAAGCCTATGATCAGAAGCCAGAAGGTAACGATCACATAGTGCGGTGTTATGTGCCCACAAATCATGAGACCCCAAGAAAACGGCTTGAGTTTTTTGAATTTCCCATCGGGTGATCCAAACATGTGTTCACTTTGAGCTGAAACTTGGGGCGTAAAACATTGATTCACAGGGTCCTGGCCGTGGCGCACACGTCCATGGCGGGTACCCGTGTGATGCTCGCCCCGGAGTGAGAGGCCACAGAGATGATGATGGACCTAGCAGACAAAGCCGTGTGAACGAGCTTACACTGGACAGTAAGGGAGTCAATCTGACCACCCATCACCGCACCGATGTCGCCCTCCTTCAGCCCGGAGGGTCACGTCGTCGCCCTGGAAGCAAGGAAACTTATGAAACTGTCTGAGGCCGTTGTGCTACTTGAACGCGAAATCGCCGAGGTTGACAAACTGTTCCAAGACATCCCCGACGAGCAGTGGCGACAAGCTACCGTTAGTCAGGGGTGGACCGTTGCCGACCAATTAGGTCACTTAGTGTGGACCGATCAGCTCTGTCTGTCGGCCATCGACAACGACGAGCGCTTTCAACAGGTGGTGGCGCTGACTCAAGGTAGTGACCCAGAGGCGTTCACCAAGCACCTTGATGCTGAAGCCCACCGACTAGCTGAGCAGGAGCCTGCCGAGCTGCTGAATCAGTGGACGACAACTCATCACGAATTACTGACCCGCTTGAAAGAATACGGCGACGATCAGGAGACGAAAATCGCCTGGCTGGCCCGCCCCATGAGCCCCACCAGCATGGCCCAGGCTCGCACGATGGAGCTCTGGGCCCACAGCTTGGACATCTACGACGCTGTGGGGTGGACCAAGCCCCGCAACGAAGCCGAAGCTTCGGTTGCCGAGCTCGCTGTGAAGACCCGTGACTTCGCGTTCACGTTGCACGGCCACACGCCACCGCAGGAGCCAATTTATGTCCAGCTGTCCTTACAGGTCGGCCCTGACCTGAGTTTTGGTGACCCTGATGCCGAGAACCGCGTTATTGGTTCCGCCTGGGGTTTCTGCGCGGTAGTTACGCAGCGTCGACACTTTGCCGATGCCGACCTCAACATCGAGGGTGACACCGCAAAGCTGTGGATGCAGATCGCCCAAGCCTTTGCCGGTGCTGCGACCACCGGACCGGAACCAGGGGAACGGCTATCTCCGGCTGATCTGGAAGACTAGCCCGCTGTCTGAGGCGCTCACGCGCACACCCGCCCTCTCACACGCGGGCCACAACGGAGACGCGGGCTGGCGAGGTGTCGTTAATCTCGTTAAAGACGCAGAAATTTTTACGCTTTTCGCATGAATACGGCGTCCGGGGCGCGATGCCCCTTTACCAAATCGGTTTTCCAGTGTTTGCTGGAACCATGAGCAAATACGCAGTCACAAACCCCAACACGGGTGAAGTTGAAAAGACTTTCGACTCACTGACCACCGAAGAGATTCCCGTCATCATTGACACGGCCTATCAGGCCTACGAATCCTGGTCCCAGACCGACCTGAGCAAGCGTGCTGAGATTCTGAACCGGTTCGCAGATCTCCTGGATGAACGTGCCGAAGAGCTGGCGCACATCATCGGGCGTGAAATGGGCAAGCCACTCCCCCAAGGCAAGGCGGAGGTCGATAAGGTTGCCCGCACGGCCCGCTGGTTTGCCGAGCACTCCGCAGAGTTCTTGGAGACCACCGAATTGCCGGATGCTCCCGTGGCGGACCGTACCTACGTCAAGCACGACCCGCTCGGTGTGCTGTTGGGCATCATGCCGTGGAACTTCCCGTATAACCAGATCGCTCGGTTCGTGTTGCCGAACCTAATGGTGGGTAACACCATTTTGATGAAGCAGGCTTCGATCTGTCCTGAGTCCTCGCAGATGTTCCAGACCCTGCTGGAAGAAGCTGGACTGTCCCAGGGTGTGTACACCAACATCTACCTGAACTCTTCCGACACTGAAGAAGTGCTGAAAGACTTCCGTGTCAAGGGCTTCTCCCTGACCGGGTCGGAAAGTGCCGGCGCGTCGGTGGCCTCCGTGGCAGCCAAATACTACAAGCGCTCGGTGCTGGAGCTGGGCGGTAACGACCCGGCCGTGGTGCTAGACACCAACGATGTGGACGCCCTGGCCAAGAAGCTGGTTGGTATTCGCACCTCGAACGCCGGCCAGGTCTGCACCTCCCCGAAGCGGATGATCGTGGTCAAGGAGCTGTACGACGACTTCGTGGCCGCTGCCGAAAAGGCGCTGGCTGATGTCAAGGTCGGCCCCTACGACGATCCCGAGACCGACATGGGCCCGCTCTCCTCGGTACAGGCCCGTGACGAGGTCCTCGAACAGATTCACAACGGTGTCGCCGACGGCGCAACCCTACGCTTCGGTGGCGAAAAACTGGATCGCCCCGGCGCCTGGATGTCCCCGGCGTTGCTGACCGATATTGATCCGCACTCCACGCTGGGTCAAACCGAAGTTTTCGGACCGGCCGTGATGATCTTTAAGGCCGAGGACGAAGAAGATGCCCTGCGCATCGCTAATTCCACCGAGTACGGCCTGATGTCTTCGGTCTGGACTCAGGACCCCGAGAAGGGTCGCGAGTTCGCCGAGCGGATCAACGCCGGTATGTGCCTGGTGAACGCTCACCAAGAGTCCAGCCCCGAGTACCCCTTCGGCGGTATTAACCGCTCCGGTTACGGTCGTGAAAACGAACGGTGGGCACTGCAGGGCTTCACCAATGAACGTCTGGTGCGTATCCACAACGAACACTAAGAACCGCGCTCATCTGGTGTCCTAGACAGATCCCGTTGAGGCCCGTGATCTGCCCCATCGTGAGGGCGTTCATGGGCCTCAACTGTGTCTCCAGTCCCTCCCCGCGCCACCCGCCTGATGCCAGGGTGCAGAAATATGACAGTCGACATGACCCTGCGGGTGCACACACGACGAAACCAGAGTAAGATGACCCTCATGTTCCGGGGGTCGGTGAGAATCCGAACCGGCGGTGACAGTCCGCGAACCTCGCACCCGCGAGGCCGACTCGGCGAAATTCCGAGACCGACGGTGATGCGCCTCAGGCGCGAGTCCGGATAAAAGGAACACGATGATTGCAACAAAGGCACCCGTTATGTTGGGGTTGCCTTCCCTCGGTGCATACCGGCTCACCGAGCCGGGAATCATGATCAGAGAAGATGATGAACACCGAGAACTCTTTCTCCACGGTAGCACGCACCCACAGGCGGATAGCGCTGGATCGTGCCTTCCAAATCGCCCGCTTCGGCCCGGCCGACACCGACAACCCACAGGTGGGGTGTGTGCTGATCGATCCCGCCGGCCGAATCCGGGCCGAGGGGTGGCATCGTGGTGCTGGAACCGACCACGCTGAAGTGGACGCACTCAGGCAACTACCTGCTTCCTGGGCCGACCGTGGCCACGAGCTCACCGCCGTCATCACGCTAGAACCCTGCCACCACACCGGTCGTACCGGCCCGTGTGCCCAGGCACTGCTCGAGGCCGGGATTGCCACAGTGGTCTACGCGATGGACGATCCCACCCCCACCGCACGCGGGGGCGCAGACTTCTTGACCAGCCACGGTGTGCAAGTTATCGGACCGGTCGATCCCGTCACCGGATACCGCCTGTTGGGCACCTGGCTGGCCCGCACACTCCCCCGCCCGCAGATCACGGCGAAGTGGGCGCAATCTTTAGACGGTCGAATAGCCGCAACCGATGGCACCAGTCAGTGGATCACCGGTCCGACAGCACGCGCTGATGCGCACCGTCGTCGCGCCGCGGCCGACGCCATCCTGGTCGGCACCGGAACCGTGCTGGCCGATGATCCCGCTCTCACCGCTCGTACCGCGCAGGGAGAGCTCTTGGTGCCCGCCGACGAGCAACCGGTGCCGATCGTGCTCGGCTCACGGGATATTCCCGATACGGCAGCCGTGCACCGTAGCCCTGCTCTGGCAGCTCGCGGACTGCATTCCGCCGTGCGCCTCACACCGCAACACCCGGGTGAACTGCTGCTCGAATTCGCTTCCCTGCGGGATCAGGGCATCACCAGCGTGCTGGTTGATGGGGGACCACGCGTGATCTCCTCCCTGATCCGGGAACACCTCGTGGATGAATTCCTGATTTACACCGCACCGGTGCTACTGGGAGGACCGCGCACTGCCCTGGACGATATCGGCGTCACCAGCCTGGAGCAGGCACCCCCGCTGATCATCCACGAGCGCCACCAGCTGGGTGCGGATCACGTGACGATCGCAACTCCCGCCCCATACGTCATACCATCAACCACAGAAGAACACCACCCAATCGCTTACTCACCTGACAGGAGGCCCTGATGTTTACCGGACTGGTGGAAGACCTCGGAGAGGTCCTCGATCTCACCCCCGATGGAGATGGCCAACGCTTGCGCGTCCGCTCCACGCTGGTGGCATCCGATGCCAGCCACGGGGACTCGATTGCCGTCAACGGCGTGTGTTTGACCATCGTTGACCACACCGACACCGAGATCAGCCTGGACGTGATGGCCCAAACTCTGGCCGTTACCGGGCTGGGCAACTTAGGCGCCGGGGCTCCGGTGAATCTGGAGCGGGCCCTGCGGGCGGATGCCCGACTCGGTGGGCATGTGGTCCAGGGCCACTGCGATGCCCGCGCAGTGGTCGCCGAAATCCACCCTGGCCAGCAATGGCGCAAGATCCGGTTCGCACTACTCGGGGATGCGGCGACCACAACGGTTGCCCCACTGATCGTGGATCGAGGATCGATCACCGTCGACGGCGTTTCCCTGACCGTTTCCGCCGTGTCAGGACCGGCTGAAACGACTCCCTGGTTTGAGGTCTCGCTGATCCCCGAAACCTTGCGAGCCACCACGCTGGGGCAACTCGGCCCCGGGGACGCGGTCAACCTCGAGACCGATGTTCTAGCCCGGCACCTAGCGCGCCTGGCCCAATTCGACCGCTCACTCATCGTCCCCTTCGACCGCACCTCAGCCAACTGAGGTATCACCCTATCGTTCTGAACGGAGGCATCTGTTGTCCTTAGCATCCATTGACGAGGCGGTCACCGCCTTAAAAGCAGGCCGGCCGGTTATTGTCGCTGATGATCAAGACCGCGAAAATGAGGGCGATGTCATCATTTCCGCCCAGCTGGCTACCCAGGAGTCGATCGCCTGGGCAGTCAAACATTCCTCGGGGTTGCTGTGCGCACCGATGACGCGCGAGATCGCCGATCGGTTAGATCTGCCGATGATGGTCGAGCACAGTCAGGATCCCCAAGCCACCGCCTATACCGTCACCGTCGATGCCACCGAAGGAATCACGACCGGGATTTCAGCCCATGACCGGATGACCACATTCCACCGGCTGGCCGACCCCTGCGGTGTGCCAGCAGACCTGACCCGTCCCGGGCATGTGCTCCCCTTACGTGCCGTGGACGGTGGGGTGCGGGTCCGCCCAGGCCACACCGAGGCCTCGGTGGAATTAATGAAGCTGGCCGGCCTGGCCCCGGTGGCGGTCATTGCCGAAATTGTCGCCGATGACGGTGAGATGATGCGTCTGCCGCAGCTACAAGAACTCGGTGCTGCCGAACAGGTTCCGGTGACCACGATCGAGAAGCTGATTGATTACCTCAATGAGCGCGATCCCCGCCATGCCACTGACGCCTCCCAGCACTTGCAGTCGGGCACCTCACCAGTACAGCACCGCGCCCACCGCCGGGTCTCGCTACTGGCCGACACGCTGGTCCCCACGATCCACGGTGATGTCCGGATCAAGGCCTATCGGGATCGCCAGCAGGGCATTGACCATTTGGCGGTGACAGCCCCGGGTTCGGCCAACGCCGAAGACCGGCGCGACGTCCCGTTAGTGCGAGTCCATTCCGAGTGCATTACCGGTGAGGTCTTCGGCTCGCTGAAGTGTGAATGTGGTCCGCAACTCGATGCCTCTCTAGCGCAGATCCACGCCGAGGGCGGCGCAGTAATTTATCTGCGCGACCACGAAGGGCGCGGTATTGGACTGGCCAACAAACTGCGGGCCTATGCCCTGCAGGAACAAGGACTGGATACCGTGGAGGCCAATCTTCAGCTGGGCTTACCAGCCGATGCCCGCAATTACGAGGTGGCTGCCGAGATCCTGGCCGAGCTCGGTATGACGCGGGTGCGACTGTTGACGAATAATCCCGAGAAGGTCGCTCAGCTCACCAGCGAAGGTATTACCGTCGTCGATACCGTGCCCCTGGTGGTCAACATCCATGACACTAATGTCCAATACATGCGCGATAAACGCGACAAGATGGGCCATACACTCCCCCAGACCTTGACCATCACGACCAACACCCAGTCTGTGACGACCGCCGGAGTTTCCTCGGCGCAATCCGTAGGTCCCGCCACAGATCAGAGTACAGAGAGGAACCTGTCCGCATGAGCTCTGCAGGAGCGCCCCAGCTTTCCGTGAATGCTGAGGGTCTTAACGTAGCCATCGTCGCCGCCAGTTGGCATCACCACGTCATCTCGACCATGCAACAGGAGGCAATCACGACCATCATCGAGTCCGGGGCCGAAGCGGAAACTTTTACCGTGGCCGGCTCCTTCGAACTTCCCCTGGCTACCCAGGTTGCCTTAAGGACGGGATTTGATGCCGCGGTTTGTCTTGGGGTCATCGTCCGTGGAGAAACTCCGCACTTCGACTATGTCTCCAGTGCTGTCACACAGGGGCTCACCCGGGTCCAGCTCGATACCGGCAAACCCGTCGGATTTGGGGTATTGACTGTAGACAACGAGCAACAAGCCTGGGATCGTTCGGGAGCAGCCGGGGCGCGCGAGTCCAAAGGCCGAGAAGCTGCTGAAGCTGCTTTGCACCTGGCCCGGGCAGTGCAAAAGATCACGACCGGTCGTAGTTCGTCATGACGCCAAGAGGAGTCGCGGTGAGAGTACTCATCGAATCACGAGGGGGTTCACCGGAGACCCGGTAGCGCGGTGAATCTTCAGTGGCGCGGCAGTGTAGAGAAAGTCGTACTTACCGTCAGCGTGACATTTCTCTGCCAGCTCTTCGAGGTCGCAAATTTCGGTAAAAACAACCCCCAGGTTGCGCATCAGCGCATTATGTAGCACCAAAGCAACCCCGGTGGCAGGATCGAACGTGACCTCGTTACCAATCAAATCGGTCACCAAATTGGGGATCTCCATCTCATGGAACCACTCCACAAGATCCGGAGAATAAGCCAAGCCCGGTTCGCAAAAATCCTCATAAAACGACTCCCCCTCATCGTGGAACCGTTGGAGGTAATTGGTACGGATGACCACGATGTCGTGCTTCTCGAGCGTGATGTTCTGATGTTCTGCACAAGCTAAAAGCTCCTCGTGGTCGAAGGTTTCCCCGGCATCGAGTGATTCCACGCCTCGATACCGAGCTATGTCGAGAAGGACTCCTCGCCCCACCACACCACGTTGCGCAATGGGGGCGACGCTCGCTTTATCTAAACCACCAACCGTGGTGCGTGCATCGTAGCCATTCCACAGCGTTCCGTCGTACCAGACGTGTCCCAGAGCGTCGTACTGGGTTGATCCCTGCAAGAACGCCAACATTTTGTCATCGGCATAGTGCATACCGCCGGGGAACTCTGGCCCCGTGCCAACATCCCAGGACGACTCATCGGTAATCATCTCTAGCTTGGCTGGTTCGCGCCCTGGGAAAACCGGGTCGCCTTTCGGATCACCAATCATGCGTTGCAGGGTGAGAACCTCGCCCTCCGACACAGCTTTGATACCCCGGAGCACCTCATCTCTGGTGAGAAAATTCAGGGCGCCCACCTCATCGTCCGCACCCCAACGTCCCCAATTCTTCGGAGCATTCGCTAGTAGTTCTCTCAGTTCTGGCACATGTGGCATCTGAATTCGTCCTATCTATCCCCGTCGCGAAAGAGGTTTTGACCTCCACCTCACCCGATTCAATGTGGCGTACATCATAGTTACACGCGAACGGCGAGCGCAAGATTCGCACGGTCCAGAATGGACTTCGCGAGGCACCTTGGCGTGTTCTTGTAGCAACCCCAGGGTGAAGTGTTACTGCAGCCTTGCCTAACGCCCCCAATTCCAGCTTTCGCGGATACTAGCCGTACCCCGTGTTGACGATTCCGACAACCCGTCGGCGCTAACGGAAGCCTGGCGGAAGAACGGAGCACACCGAAGATAACGACGACCAGGACGGTAACCCTATGGGCACCGACAGGTTAGCCTTCGGACAACAAATCATGGCACGTTTCCGGCGGCAGAACCCGCCGAGCGCAGTAAGGAAGACGGTCAGCGCGACGCCACGTTCTCCGATGAGTCACCAATCCGGGCTACACCGATGGGAGAGGAGGAACAACGAACCCATTCAACCCCAGACAGAGAAAACATCCGTGTCGAAGATACCTTGTAGAACGTTCCGACCACCGATGAGTAATCCTCCACTTTCCCCACCGTCAACGATAGTGCTAACCCCGGTTTCTAGTACCCGAGAATCCGCTCATGCCACTCGTACTTCCGCGCCACGATGAGTCGATGATCCTTAACTAACCGAAATGAAATAATTAACCGATAGTTAATGATTAGTTACCACATAGCTAACAATAACCAGATGGCGCCGACCCTCCGGATCAAAAGTCAAATAATGAAACGTACAGGATACCGAACGCCTCAAGGTCGGAACGCGCGCACCCGGCGTCAGAAATGAGAATAATATTCTTCGGTTAAAAAAGATTGCACAGCCACCCTAAAAGTCAAAAAATATCATCCTGACTAGCCAGTTTGCCGGAGACTGCCTGACCAGAATCGAAGCTACATCCCTGCGATACCGCCGAAGTTTGACAAAAAGCCCTTGTACCTCCCACGAGGTGCTTATACCCTTGATTTTGAGTTCGAGCCAAAGTCTTGACTCGAGAGGGTCGCTCAGCCTCCGGGTAGTTCATTCCCTCAATTCTTTTAGGCACAACTTCATTCCACTAAGGAGAGCCCCATGTCCACCTCATCCAAAAAGAGCGTTCTGGCGACAATCGTCGGATTCGGATCCGCAACTGCGCTGTCTTGTGGCCTGATGATCAGCCCGGCTATCGCTGACCCCAATGAGCCCGGCAACGGTGGACAATTGCCCATCGACGACCCAACCGACCAGCCCACCGACGACCCAACCGACGAACCCACCGACGAGCCGTCGCCTACTGATACGGAACTGCCGGATACCTGTGATGTGTGGATCGTTGATTCAGCCGGCAGTGGCCCACGCGAAGACAACACCCTGGCCCAGGGTGAAACCTTGTCCGGCGTCGATTTCGCCGGCGTAGGCCTGGAACCCGGATCCCAGTACACCTGGGCAGTCTCCACTGACTCAGACGTCGACAACGCTGAGTTCTCGGATCAAGCCGACGAAGAAGGATTCTTCGCCTTCAATCTGGGCCAAGAGACCCGTAACGAAGACGAGGCACCCGGGGAAGGAACCCAGACCGCACTGGCCACTGGCGACTACACCGTAACTGTTGACGGCACGCAGGGCAACGGAGAACCAGCCAAAGACTGCACCGTCAACTTCACCGTCGTGGCAGATAAAGACGGCTCTGGCGCCGACAACGGCTCGGACTCCGACGACAAGGGCTCTGGCAACAAAGGCTCTGGCGACAAGGGCTCTGACGACAAGGAAGTTGTAGCCGCAGGTTCCGGTCAGCAGAGTGGCGGAGACACCCTGGCTAACACCGGTGCCACCGCCGGCGTACTCGCCGGAGCTGGCGCTCTGGCTGTTGCCGGTGGTGCAGCTGCACTCATCGCAGCACGTCGCCGCGCTCACTCCTAAAACACAAATAAAATAGGTCGGCCTAAACCGACCCTGCAACAAAGCAACTCACAAATATTGATGGGGCAGGTCATAGCAGACCTGCCCCATCAATATCGACGCCATCTTGAATCCAAAAAACCGACAATAGACTGGCCATGCCATTCAAGTAGTCGTTTGTACATGTACAGGGTGCCAAGACTCCGGCTCTATTCTTCCAACCATGCCAGCCACGCCTCGCCGAGGTCACGCACTGTTCTAGCGTCCTTGACCGCCTGTGCTTCTTCAACCTGTCGCTGAGCCTTTCGCTGTTGCTTCAGTTTGGCCGGGGGAACGAAAACACCCATAGCTTTCTGTTCCTTAGCTATCTCAAGAGCTTTCTCTGCGTCCTGACGCCGATCAAACTGACCTATCTCATACTGCACACCTAAGTAGCTCATTCTGACCCTGTACTTACCTCGCCTGAACGTGATCCCTCGAGGTAGCTTCTCAGGTCGTGCCATGTCCCTATGTCCTGTCCCTAGTTTTAGGGTATTTTGGCGCATATCCTGGAACAACCTGAGATAAGCCAATTCCACTAATTTCCTTTGTTTGCAACGAAAAACCCCGGAAACTCAACGGTTCCCGGGGTCGTACGCGGAGGATAGGGGATTTGAACCCCTGAGGGCTGTTAACCCAACACGCGTTCCAGGCGTGCGCACTAGGCCGCTATGCGAATCCTCCTTGAGCTCTCACTCGAACACATGCCGTCTTCGTGCAAGAGCAGGTTCAAGCATAGCTGAAATCATGACACGTTTTCAAAATGCGCACCGACAGTGCCTGAATGACTCCTGCGCCCGGCTCTTGTCATGACCTGATACGATGGGTCACGGCTCCTCACGTGGTGTCATCTTTCTGAACTCCCCCAGGACAGGAATGTAGCAAGGGTAGGAAGGCTCTGGCAGGTACGTGAGGGGCCTTTTTGTTATAACTTCTAGGCTAGGCTGCAGTCTCGCCCTTGTTCCGCGCCCGCTTAGCCCACGGCTCTTGATCGGTGGGTGTACCCAGGTTGAAGACAACGGTCACGACGAGACCGAGCACCAATCCAAAGACCAGGGCCAATAAGAAGTTAAAGTCGACAGTGAACATAAAGGCGAACAACACACCGGTCCAGACTCCAGCGAACAATCCGGGGGTAGACAAGTACTTCATCACATTCCTCTTGATCCGAAAGCTGTTGTGACCACTACGTACTCCTATTATCTCATGCCCCCGTTCCTGAAGTTCTCGCGCTAACTCAGAATTGCCAGCAACTGCTGACCCGGTTCCAAGGGTCCTCACATATTCGCATCTTAGACTGGAACCAGCGCCTCCAAGGTGTGAGTGATGAGTGATAGTGATCGGCCCGGATACTCCCCCAAGTATCCGGGCCGATTCTTTGACTCAACAGACTGCGTTCGACCATGAGCTATCCACGGCCAGACATCCACGACCAGACCGTTCACAATCCCGGTCTAGCCCGTAACCGGCGAGTTATCCAGCCACGCCATCGCCGTCCATCCAACATTGTCTCAGCACATGTGCCCCACGGCGTGAGGGGAACAGCTTAGCGTGGCGCAGCAGTTTCGAGGTTCTCTCCGACTCTCCACCGCGCGCCGGTAGATCGCCCACATTGCGTGCTCTTTTACAACGAAGCACTCTTCGCGGTAGCAAAAGATCGTCAGATTCCCAGATTCCTTTAACCTTGACTCAAGCCTCTTCACATTTAAGCCCCTTAGAGTTGATATCAACCTCTTCAAGGTGTGAGTGATGAGAGGTGGCCCGGATGCGATACCATCCGGGCCACTTTTTTGTTGCGCAAATTCAAACAACACGACAAGCCGCATTACCACAGCCTCGTGACATATGGTGAAAATCACTTACACTAGTCAGCGGGGCATGGGCTCTGCAAAGCGCCAAGCTCACCCCCGAAAGAGCTCAACCAAGGGAGAAAAAGCCGTGACGGTAGTCGAAGATCTCAAAGCGAACATGACGTTGCCAGTCATCGGTGCACCCCTGTTCATTATTTCGAATCCGAAACTGGTCATTGAACAGTGTCGCAATGGCGTTATCGGATCGTTTCCAGCCTTGAATGCCAGGCCACAGGAACAGTTTGAGGTCTGGCTTGACGAGATCGAAACGACACTGGCTTCCCTCAAAGAACAAGAGCCAGAACGTCGCATTGCTCCTTATGCGGTGAATTTGATCGTCCACCCCACGAACAAGCGCCTCCAGGACGATCTTGGCGTCTGTGTCAAGCACCGAGTTCCGATCGTGATCACGTCTTTGCACGCTCCCACCGAGGTCGTCAAAGTAGTCCACGACTATGGAGGATTAGTTTTCCACGATGTCACCACCGTTCGGCACGCACGTAAAGCTATCGAGGCCGGCGTCGATGGGCTGATCCTGGTCTGTGCAGGTGCGGGTGGTCACGCAGGAGCTACCAGCCCGTTTGCTTTGGTCCCTGAAATTCGTCGTTTCTACGACGGGCCGATTGCACTGTCCGGTTCTGTTGCCTCCGGACAATCTATTCTCACCGCCGAAGTGCTGGGCGCAGATTTTGCCTATGTCGGCACGAAGTTCATTGCTGCCACGGAAGCGAACGTACCCGATGCGTATCAGCAGATGGTGCTCGATTCTGCTGCCGCAGATGTCGTCTACACCTCGGCTTTCACGGGCGTTGCCGGAAACTACCTGAAGCCCAGTATCACCGCTGCCGGCCTAGACCCCGACCACCTGGCTGAACGAGACTCCTCCACAATGGATTGGAATGACGGTGGCGCGAAAGCCTGGAAAGATATCTGGGGTTCCGGCCAAGGCGTGGGACAAATTGACGCCGTGGCGCCGGCCGCATCCATCATCGGCGCCCTCGCCGAGCAGTACCACCAGCACAAAGCACTGGTGGCACAGCAACTTAGTGAGTAACCACGTGATTACCCGAGTTTGTTGACAATCTCGCGGTTAAAGGCGTCCAGATCTGCCGGAGTGCGCGAGGAGATGAGCTTGCCATCGACGACAACCTCCTCGTCCACCCAGGTTGCCCCGGCGTTGCGCAGATCGGTTTTCAGTGAGGGGAAGCTCGTGAGCTTCCGACCCTGGAGTACCTCAGCATCGGTCAGAATCCATGCGCCGTGGCAAATTGCGGCCACGAGTTTGTTCTGGTCGAAAAACCCGCGAGTGAAAGCCACAGCGTTTTCATCCAGACGGATCGCATCAGCATTGCCGGTGCCACCCGGTAGAACGAGAGCATCGAAATCCTCTGCCTTCGCCTGGGCCACCTCAAGGTCAACCGGCTGGGCGTGGGCACCTTCTTTACCGGATACTTCCTGCTGCTTCGGAGAAACCAGCACGGGCTCAGCCCCTGCTTCGGCTACAGCTTTCCAGGGTTCCGTCAATTCTGAAGGCTCATAGTTGTCAGTGACCAAAAAAGCAACACGCTGTGCCACGAGAATCAGTGACTCCTTTCGCGACGTTGTTCACGATATCCCGATGGATTGTCGATGCATTTGTCGTGCAGGTTTGAGATCCTGTTGCTCCCTTTTAACGCAAGTACTTCTCGACGGTCTCGTCAAGGGGATACGATCGATGCGGATTCGGTCAGCTACACACTTTTGGCTGACAGCGACTAAGGTGTACTGATGTGACCACCGCCTTATACCGTCGCTACCGTCCGGACACATTTGATGATGTGATCGGTCAGGAACATGTGACCGAGCCGCTGAAGAACGCGCTGAGCAAAAATAAGGTCAACCACGCCTATCTGTTCTCCGGTCCACGCGGTTGTGGCAAGACCACCTCGGCCCGTATTTTGGCCCGTTGCTTGAACTGTGTCCAGGGGCCCACGCCGGTGCCCTGTGGCGAGTGCGATTCCTGTCGCGAGCTAGCCACCGGTGGTCCGGGCTCCCTGGACGTGATCGAGATTGACGCGGCCTCTCACGGCGGTGTAGATGATGCACGTGACCTGCGGGAACGTGCGACGTTTGCTCCCACCCGGGACCGCTACAAGATCTTTATTGTCGACGAGGCACACATGGTCTCCTCTGCTGGTTTCAACGCGCTGTTGAAGATCGTGGAGGAACCACCCGAGCACATCAAGTTTATTTTTGCCACCACCGAGCCAGATAAGGTCATCGGCACCATCCGCTCGCGGACTCATCACTACCCGTTCCGACTGGTTCCCCCCGAACCGCTGATGAACTATCTGGAGTCGCTGGCCGGACTCGAACACATTGCGATTGCGCCCGGAGTCTTATCCTTGGTGGTTCGAGCCGGTGGCGGTTCAGTGCGCGACACGCTCTCGGTACTCGACCAGCTCATTGCCGGAGCCACCGAGGAAGGCGTCAGTTATGAGCTCGCTGTGAACCTGTTGGGGTTCACCCCCGAGTCCTTATTAGATGATGTCGTCGATTCCCTGGCAGCCCAAGACTCCGAAACGTCCTTTCAAGTCATCGACCGGGTGATCCAATCCGGGCAGGACCCGCGTCGCTTCGTGGAAGATCTCCTGGAACGGTTGCGCGACGTGGTAATCGTCAAAGCCATGGCCGAGAATGCTGGAAGTGTGTTGCATGGCGTCTCTGAGGACCAGATCCGTCGCCTTAATGCCCAAGCCGCCCAGATGGGAGCCGCTGAGCTTTCGCGAGCCGCGGACATCACCGCAAAGGCCCTGACTGAAATGGTCGGGGCAACCTCGCCCAAACTTCACCTGGAGCTGTTGGTCGCGCGACTGATGTTGCCCTCGATCGATGAGACCCAGCAGGGCCTGGCTGCCCGGATTGAACGCATTGAGCGCCGTTTGGACTACGGCGCAGCGCCCCCTGCTGCCCCAACCGGGGCAGTTGAGTCGACAGCTAGCGGTGCATCCGCCACTGCGGCCACTGCTGGCAATACCACCACCTCTGGGGCCGCCCTGGCGCGGGCTACTCTGCGCGGGAATGCCGGCGACGAGCAACAACCGGAACCTGCTCCCAGCGACCAACCCCAGCAGTCGGAACCACCACAAGCGCCACCCCAGCACACTCAGCCGGACCAGTCGGCTGAGCCGCGTCAGCCCAGCCCGGACCAAGGCAGTTCCCGGGTGGAAATGGTTCGTCGCGCGTGGCCGGAGGTGATCAACTATCTCGAACAACATTCACGCCTGATGTGGATGACATTTAAAGACAACGCGGGCATTGCCGGCTTTAATGGCACCACGTTGACGATCGGCTTCCGGAATGACGGGGCCAAGCACACCGCCCAAAAGCGTGGTGGTGAACAGATCATTGCCCAGGCCTACCAGCAGATTCTGGGCCTTGAACCTCAGGTGGACTTAGTGGTCGGATCAGATACGGCCACCCCATCGGTTGCGGCCCCCAACTCCGGCGGTAGTGGTGGCGGTGGTGCCGACCCAAAAGCTGAAAGCCGCCCGACGCCGGCGGCAGAGACCCCAGCAGTGACGTCCACCGAGGTCTCTGCGCCCCCGGCGCCACAGACTCCCACGCGATCTGCTCCAGCGCGCGAGTCGGGCCAGGAACCTCCGTCCGCAGAGACTGGTCAGAACGAGCGCCCCGGGGCGCCGGACCAGACGCCTGTGCACACCGGATCGGCCGTCTCCGACTACCAGCCCAGTGCCGAAGAACTTGCTGAACTCGCCGAAGACGAGCAGGCCCCTGTGGCCTGGGACGAAATACCCGACGAGGGTGAGACATCCCCCGCACCTCACCAGTCCCCACAGCAGCAACCCGCCCCCGCACCGCCACAGGCAACTCAGTCCGCCTCCGAGCCGGTTGCTGAGGACGGCTACGCCGGATTCATCCCTACCCCAGATCCAGCCACCAAGCCCAAGGTCCCTTTCTTCGCCAAACCCGAGGCTGAACTTCGCGCAGAGTTCCAGGAACGTTTCGGGGATTTGATCCCGACCTATCCCCCCAAGACCCCCGATTCCTCTACGCCGAGGCAAGATTCAGCCTCTCCTGCTCCGCCGAGCGCTCACGCGCCAGACACCAATCGCCCCGGCACCCAGAACACCACCGATACTGACCCCGGCTCCGCAGAGACCACCACTACACCCCAGGCTGCGGAATCCGCGCCCGGTGAAGACACCCAAAACTCTTCCCGGCCGTCAATGTTCCAGCAGATGATGAACCAGTACCGGAAAAACACGGCACATAACACCGTCGCGTCTTCCCCGGTCCATCCCCCCGCTCCTTCACCGCAACAGCACCCCCACCAGGACCCGAGCGATCGCCACCCCGAACCAGCCACTCACGACGAGCCGGCACCAGTAGCCTGGAACGAAGAGGTTGCCAGCGAGGATGACGTTCTCGTTGAGGACTCCGGCCTTGTCGGACGCCCGGTGCTAGAGCGCATCCTCAACGCCCGGCTCGTGGAAGAACTCAACCCCGACGGCACTCCGAAGTTCTCATCCTGATCGCTTACCACCAGCTCAACCAAAGAAGGTCCCATCGTGTATGACGGCGCCATCCAAGACTTGATGGACGAACTGGGCCGACTACCCGGTATCGGCCCGAAGTCTGCCCAACGCATTGCCTTCCACATCTTGGAGGCCGATGCCGAGGAGATGCTGAAACTCGCCGATGCCATCCGCGTGGTCAAGGAAAAGATTCAACTCTGCTCGGTCTGTTTCAATGTCACCGAACACGAGATCTGCCCGATCTGCGCCGATGAGTCTCGTGATCGCGGACTGCTATGTGTGGTGGAGGAATCCCAGGATGTGCTGGCCATCGAGCGCACTCGCACCTTCCACGGTCGCTATCACGTTTTAGGCGGAGCGATTAACCCCATCGGTGGAGTGGGACCCGAGCAACTCCACGTCCGCGAGTTGCTCTCCCGACTACAAGACGACACCATCCAAGAGGTCATCATTGCCACCAACCCCAACTTGGAAGGCGAAGCCACCGCAACGTACCTGACTCGCATGCTCGCTGCCACCGGGATCACCATCTCCCGGTTGGCGTCGGGCTTGCCGGTGGGTGGAGATCTAGAATATGCCGATGAAGTCACGCTGGGCCGAGCCTTCGAAGGCCGCCGTCGCTTGGGAGAATCCCCCTCACAAGAGTGATACAGGTCATCACCTCGCATGTCTCAGCTCACAACTCAGCCACGAACATACCCCCAATTCGCAATATTTCACCCGTATCTGCTTAATTACACCTTTTTTCAGGTGCGCTGGGGTGGCATCCTCCGTACACTTAATGTCTTGTTAGCACGCACATCAATCGCGAAAGTTCTCAATGAGTCTTATCGTTCAAAAATACGGCGGCTCTTCGGTTGCCGATGCCAAATCCATCCAACGGGTAGCACGTCGTGTTGCCGACACCCAAAAATCTGGGAACCAAGTGGTCGTGGTGGTCTCCGCCATGGGAGACACCACCGATGACCTGCTGGACCTCGCCGATAAAATTTCTCGTCAAGCCCCAGTGCGCGAAATGGATATCCTCCTCTCGGCCGGCGAGCGCATTTCCATGTCCCTGCTGGCCATGGCCGTACACGAACGCGGTATCACGGCCCGTAGCTTCACCGGTTCTCAGGCCGGTATGCTCACCGACACCCAGCACGGGGATGCCCGGATCGTGCAGGTCAACCCCTACCGCATTAAAGAAGCCGTCGATGAGGGCGATGTTGCCATTGTGGCCGGTTTCCAGGGCATGAGCCCTGAATCCAAAGACATCACCACCATGGGACGCGGTGGTTCCGATACCACGGCGGTGGCTTTGGCGGCAGCATTGCGGGCCGACGCCTGCGAGATCTACACCGATGTTGATGGCGTGTACTCCGCAGACCCCCGCGTGGTGCCCACCGCGAAGAAAATCCACGAAATCTCCTCCGAGGAAATGCTGGAAATGGCGGCCTCAGGATCGAAGATCCTGCACTTGCGCTCGGTGGAATATGCCCGCCGCTTTGGTGTGAAACTCCACGTCCGCTCCTCATTTTCCCACCATCAAGGAACGTGGGTCATCCCCGATCCAGCCGATTCGATCCACCTGAAGGAAGGCGAACCCTTGGAACAACCCATCATTGCCGGTATTGCTCACGATCGATCCGAAGGTAAAGTCACCGTCATCGGTGTACCCGACGTGCCGGGTAAGGCCGCCGAGGTCTTCCACGTCGTGGCCAAGACCAACACCAATATCGATATGATCGTCCAGAACGTCTCGCGTGCCGGCTCCGGTCGTACCGATATTTCCTTCACCATCCCCAAGGATCAGGGCGACGAGGCATTGCGGGCCCTGCGCGAGGCGCAGGAGGACATCGGTTTCGAGGACACGCTGTTCAATAAGAACATCGGTAAGGTCTCCCTGGTCGGTGGCGGTATGCGCTCCAACCCCGGGATCTCCGCCCGGTTCTTCGACGCACTGCACAACGCCGGCGCCAACATCGACTTGATTTCGACCTCCGAGATCCGCATCTCGGTGATCACCGCTGCCGAGAAGCTCGATGACGCGATCAAGGCGATCCACACCGAGTTCGACCTCGACGCCGAAGAAGAAGCCACCGTCTACGCTGGCACCGGCCGCTAACACCGGTCCCGCCAGTGGCGCTAAGAGGTTAAGACCTCAACACAGCAAGACGTCACGGCAACTGACCACACGTGATGGCCGGTCCACCACCCCGGGTACTCACCCGGTGGCGGACCGGCCTGTTTCACTCCCGCGGGGGATGACCCACCTCGCAGTGATCTTCTAGACTGTCACCCATGCACACAGCCACCAGCCCCGGAACCCTGACGGTGGTGGATGCCGAGGACTATCGGGCCCGATCCACCGCACACAGCCAGCGCATCACCGAGCTGACCCGGGAACTTTTCGAGCTCCGCGCGGCCGGGATCAAACACCCGATCTTCGACTTCATGTTCTCCTACTATTCCTTCACCGCCGGAGCGCTGAAGCGCTGGCATCCGGGTCCCCACGCTGTGTTGCTCCCCGATCACACCGGTCAGGCCCCCGACCATGCTGACTACCCGCACTACCGGTATGACTCAGACTGGGGTGGGTACCGCGTGGATACCGACTCTTTTCGTGCCAAGCGCCAGACCGCCATCAATGTCACGGTCAATCTGCTCGCCGCCACACTACCCCGCCGGGCCCAGCTGAGCTGTTTTGGTCTGCACGAGTGGGCGATGGCCTACCGTTCGGACCGCCACGGGATTCGGCACGCCCAGCTACCGTTGCGACTCGGAGCATCCGGTACCGACGAGGTGGTGGAATCCCACAAGATCACGTGCACCCACTTTGATGCCTACCGGTTCTACGCGCCCGAGGCCAAACCGCTCAACCAGTTCAGGCCCACCCGCAAGCGCGCACCCGAACTAGAACAGCCCGGCTGTCTGCACGCCAATATGGATCTCTACCGTCACAGCTACAAGATGGTGCCACTGGTGGATTCGGATCTGATGGCCGAGACGTTCGAGCTGGCCTGGCAGATCCGGGTGATGGATATGCGCGCCTCGCCCTATGACCTCTCCGACTGGGGTCTGGACCCCATCCGCATCGAGACCCGGGACGGCAAAGCCGAATACACCCGCTTGCAGAAAGAGTTTTCCGAGCGCGCTCAGGTGTTGCGTGCCCGTCTGCTCGAGGTACTGACCCCCTGGAGCACGCTGTGACCGAATCCGCCGAGCACCGCCGCGACCTTCCGCCCCACTGGCTACGCACCGACGCACTGATCGGTGCCGGCTTAGTGATCATCGGGCTAATCTTTACCGCGTTATCGCATCGCTCGGGACTGCTCGAGACCATGGGATTCACCACCTGGGGCACCTATCTCAGCGTGCCGTTGCTGGCTTTACCCATGATCCTCTACCGGCGCTTCCCCTGCACGGTAGCCAGCTACCTGGCGGTGGCGGCCATCGTGTTCAATCACACCATCGGCGTGGAGGTGTACTCGTACCAGATCGTGCTCTTTGTGAGTTTCTACGGGGTCGGGGCCTGGTCGAATGATCGCCGGCGCGCCCTATGGGTCCGGGTTGGGATTATCGGACTGATCCTCGCGTGGCTGATCGCGACCTCGATCCAGGCCATCACCCAGGCCCAAGCCACGGGTGCGGACCTCTATCAGACCCTCACCGCGCTGGGATCCCAATGGTTGGTCAACGCAATCTTCTATTTCTTGGCCTGGATCTTCGGGAACTCCTCCTGGCAGGGCGCAATCGCCCACAACCAGCTCCATCTCGCCCATCAGAAGCTCTCGACGGCCCACCGCGAGCTTCACGAGGCGCAACAACAACTGGCGGCCTCGGCCGTGCACGCCGAACGGATGCACATTGCCCGTGAACTACACGACGTCGTCGCCCACCACGTGACCGTGATGGGCATTCATGCCTCCGCGGCCCGGCGTAGCCTGGACACATCAGCCAAGGGCAGTACCGACAGCACCGGCAATGTCGCTGGAGTCGAGCAATTGCGTGCCATCGAGACCGCCGCACAGCAGACCATCGCCGAGTTGCGGGCCCTGGTCTACACACTGCGCGACCAGCCAGAACACACCGCGCCGCTACCGGATCTCAGTCAGCTTCCCGATCTGGTGCGAACGGCTCATGCCACCTCCCAAACCGTCCGACTAGAAATTATTGAACCCAGCCAGCCCGGTGTCGCCCGCCCCGAGGTCCCCTCCTCGGTGCAGCTGACGCTGTACCGGATCGCCCAGGAAGGCATCAATAACGCCCGCAAACATGCCGGGGCCACCGCCACCGTGGTGGTCCGGTTGCGTTATCTGGCTGATGCGATCGAACTGGAAGTCTCCGATCATAACCAGTCCCCCAGCTCGATGCGTCGGGCTTCTCAGCATACCGGCCTCGCTGAGGGCACCGGGTGCGGGCTGCAAGGGCTCACCGAACGCGTCACCGCGCTGGATGGGACCTTCACCGCCGGACCGAAATCTTCCGGTGGCTGGCTGATTCGAGCCAACATCCCGCTCACCGAGACACCCGCGGATTCGAGCGAGGTAACCACGATCTCCACCGAAGCAACCGAACCGTTCGACGCTCCACCACCGTCCAGGACCCAGCTCGCATGAACACCCCCGATGAACTCGATGAGACCTTGAGCGTCGTGCTGGTCGATGACCAGCCCATGATCCGTACCGGACTGGCCGCGATGATCGCGACCGAACCCCGATTACAGCTGGTGGGTGAAGCAGCCAACGGCGTCGAAGCCATCGAGCTGGTTCGCACCCACCACCCCGATGTGGTGTGTATGGACGTCCGCATGCCGGTGATGGATGGAATCGAAGCCACCCGGGAGATCGCCCGGCTCTCCACGACCAGCTCGGTGCTGATCCTGACCACGTTCGATCGCGACGATTTCTTGTTCGAAACCCTCGAGGCCGGCGCCTCCGGATTCTTGCTCAAGACCGCCGGGGCCGAGGACATTATCGACGCAATCATCACCCTGGGTGATGGGGACGCACTACTGGCCCCGGAAGTTACCGGACGGGTCCTGCAGCGTTTCGCCGGCCAGACCCCCACCGCAGACCAGCCTGACCAGCCGGCCCCCATTACTCGCCCGAAACCGGCTGCCCTGCTCGAAGCCGCCGGACCGGAAGTCCTCAACGAGCTCACCGGGCGAGAAACCGAGATCTTCCACATGCTCATCCAGGGCTATTCCAACCCCGAAATCGCCGAACACCTGGTCGTCGGTGCTGCCACCGTCAAGACTCACGTGTCGCATCTGCTGATGAAACTGCGGGTCAAGGATCGGGTCCACGCAGTGATTTGGGCCTACGAACACCACATCTAGCCCATCTCACTCATCTCGCTCCTCTCAGTCTTCTGGCGCCCGGCCGCAAGTGGTCAAAGTTCACCCAATAGGGGGAGGACGCCCCGGCCACCCGTTTTCTACATTGGTGATATGAGACATCACGACAATGCTCCCCCGCCGGCCGCTGGGGCCTCGGCCGAGTCCGGAATCGTCATCGACAACCTGATCAAGTCCTACGGCACCCGCCAAGTGCTCAAAGAGCTCTCCTTCTCCATCAAACCGGGCCTGATGACCGGTTTCGTGGGAGGTAACGGTGCCGGTAAAACGACCACCATGCGCATCTTGATGGGTGTACTCGACCACGATGGCGGCACCATCACCGTCAATGGTTCCCCCATCGATGCCCGGTACCGCTCTCAAATCGGCTACATGCCCGAAGAACGCGGGCTGTACCCGAAGATGCCGGTCAAAGAACAGCTGGTCTACCTGGCCAAACTCCACGGCGTCGACTCCGCTGCTGCCTCCCACCGTTCCGAGGAGATCCTAGAGCGTCTCGGCCTCGCCTCTCGGGCAAAAGATGATCTGGAAGATCTCTCCCTGGGTAACCAACAGCGCGTCCAAGTCGCCGCCGCGCTGGTCCACGAGCCGGCCGCACTCGTGCTCGATGAGCCGTTCTCCGGACTCGACCCGCAAGCGGTCGAGACCATCCTGGAGGTCCTGCAAGATGTCGCCAGCCGGGGTGCCCCGGTGCTGTTCTCCTCTCATCAACTCGATCTGGTCGAACGACTCTGCGACGAGCTGGTCATCCTCGCCGACGGGCAGGTGGCCGCCAACGGCACCCGCGATCAGCTACTCGAGCAGGCCGAAATTAAGGACTGGAGGTTGCGCACCGATGCCGACACCGGGTGGGCCCGAGAGGTCCCCGGCATCACGGTCACCGAATTCGACGGCGGCGATCTACGCTTCACCGCCGAAAACCCCCAGACCGCCCATCAGTTACTGGCCCAGGCCATCACCCGTGGCACCGTCTTCGAGTTCGGTCCGATCCACCGGAGTTTGCACGAGATCTTCCACGACGTCGTCACCGACCAATCCGATACCGCTGACACCACCCCAGGAGACCACCCATGACCAGCTTGAGCGCGGCCAGCGTTGTGGCCGGACGTGAAATCAAAACCCGCCTGCGGTCCAAAGCCTTTGTGATTACCGGGATCATCTTGATCGCCCTGGTGCTGCTCGGTACGCTCTTCGGACCTCGCGTAGCCGAATCCTTGACCTCCGGTGGTTCCTCGGACACCACCGTAGCCATCTCCCAAGACGTCGTGGACGCCAGCAACACCGCCGAACCCCACGCCGGACTCGATGCGGTCCCCGGGCTTGAGGCCACCACCGTCGAAGACGCCGAGACCGTCACAGACCAGGTGACCTCCGGCGAGGCCGATGCCGGGCTGATCCTGACCGAAGTGACCGACACCAACCCCATGGGTATTGAAGTCCTCTCCCTGGGCGAACCCCCCAGCGCGCTCATCGACGCCCTGTCGATCGCCCCGGAAATCACCATCCTGGAGGATTCCGATGCCCAGAATTTCGCCATCATGTACCTGCTGGGCATGATTTTCGGTCTGGTTTACTTTATGGCGGCCATCCTCTTCGGTCAGACCATGGCCAGCTCCGTGGTCGAAGAAAAACAATCCCGGATCATCGAGATTCTGTTGGCTGCTGTCCCGGCTCGAGCCATCTTGTTCGGCAAGGTACTGGGCAACTCCATTGTCGCTTTCGCCCAGATCGCGCTGATGGCACTGGCCGCGGTCATCGGCATTCTGGTTAATGGCGACGACGAGCAGATGCCGTTGCTCAGTGAACAAATGATCGCTCCGACCCTGTGGTTCGTACTGTTCTTCGCCATTTCGTTTGTCATGGTGGCCGGGATGTACGCCGCGGCCGCCTCGATGGTTTCGCGCAATGAAGACCTTGGTTCCATCTCCACGCCCATCGTGCTCCTGATCTTGGTCCCCTACCTGCTGATTGTCATGTACCCCACCAATACCGCGCTCGTCACGGCGATGAGCTGGATTCCCTTCTCAGCAGTCGTTGCCATGCCGATTCGGGTCTTCACCGGCGAGGCGGCGCTGTGGGAAGTGCTGGGGTCACTGGGGCTGTTAATTCTCACCACCGCGTTGGTATTGGCCTTGGCCACCCGGATCTACCAGAACTCCGTGCTGAAAATCGGCAAAGCCGTCAAGTTCCGGGAAGCCTTGGCCTCCTAAGGCTCGGTGGCAATACCACCCACTGAGATACCGCAAGAGCTACTCATCCGCCGGGGACGACGTCCCTGACAGATGGGTAGCTCTTGGGATTCGCCAGGGCTCGGTCAGGGAGAATGAGACCGATCACTGCGCGCATCGTGGTCGAGATGATCGATGCACTCCAGTCAGTGTGTTGTCATTTCTGGCAGACTAGCAAACACGTGACCAGAGTGCGCACCGACCCCTCGTGTGCTCCGGCGACGATATCGATCCGAGTTTTTGGCAGCACCCACCACCTCCATGTGGTTGATTCACGAAGACCGGATCGAACCGCGTGAAGACGCTGAATCGCGTTGTGGCCAGTGGCGGTACATAGTCCACCCAGCTTTCATCAGGAGAACCGCACCACCAGCGGCCAGTACCAGGCCCATTCCGGGCACGAAAGCACCCCACGCATTCAGCTGAATCGAGTGGGAGACGATATTCCAGCATTGAAGCATCACGATAAGCGCAACGATACCTCCCGGACCTGCCGCATGACCGATAGCCAGTTTGCGACGGGGCACGAAAGCTCCCGCAAACGCCAGGCATCCAACCGCCAACGTGAGAACCCCTGGGCCGTCGGTCCCACGAAGATGGAACGTCTCACCGGTGAGGTCCTCCACCCAGGGCAATGACACCCACGGGAGAAAAGCGGAGATAATGAACATCATTCCGCCGAGCATCATCGGCCAGCTCCCCAGGTGAAAGATTCCCCACCCGTGCGCCTTGCCTGCTTTCAATCGCGCGACGATCCCAGATAAGCCCTGGTCGTCGGCGCCAGCCGATGCAGTCTGTTCTCGTGCGGAGGTGCTCATACCCGGCACTCTACAGTGACACATATCACAGTGTCCAACCATAACCGGCTCTTCGTAATTGAGGGTGTGGATCAGTGATTCCAGGACACGGCGTGGCGCTGCCCGGATAGACGTCGAGGTCTTCCGATGATGGAAGTTCTTACACAGTCCATCCGAAAGACCTCGACGTGT
>NZ_QHLO01000008.1:0-131786 GCF_003185945.1 Auritidibacter sp. NML120636
CTTGGTGACTTCAATCCGAGCACTCATCGAGACAATGTCCTTATCCATGCGTTCACACTATGGCTTCGCGCTCACGATACGTGAGGCACGACCTGAGCTACGCGCTCAATATGAATAAGGTACGTCGGGGGGTTGAATAAGAAAATATCACTCCGTTAAACTCGCCCTGCGACGACCTGAGGGTGACGCATGACGTCTCATGGATTCCTTGGAAGGCGGTCCTGAATGTGCTTGAGTTTCTAACTTCGCGGTGGGGAGATATTCTTTTTCGCTCCTACCAACACGCCAGCTTAGTGGTTCAAGCGCTGATCTTAGCCACGATTATTGCTTTAGTGATCGCAATGTTGGTGTCGTCACGGCCGTGGGGTGCTTCGGTTGCGAACGCTCTGAGCTCTATCGGGTTGACCGTGCCCTCACTGGCCTTGCTTGGGCTGGTGATTCCCATCGTGGGTATCGGTACTTTACCGTCGGTGGTCTTGGTGACCTTTTACGCGATCCTGCCGATCATGCGAAATGCCATTGTCGGCTTGCAAGCCATAGATCCGCTGGTTGTCGAGTCCGCCCGTGGTCAAGGGATGGGGCCTGCGGCGGTGTTGTTTCGAGTGCGGTTGCCACTGGCCTGGCCGATCATTATGACCGGCGTGCGAGTCTCTGCTCAGATGTCCATGGGTGTAGCCGCCATCGCGGCCTATGCCCTAGGACCTGGACTGGGTGGATACATTTTCTCGGGCCTCAGTCAAATTGGAGGGGCAAACGCGGTGTACTACGCCTTGGTCGGCACTTTTGGCATCGTGATCGTGGCGCTCATTCTTGACCTCTTACTCATGGGTCTGACCCGGCTCACCACTTCGAAGGGACAAAAAGCATGACAGAGTCACAGCGTCATCACGAATCCAACCGCGGCGTTGAGATCGAACTTCGCAAGGTTTCCAAACGGTACCCCGGGCAGAAAAATCCTGCCGTCCAGGAGATGGACCTCGTCATTCCTGCCGGTGAGATGGTGATGTTTGTTGGGCCATCGGGATGTGGGAAAACCACCACGTTGAAGATGATCAATCGACTGATCGAACCAAGCGCTGGCACGATTCTGATTGACGGGGACGATGTGACCAACCACAATCCCACGAGGTTGCGTCGCAATATCGGCTACGTGATTCAGGGCGGTGGGATGTTGCCGCACCTGACTGTGGGCGCCAATATTGGCCTCGTCCCGGGGCTACTCAAGTGGGATAAGAAGCGGATCCGCGCCCGAGTAGATGAGCTTCTGGACATGGTGGGGCTTGACCCGCAGATTTACCGTGACCGCTATCCGAGGGAACTCTCCGGCGGACAGCAACAGCGTGTGGGTGTGGCGCGTGGACTGGCTGCTGATCCCCCGATCGTGCTGATGGATGAGCCGTTCGGCGCGGTTGACCCGGTGACGCGCTCGCGGTTGCAGGATGAACTTATGCGGATTCAGTCTGAACTGCAGAAGACTATCGTGTGCGTGACTCACGATATAGATGAAGCGATCAAACTGGGTGACCGGATGGTGATTTTCCAACCAGGAGCCACGATCGCGCAGTACGACACGCCAGAAAAGGTTCTCGCCGCACCGGCCAGCGATTTTGTCGACGATTTCATCGGTGCTGGATCCACTTTAAAACAGCTCAGCTTACGGCGGGTTGACGAACTTGGGTTGTCGCATCCACCCACAGCCCGGATTGGCGAGTCTGTGGATGAGGTAGTGCAACGGGCCACAGTAGAGGGAGCGAGTGCTGTTGTGATCCTTAATGAGCGTGACGAGCCCCGTGACTGGGTCAGCCTGCGCACGCTCCAACGACAGGCTACGGTGCCAGATCCCAAGGCGGATTTGCAGACCGTCATCGACCACCGGTCAACTCTCAATGACGCGCTCGACGCAATGCTCACCTCCTCCCACGGTGGTGCCATGGTGGTCAAGCGTGGCACCTACCAGGGTGTGTTGCTTTATGAGACGGTGACGGATTATGTCCGCGCCCTGAATGAACAGGTTGCGCAGCCGGTACACGACGAGCAACAGCCCGGTTCATCCGACAATCTGACTGACGATGTGCGGGGAGTGAACTGATCATGTGGCGAAGGCTTTCTCGCGAAGACAAAATCTTGCTGGCGGGTATCCCGGTGCTCGTGATCATCTTGCTGGGGGGCTGGCTGGTCTGGCAAGCGGCCGCAACTTTGGACGATATTGAAGCCCGTACCTTGGACCTCTCCAACGTGGCGGTCATGGCGGGCGAGCACGTTGTACTGGTCTTGGTCTGCACCATTGTTGTAGTACTCACCGCGATTCCCGTCGGAATTCTCCTCACGCGCGGTAGCTTACGCCGGCTGGCAACTCCGGTGACCTTCATTGCCAATATGGGACAGGCAGCACCGGTGATCGGTGTGATCGTGCTACTGGCTATGTGGTGGGGATTCGGGGCGACAACTGCTGTTGTATCGCTGTGGATCTACGCTTTCTTGCCCGTGCTGGCCAATACGATTGCAGCCTTGCGCTCCGTTGACCCCGAACTTATTGAGGTTGCCAGGGGGATTTCGATGTCTCCGTGGCAAGTTCTCTTCAGAGTCGAGCTACCGATGGCACTACCAGTGATCATGGTGGGGGTGCGCACAGCACTCGTGCTATTGGTGGGTGCTGGGGCCTTCGCGACTTTTATTGACGCTGGTGGCCTCGGGACACTCATCACCACCGGAATCAGCCTGTACCGGTTTCCCATTCTGATTTCGGGTGCCCTGTTGATTGGTACTCTAGCCCTGCTGATCGAATGGGTGGGAAGACTGTGCGAAGCGATCTTGGCTCCGAAGGGGGTGACTGCGTGAAACGGTCAATGTCGTTGAAGATGTTGCTTCGGGTCGCTAAACGTCGAGCTGTTATCGGCGTGAGTAGTCTCGGGCTCATCGGAAGCCTGGTCCTGTCCGGTTGTGGTTTGGGTACTGCCGGCGGTTACACTCCCTCGGGGACGCTGACCGGTGAGGTCGCCGACATTAGCCTTGACGGTGCCAGTATTTCCGTTGGTTCCAAGAACTTCACCGAGCAAATCCTTCTGGGCAAGATCGCTGTGGTGCTACTGCAGTCAGCGGGGGCTGACGTTCAGGACCTGACGAATATTCCCGGCTCGACCTCGGTTCGCCAGGCCCAGTTGACAGGTGATGTTGACCTCACCTTGGAATATACAGGGACAGCCTGGATCACATATATGGGGCACACTGATCCGATACCCGATTCCCAGGAACAATACGAAGCTGTGCGGGACGCGGACAAGTCCAACGGGCTAACGTGGTACGAGCCCGCTGACATGAACAACACGTATACAATGGCTGTGCGCAGGGAGACGGCTGAAGAATACGGGGTCTCATCCCTGGACGATATGACGAAGCTCCCCGAGGCAGAACAAACATTTTGTGTGGATGCCGAGTTCCAGGCTCGCAATGATGGGTTTATCCCGATGCTGGAGGAATACGGGATGGATGAACCTCCTTCTGAACAGGTGTCGATTATCGACACCGGAGCGATCTATGCGGCCCTTGCTAACGGAACCTGTACCTTCGGTGAGGTATTTTTCACCGACGGTCGTATTAAGGCGTTGGACCTGGTAGCGCTGGAAGACCCGCGGGGATTTTTCCCCAAATACAACATGGCACCGGTCGTTGACAGTGAGCTCGCCGAGCAATATCCCCAGCTTGAAGACCTCTTTGCGCCGGTCGTCGCTGACCTAGACAATGACCGGATGCAGGAACTTAATGCCCGCGTGGACGTGGACGGAGAAGATTACGGTGACGTGGCCTATGAATACCTTAAAGATTTGGGAGTAGTCACCGACAGCTAGGGAGCGGACGGCATGACAACGTCCGCTAAAACGTTGTCTCGGGCTCAGCTACCTGTAACTCGAGTTGCAGGTATGAGACGCTATCCTCAATACTGTTGGTTGAGTCCTAGCTCACAGAAAAGGAAAAGGAAGGTCCATGCCCGAGGCATATATCTATGATGCCGTGCGAACTCCGCGCGGGAAGAATAAGAACGGGTCGTTGCACTCGGTGAAACCCATCGACCTGGTGGTGGGCTTGATCGAGGCTATCCAAGAACGCAACCCCTCGTTAGATCCACAACTCATTGACGACATTGTCCTGGGCGTGGTCTCCCCGGTTGGAGACCAGGGTGGAGATATCGCTCGCGCCGCTGCCCTGGCTTCGTCCCTACCTGACACGGCGGCTGGTGTGCAGGTCAACCGGTTCTGCGCCTCCGGCCTCGAAGCTGTGAACCTGGCCGCCCAGAAGATCGGCTCCGGCTTCGAAGATCTCGTGCTGGCCGGCGGCGTGGAATCCATGTCGCGGGTGCCACTGGGTGCTGACGGTGGCCCGTACTCTCAGGACCCCGCCACCGCCTATGACTCCTACTTCGTGCCCCAGGGTATCTCCGCAGACTTGATTGCCACGGTGGAAGGTTTCAGCCGCGAAGACGTCGACACCTACGCCGCTCGTTCCCAGCAGCGGGCTGAGACCGCGTGGCAAGAAGGTCGCTTCGACCGCTCGATCGTGCCGGTGAAAGACATCAACGGTCATGTGCTGCTCGACCACGATGAACACCGCCGTCCCGGCTCCACCGTGGAATCCCTGGGCGAACTGCCCGCCAGTTTCGCCAAGATCGGTGCCCAGGCTGGTTTCGATGACGTTGCCTTGCAGAAATACCACTGGTTGGAGCGGATCAACCACGTCCACGGTCCCGGTAACTCTTCCGGCATCGTTGACGGCTCCGCCCTGGTGTTGCTCGGTTCTGCCGAGATCGGTGAGAAGCTGGGCCTGACCCCGCGCGCCAAGATTATTCAGACGGCGGTCACCGGGTCGGAACCGACCATCATGCTCACCGGCCCGACCCCGGCCACTGAGAAAGCACTGGCCAAGGCGGGTCTGAGCGTGGACGATATTGACCTGTTCGAACTCAATGAGGCCTTCGCCGCTGTGGTGATGAAGTGGCAGAAGGAGCTGGGCGTTCCGGATGAAAAGGTCAACGTCAACGGTGGTGCCATCGCCATGGGCCATCCATTGGGTGCGACCGGCGCGATGATTTTGGGTACGTTGCTCGATGAGCTCGAGCGCACCGACCAGCAGCGCGGTCTGGCCACCCTGTGCATCGGTGGCGGCATGGGTATTGCGACCATTATCGAGCGAGTCTAAGGGGAACAGTCATGACGACAGAGAACTACACCGGATACCAGTGGGACCAAGACGCCGATGGCATCGTGACCATCACCATGGACGACCCCAATGCCTCGGTCAACACCATGAACGACCACTTCGTGCAGGCCTTCTCAGCCACCGTGGACCGGCTGGAAGCCGAAGAGATCACCGGCGTGGTGATCACCTCGGCGAAAAAGACCTGGTTCGCCGGAGGTAACCTCGAGCAACTGCGCGAGATGACCCCCGAGAACACCGACGCCCAGGTGGCAGAACTCAGCCACATCAAGTCGCTACTGCGTCGTCTGGAGCAACTGGGTAAACCCGTGGTGGCCGCCATGCACGGTGCCGCCCTGGGCGGTGGCCTCGAAATCGCCCTGGCCTCGCACTACCGACTGGCCGCCTCCGATAATCCCAAGGCACGCTACGGTGTGCCCGAAGTGACCCTGGGACTGCTTCCCGGCGGTGGCGGTGTGACTCGCCTGGTGCGCATGCTCGGTATCCAGGACGCCCTGCAGAAAGTGGTGATTCCCGGTACCCAGTTCAAGGCCGAGGACGCCCACGCGCTGGGGCTCATCGATGAGCTGGTGCCCGCCGAGCAGCTCCGCGAGGCTGCGGTGGCCTGGATCAAGAACAACCCCGAACCGGTCCAGCCGTGGGACCAAGAGGGCTTCAAAATCCCCGGCGGGGACCCGAAGAGCCCCAAGGTCGCCAGCCAGCTGCCGGCCCTACCGGCACTCTTGCGTCGCCAGCTGAAGGGCGCGAACTTCCCGGCACCGCGTGCTGCCATGGCTGCTGCGGTAGAGGGCGCCTCGGTGGATATCGACACCGCACTGGCGATTGAGACCCGGTACTTCATTCACCTGACCCACTCTCAGGTGGCCAAGAACATGATCCAGGCCTTCTTCTTCGACATGCAGCACATCAAGTCCGGTGGCTCCCGTCCCGACGGCATTGCCCCGCGGGAGATCAAAAAGCTCGGCGTACTCGGAGCCGGTTTGATGGGCGCAGGCATCGCCTACGTGTCCGCCAAGGCTGGACTGGACGTGGTGCTCAAGGACGTTTCGCTGGAGGCGGCTGAAAAGGGTAAGGACTACGCCCGCAAGCTTGAGGCCAAGGCTCTACAGCGGGGCAAGACCACCGAAGAAAAGTCCCAGGCTCTGCTGGACCGCATCACCCCGACCGGGGAGGCCTCCGATTTTGAGGGCGTGGACTTCGTCATCGAGGCGGTCTTCGAATCCGTGGAGCTCAAACACCAGGTGTTCCAGGAGATCCAGGACATTGTCACCCCGGACGCACTGCTGGGCTCCAACACCTCCAGCTTGCCGATCACTTCGCTGGCTGCTGGCGTGGACCGTCAGGAAGACTTCATCGGCATTCACTTCTTCTCCCCGGTCGACAAGATGCCACTGGTGGAGATCATTTGCGGCGAGAAGACCTCCGATGAGGCACTGGCACGCGCCTTCGACTACGTGGCCGCGATCCGCAAGACCCCGATCGTGGTCACCGACTCGCGCGGTTTCTTCACTTCCCGGGTGATCGATAAATACATGCGCGAAGCCCTGGCGGCTGTGGGTGAAGGTGTGGAGCCGGCCACCGTCGAGCACGCCGCGATGCAGGCCGGTTACCCCTCCGGCCCGCTGTCGCTGCTGGACGACCTGACGCTGACCCTGCCGCTGAAGATCCGTTCTGAGGCCGAAGAAGCAGACCGTGCTGCCGGCATCGAGACCCCACACCACCCTTCCCAGGACGTACTGCGCTGGATGGTGGAAGAAGCCGATCGTCCTTCCCGCAAGTCCGGTCGCGGGTTCTACGACTACGACGAGAACGGCAAGCGTCAGCTGTTGTGGCCGGGGCTACGGGAGCACTTCAAGTCCGGGACCTCGGTGCCGGAGCTGATCGACCTGCAGGAACGCATGCTCTTCGCTGAGGCACTGGACACCATTGCCTGCCTGGAAGAAGGCGTGCTGACCTCGGTACCCGATGCTAATATCGGCTCGATCCTCGGTATTGGGTTCCCGGCCTGGACCGGTGGCGTGTTGCAGTACGTCAACCAGTACGCCGGCGGCCTGCAGGGCTTCGTGGCTCGCGCTCGGGAGCTCGCCGAGAAGTACGGTGACCACTTCCTGCCCTCCGAAGGGCTGATCGCGAAGGCCAAGGCCGGCGAGAAGTACGAGTAAAAACTCCATATACTCATCGCACCCGTCAGCGCTTCTTTGAGGTGTGCTGGCGGGTGCGGTGTGTTAACCCCGCAATGAAAACCCCCGGAATAGGCAAAGCGTGGCTGAAGCGCCTAAGATTTTGACGTACACGATTTCGTCAGAAGGTGGAGACTGCAGATGCCTCGTATCGTCGTTGACGTGATGCTCAAACCCGAAATTCTTGATCCGCAGGGTAAAGCCATTGCCCACCAGCTCCCCGGAATCGGGATCTCCGATTTCTCCGCAGTCCGTCAGGGCAAGCGTTTCGAACTGTTCGTCGACGGTGAGGTCACCGAGGCCCACCTGCAGGCAGCACGTCGGGCCGGTGAAGAACTGCTCTCCAACCCGGTGATCGAAGACGTGGTGAATGTGTCTGTGGCTGACGACGATGCGGTGGAGCAGGCATGAGCCCACGTATTGGCATTATCACCTTTCCTGGAACACTCGATGACCGCGATGCTACCCGAGCGGTGCGGTTGGCCGGCGCCGAGCCGGTGCAGCTGTGGTACAAGGACACCGACCTGGCCGGTAGCGACGCGGTGGTGATCCCCGGCGGATTCTCCTACGGCGACTATCTGCGCGCCGGGGCGATGGCCGCCAAAGCCCCGATGATGACCCAGGTGGTGGCCGCAGCTGAGACCGGCCTGCCGGTGCTGGGCATTTGCAACGGGTTTCAGATCCTCACCGAGGCCGGATTATTGCCGGGCTCGATGATCAAAAACGATCACCTGAAGTTCATCCGCACCGATCAACGTTTGCGCATTGACAACGCTACCACCGCCTGGACGTCCTCGTTTCGTCAGGGCGAGGAGATTGTGGTGCCCTTGAAGAACCAGGACGGCCAATACGTTGCCGATGAGCAGACGCTGGCGATGCTGGAGGAGTCCAACCGGGTGGTCTTCCGCTACCGTGGCCACAACCCGAACGGCTCCCGCAATGACATTGCCGGTATCACCAATGAGGCAGGCACTGTGGTGGGGCTGATGCCCCACCCCGAACACGCGGTGGAAGCCGGTTTCGGCCCCTCACTGGCCTCCGGAACCGCCACACCTGCCACCATGCGCCAGGGAACCGATGGGCTGGGCGTGTTCCAGTCCGTGCTGACCTCACTTGCGAGAGCCTAAGGATTACGATGTTCAACCTCGACACCGTCGACCACGCGACTGCCACCCCCGATGAAGAACTTCCCTGGGCCGAACTGGGATTGAAGGACAACGAGTTCGCCGAGATCAAAAAGGTCTTGGGGCGCCGGCCCACCCACGCCGAGCTGGCGATGTACTCGGTGATGTGGTCCGAGCACTGCTCCTATAAGTCCTCCAAGGTCCACCTGCGCCAATTCGGTGAGAAGGTCACCGACGAGATGCGTCAGGACCTGATGGTGGGCATCGGTGAGAACGCCGGGGTCACCGACATCGGTGACGGCTGGGCGGTGACCTTCAAGATCGAGTCCCATAACTCCCCGTCCTTCGTCGAGCCCTACCAGGGTGCAGCCACCGGCGTGGGTGGGATCGTGCGCGACATTATCTCGATGGGTGCCCGCCCGGTGGCGGTCATGGACGCGCTACGTTTCGGTCCGATCGACTACCCCGACACCCAACGGGTACTCCCCGGCGTAGTGGCCGGAATCGGCGGATACGGTAACTCGCTGGGGCTACCCAATATCGGCGGAGAAACCGAATTTGACGAGTGCTATCGCGGTAACCCGTTGGTCAACGCGCTGGCGGTCGGCGTACTGCGCCACGAGGATCTGCGCACCGCCAACGCCTCGGGGGCGGGCAATCAGGTCGTACTCTTCGGTGCCCGCACCGGCGGTGACGGCATCGGTGGCGCCAGCGTGCTGGCCTCAGAATCCTTCGACGACACCAAACCCTCCAAACGCCCGGCGGTGCAAGTCGGTGACCCGTTCGCCGAAAAGGTCCTGATCGAGGCCTGCCTGGAGCTATTCCACTCCGGACTGGTGGAAGGTATCCAAGACCTGGGTGCTGCCGGCATTTCATGTGCCACCTCGGAGTTGGCCTCCAACGGTGAGGGCGGGATGCACGTGGACCTCACCCAGGTGCTGTTGCGTGACCCGAGCCTGACCCCCAGCGAGATTCTGATGTCAGAATCCCAGGAACGGATGATGGCCGTCGTCACCCCCGAGAAACTGGCCGACTTTGAAGCCGTGATGGATAAGTGGGAGGTCGAGTACTCGGTGTTGGGCGAGGTGACCGACACCAACCGGCTGATCATTGAGTGGGACGGCGAGGTGATCGTCGACGTGGACCCGCGCACCGTGGCTCATGACGGGCCCGAATACCACCGCCCCTACCACCGTCCGGACAGTCAGGACGCGTTGGCCACCGACCACTTCCAGGCCCTCGATTTCCAGGCCCCCGAGGCCGATCTGCGCCAGACCATCTTGGACTTGCTCTCCACCCCGAATCTGGCCGATACCTCCTGGATCACCGCCCAGTACGACTCCTACGTGCAGGGCAACACCGCCATGGCCGAACCGGATGACGCCGGGGTGATCCGCGTGGACGAAACCACCGGGCTCGGCATTGCCGTGGCCACCGACTGCAACTCGCGGTTCACCACCCTGGATCCCTACACCGGCGCTCAGGCCAGCCTGGCCGAGGCCTATCGCAATGTGGCCACCTCCGGGGCCCGCCCGGTGGCGGTCTCCGACTGCCTGAACTTCGGCTCCCCGGAAGATCCAGCGGTGATGTGGCAATTCGCCGAAGCCGTGCGCGGGTTGGCCGATGGGTGCCTGGAACTGGGCATCCCGGTTACCGGTGGCAACGTCTCGCTATACAACTCCACCGGCGCCCAGGCCATCCACCCCACCCCGGTGGTCGCCGTGCTGGGCGTACACCAGAACGTGGAGAACCGGGTACCTTCTGGCTGGCAGTCCGCCCACGCCGGTCACGTGATCTACCTGCTGGGCACCACCGCCGATGAGCTCGACGGCTCCGAACTGGCGCGGATGCACGGGCACCTCGGCGGCGTACCGCCCCAGGTCGACCTGGCTGCCGAAAAGGCACTGGCGCAACTGTTGCAGACCGCCGCACAACGCCAGCTGATCTCCGCGGCCCACGATCTCTCCGGTGGGGGACTAGCTGCCGGGCTGGCCGAAGCCTGCCTGCGGTTCCAGGTCGGCGCGGAGTGCGAGCTGAACCACGTGGCCGACCGCGATGGGATTGACCTGCCGACCCTGTTGTTCTCCGAATCTCAGGGTCGGGCCATCGTCTCGGTGCCTCCGGTGCAGGTGACCGCCCTGGAGCAACTGGCCGAAGCGCACCACGTGCCACTGGCGCAGATCGGGGCGGTGACCGCCTCCACCAGCCTGCACATCAACGGGCTTGAGCCACTGATGTTCAGTGAGATCAACCGGACCCGTGCGAACCTGATCAGCGAGTACTTCGGATAGTGCCCACCAGCTCACCATCCCGTACGGCAGCCATCGTCGGCGCCGGCCCCAACGGGCTCACCGCCGCCGCCCTGCTAGCGAAGGCCGGCTGGCAGGTCGACGTCTACGAACGCAATGCCCGCATCGGCGGAGCCAGCTCCTCAGCGGAGATCTTCGGGCCCGGCACCGTGGTCGACCTGGGGGCTGCCGCCCACCCCTTCGGGGTGGCCAGCCCGGTCTTCGCCCGACTGCGACTGACCGATCATGGGCTACGCTGGCGACACGGCCGCTACCCCATGGCCCACCCGTTGGACGACGGCTCGGCCGTGGTCTTACATCACAGCCTAGAAGACACCGCCGCCGAACTCGGTGGCGACGGCACCGCCTGGCGGATGATTCACCGGTCCCTGGTCGACAATATTGACAAGGACCTGGAAAACGTCATGGGTCCGTTGCTGCGGTTCCCTGCCCACCCGGTACGCATGGCCCAATTCGGGCTGTTCGGATCCCCACCCTCGACGTGGTTCACTCGCACCGCCTTCCGCGACCAGCCCGCCCGGGCGCTATTTATCGGCTCGGCCGCCCACGCCATCACCCCGCTGGGTCACCCGTTTACCTCCGCCTATGGCGCGATCTTCGGCGCTCTGGGCATGACCCGTGGCTGGCCGGTGGCCGAGGGGGGCTCCCAGGCCATTTCCGACGCCCTGGGATCGGTGATTACCAGCCACGGCGGACGGATTCACACCGATACGGAGATCACCTCGCTACACGAGTTGGATGCCGAGAAAATCCTGCTGAATATGACCCCGGCCCAGGTGATGACCCTCGCCGGACGCGAGACCGCCGCCGGGTTGAGCGATACCACCCTGGGCCGGCTGTCTCGCTGGCGCTACGGACCCGGCGTGTATAAGGTCGACTATCTGCTCGACGGGCCGGTGCCCTGGAGCGATGACCGCGTCGGTCAGGCCGTGACCGTTCACGTGGGCGGTCAAGCCGCTGAGATCCGGTTGGCCGAAGCCCAGATCACCGCCGGACGCATGCCCGAACGGCCCTTTGTGATGGTGTGTCAGCAACAAGTCGCTGACCCCAGCCGGACCACCGATTCGCGCACGATCCTGTGGACCTACGCGCACGTGCCGGCCAATTATCACGAGCCCCGTCGCGGACTGGTAGCCGAGCGGATCGAGGCCCAAATTTCCCGGTTCGCCCCGGACTTCCGCGACCGAATCCTGGACCGCCACCTGGTCTCCCCACAAGATCTGCAGGACTGGAACCCGAACCTCATCGGTGGCGATATTGCCGGTGGGGCGATGACCCGCAGTTAGGCGGTGCTACGTCCCGGTCTCACCCGCGAACCCTACCGGCTCACCGACCGGCTCTTTATGGGCTCGGCAGCCACCCCGCCCGGGGCCGGGGTGCACGGTATGTCCGGGTACTGGGCCGCCCAGGCGATGGGGGCGGAACCCCGGGAAGCTTAGCTGAGGAACACCCCTCGGGCATAGCCCTCGGGCACAAACACCTCAGCCTCGCCGTGGATCAAGACATACCCGTCCGGAACCTGTTCCACAGTGACGTCGGTACCCAGCGTGATGCCCTGGGCCAGGCAATCGGCCAAGAACTCCTGATCAATCTGGGCGATTTCCCCGATCCGCGACAGGATGCCGTGGTCCCGGTCCACAATGCTGTCATCGGCGGGCTGGTCCACCGAATGCACCTGGGAACCATTGAGTTGCGGGACTTTATTGCCGAAAGGATCCACCTCCGGGTGCTCCAAGAGCCCGTCCATCAACTCCACGGCCTCATCACTGGCCACGTGCTCCCATCGGCACGCTTCGGCGTGAATTTTCGACCAGTCGAGCTTGACCACCTGATGCAAAAACTGCTCGATCACTCGGTGTTTGCGCATCACCGATAAGGCCTGCTGTTCGCCTTCTGCGGTAAAGTGCAACACCCGGTCGTTGCCCAACACCAGCAACCCGGCCTTCGACATCCGATTTACCGTCTCCGAGACGGTCGGGGAGGACTGCTCGAAGCGTTCGGCTAACCGGGCGCGCAGGGCCGGCAGGCGGGCCTCGTGCAATTCGGTAATGGCCTTCAGATACATTTCCTGTGTATCGACCAGGTCGTGGTGATCGGACATCGTGGCATTCACTCCTTGACTGAGGTTAACCTAACACTACCGTATGAGCCACGCGGTGGAATCGGGCTCCACCATGCTCTCGGCGTAACCGGGGCCGATCAGTAGTTCCCCGGGGGCGACCGTCACCGGCCGATCCGACAGATTGGCAATAACCTCGACGCGCTGAGTCCCCGTATGGTCTTCAGTGGTGACGGTAAAGGCCAGCACCCCGCGGTGCGGATCGTGGTGGGCGGACCAGGCGAACTGACCGGAACCCAACCGGTATTCAGCCCGCAGGCGCAACAACTGCCGGTAGGTTTCCAAAAATGATCCGGGCACCCCGTCTTGTTGATCCACGGCCAAGCGGTGATAGGACTCCGGGGCCGGAAGCCACCCGTCGGGCTGACCGGCCCGCCACGGCATGGGCACCCGGGCCCCGTCGCGACCGTACTCGGCACCCCGGGTGCGCCGGTAGGTCGGATCTTGACGTGCCTCGTTCGGCAGGGTGGTGTGTTCGGGCAGGCCCAGCTCATCGCCCTGATAGATATAGGCCGAGCCCGGCAGTGCCAGCTCGATCATCGCCGCCGCCAACGCGCGTCGGCGTCCCAGGGCTTCATCCGGCTGGATGTCTTCGGCGGTGATGCTGTCCGGATAGCTGGTGGGATCCGGCAGTCCGAAGCGGGAGGCGTGCCGGACCGTATCGTGATTCGACAGCACCCAGGTCACCGGCGCCCCCACCGCGTGCGCCTCGGCGAACGAGATGTCAATAGCCTCGTGGAGCGCCTGGGCATCGTAGCCGGCGGTGAGGAAGGTGAAGTTAAAGGCCTGCTGCATCTCGTCGGGGCGCACGTAGCGGAACAGCCGGAACAGCGGCGAGATCCAGGCCTCGGCAACCATCATCCGATCCTGGTATTCCTCCAGCACCCGGTGCCAGCTACGGTAAATCTCGTGCACGCCCTCCTGATCGTAGAAGGGGTGCACCGGGGTGAAGCTGTCCGAATCAGTGATATTGTGATCCAGTTCGGCATCGGTGATCATTCCCGGCCGGTGCGGATGATCGGGTAGTCCAGCCTGTTTGACCAGCCCGTGGGCCACATCAACTCGGAACCCATCGACCCCGCGGTCCAACCAGAACCGCAGAATATTCTCGAACTCTTCGCGCACCTCGGGGTGCTCCCAGTTCAAATCCGGTTGCGAGGTGTCAAACAGGTGCAGATAGTACGGGCCCGGGGTGCCATCCGGTTCGGTAATCTGGGTCCAGGCCTTTCCTCCGAAATGCGACAACCAGTTATTGGGCTGGTCGCGGAAAATATACCGATCCCGGGCGGCCGGGTCGCCTAAGGCCTGCTGGAACCAGGGGTGCTGATCCGAGGTATGGTTCGGCACCAAATCCACGATGATTTTCAGCCCGTGCTCGTGGGTGGCGGTAATCAGCCGGTCGGCATCGGCTAGAGTGCCAAACAGCGGGTCCACGTCCCGGTAATCGGCCACATCATAGCCGGCGTCCTGTTGCGGGGAGACGTAAAAGGGCGAGAGCCAGATGGCATCCACCCCGAGCTCGGCCAGATACGGGAGCTTGGCGATCACCCCCGGCAGATCACCCATCCCCGACCCCGTGGAATCGGCAAAGGAGCGGGGATAGATCTGGTAAATGACAGCATGGGACCACCAGGGAGTTTTGGACATAGTTCTAGCCTAATCGCACTCGGACAGGCAGTTCTGCTGACCTGCTCATCTGAACACATGCGCCACACTATGACTGGGGTTAAGGGCGTTTGCGGTTTCGACATAGCGAAAATTCAATAACGGGCTGTGGCGTAGCTTGGTAGCGCACATGACTGGGGGTCATGGGGTCGTAGGTTCAAATCCTGTCAGCCCGACGAGAAAGCCCAGGTGAGAACCATGTTTTCACCTGGGCTTCGTCGGTTTTTGTGGACGAGCGGGCGTCCCTCACTGCTCCCGGACGTCCACGGTCACCGTGAACGGTGCCAGCGGTGTGCGGGGCCGATATGACGAGCCGGGACCAAACCGGGACCAGACGGCTCGTGATGGTAGCGATTCGACCGCGTCACCGACCGGGGGCGGGTCGCCCGGGCTTGGGCTCGTGGCGTGTGGGCGTGTCTTGTTCGGCTGCCTGCGCGTCGAAGAACGCCGCTGCCAGGTCGGCTGCCTCCAGGAGCTTGCGGTGGTCCGGATGGAGATACCGGCGAGTCGTCTCGATCGACTTATGCCCGAGGATCTCCTGAAACACGTGCAGGGGGATGCCGGCATCGGCCATCCATGTCGCTCCCGTATGACGCAGGCCGTGTCGTGCCAGACCGGGCTGCCCGAGCCGGGTGACGAGGTCGTCCCAGTGAGTCGCGTCGCGCACCGTCGCAGTGGTGAGGACGCCGCCACGCGGCCCGACCAGGAATCGCTCGTCGGGGTCGCGGTCCTCCGTGAGGCGTTCGAGCACGGGCTTGAGCGGTGCGAGGATCGGGACGGGGCGAACGTCGCGGCCATTGGTCTGCTTGGTCACCAGCCCGCCCTTGCCGGGGTAGGTCTGCCGCCGAATTGTGACGATGCTCGTGTCCCACTCGACATCCCCGACCCCCAGGCCCGCGACCTCGCTGCCTCGGGCAGCAAGCAGCGGGGCGAGCATGACGAAGTCGGAATAGCACTGGTGCACCTCGGCGCAGGCGTCAGCGAGCGCCTCGAGCGTCTTCAGATCCCTGAGCGCGTAGGAGCGCGGTGAGACCTCTCCTTCGAGAACGTCCGCGGCCTTCTTGCCGAGGCTTCGCCGTGACCGATTGCGGGCAGGGGTGGCGGCGATGAGTTCGTCACGCACCGCTTCGTCGAGGATCCGCACGAGGGGCGCGATGCTCTGCTTGATGACCGAGGCGGAGTAGCGCTCCTCCCATACGTCGATGGTGCGATGCATGCTCGTCGCGGGACCGCTCGCGAAGCAGACATCAGTGGACCTGGTCGTAGGCGTCGAGGATCTCGTAGGGCACCCGCCCCTTGTCCGAAACCTGATGCCCCTGAGATCGCGCCCACGCCCGCACCGCGCCGAGATCACGCGAAGTGTTGCGTCGCGCCGGCTTCCGCGTCTGCGCGGATGCTTTCCGTGCCGCAGGCACGAACGGCCCCAGCGCTTCGCGGAACGCAGTCGCATTCTTCTCGGAGAGGTCGATCTCAAACACATGACCATCCAGACCAAAGACGATGGTTTCCCCCTCACCCTGCGGAAGCGAGGTGCCATCGATATCGTCAACGAGCTGGTGCACGATCTTCTTCGCCATGCCGCGAGTGTAGCCGCTCACAGCATGGCGAGCGTCAGCGGGAGTCATCTCCCGGCTACGAACGCCTCGTTCGTCGCCGGTGCCTCGGAGGTCCGGACGTGACTGTCGGGAGGCATACCGAACGGTCCCACTCGCCACGGTCCTGCCCCGAACTACTTAACGGAGTGATTCCCCATCCCACTCCCCGAAGGCCCCCAGCCCGCCACTACACAAGATCGTCGGGCACGCCCAGGTCAAACTCCCACCTACCTGCCGAGCCTAGACGCGAGGTGCGTGCTCCAGTTGCTCGGAGGCAGTAGCAAACCAAAACGGGTGCCCAACTTGTGACTCTGCTAGACTTGCTTCGAACCGCTAGAGAGGAGGCCGGTCATGAGCCGAGCAGGTCGGGACCAGCCGAAGCAACAGCGCGCCATCGAAACTCGAGAGGCTCTTCTTGAGGGGGCGGCCCGGGTGTTCACGAAGCTCAACTACGCTGAAGCTCGTCTGAAAGACATCGCCGCTGAATCGGGCATGAGCGAGGGCACCATCTACTTTCATTTCGGGAATAAGGCCGACATCGCCGCCGCTGTCATCCGTGCTCAACAGGATCGAATGACTGCGGTGCTCACCGATGTCCTTG
This sequence comes from Auritidibacter sp. NML120636, assembly GCF_003185945.1. Lineage (NCBI taxonomy): Bacteria > Bacillati > Actinomycetota > Actinomycetes > Micrococcales > Micrococcaceae > Auritidibacter > Auritidibacter sp. NML120636. The sequence continues at coordinate 16,802 of NZ_QHLO01000008.1, forward strand.
GAGGCCCAGACGCTGGTATCGACAAGGTTCTTCTCCTCATTCAGCGGCTCGCCGTCCTCATTTCCGCTGACTCTGTGGTCCAGGGAGGGATCAGCCTCGCCGGCCAACTGGACCCTGGCGTCGTCAACGTGGCAAGCGAGCCGTTCTTCGAGTGGATCCGCATTACCAAAACCCTTATTCAGGATGGTATTGAAGACGGATCAATCACAGACGATATTGACGTCGACGAAGCTGCTGAGTTTGTCAATTCTCTTTTCGTGGGGGCGCAAACTCTATCGAAGATGGCTGACTCCTGGGCAAGCCTGCCGGTCCGCGCTGACAGGCTCGCTCCATACGTGCTCATCGCCCTTGCACCGCGCAAAGCGCACGTCAAGTGACTCCTACTCGCTCGCCGCATCCATTTGCGGCGCTGAAGTCATTCCGCCGACGAGGAAGAGATGCCTTTTCGCTAGGCCAGTCTTGAGAGGAACGGTGCAATGATCAATGATGATCAGCTGCCGGCGCCATCACTGCCCATTCAGCGGGTGCCAGATGCGCTAGATGTCGGAACTCTGGATGCTCACAAGTTAGACCCTTCCCGCTTCTGGCTTGCGCACCAAGGTACTCTTCTCGGACAATCTTTCCAGATTGGCTTCACGATTCCGTCAGTCGGAGACGCCGTCAGGTTCGCAGAGCTCCTGGAGGCGCAGCGGCAAGCTGGCCTCGCGTATGTTCATCAAGTTCTGCATGCTCCCAAAGATCGCGTTTTCATACTCGACTGGATTGTCTTGTCGAGTCAAATCAATGAGGCGCCTGGACCGCACGCCTGGAGTGTAGGCGAGATCACGGTGGAACCTCGTGAAGTTGCCGGAGACGGTCCCCGAACGCGGAGAGCTGTGCTCGCCGTTACGATTCATGCTCGGGGTGCCGAAATCGGCGATACGACGAGCCCGGATGCGCTGCTGCGCTCCGATACTCACGCCATGAATTGCGCCGGGTCGCCTGAACAAGACCCCGCGCCGGTAAAGCACCTCCAAGGCTTTCGCCGCGGTGCTCGGGTTCACCTCAAATGACTCGGCCAACTGCCGAGCCGAAGGGCAAGCGTCACAGTCCCCGAGGACACCCTGCAGAATGTCTTCCTCAAGCGAGAACACAATGCTCCTGTACTTCGGGATCCTCGACTCTCGAGCCCCCACTCGCTTGCTCCGGTCAGGCCCCAATGTCCACCCAACCCAAGGCGGCAATAGCATTGGCCGCCAAGAGGAAACCGACGATTCCGATTATCCAGGCCGTCGTGGACTGGGCGTTTCTCGTCAGCCAAGAGTCCCACCTCTGGAGCACAGGAACGAGCCGCCTGTGGCCAACCAGTCGCGCAACGAGAAGAACCATGGCCAGCAGAATCATAACGAGGCAGTACCCCAACAGAAGGAACGCCGGTGTCGGCCAGTGCGACGGCTGTGTCGAAATGATGCCGATAGCTGCCAAGTAGGGCAGCATCGTCGCCAATTCCAAGAGAACCGCGCTTGCGGCCAGTGCGATCAATGGAAGGGAAGTATTCCCTTCGCCGCTCATGATTCGCGTGCGCCATGACAGGAGTTTCCCGTTGCCAGTTTCGGCGCGGACGGCCGCGCGCGCCCGGGCCTTCTTGGTGTCCATAGCCCAACTAACCAGCATGAGCAATATTCCAAGTACGAGCTGTCCAATGAGAAACGGTGAAGAGTCCAGTACGCCTTCGAACCGAGTGACTGCGGCCCCCGCAAACAGCGTTAGAACCAGCCCGATTCCGAAGTACGCGATGGCGACGGTCAGCAGATATGCCATCACACGAGAAACTCGAAGGCGCCTGGGTGCGGTAAGCAACCAAATGGGGATCAGCAGCGTACCGAAGCTCGTTGAGTCGACCAAGGCCAGGACGATGAGTTGTGCTGCTGTTGTCAGGTCGATCATGATGGCCCCAATCTGAGGTTTCGCTCGCAGACGGCGCGAGCGTTGCTACCTTCGGCGCGATGCGACGCAACAACCTTCTCGTCCATGAGGATCCGGCACTCGATCCAACTGGCATCCTGAGCCGCGGACACCTCTACCCGACTACCGCGGTACGGGAACGGCGCATCGCTAGGCACATCAAATACTGCTGAGTACGGCAGGTCAACAGAGCCTTCTTCGACGCTTTGGGAATCAGTTGCTCCGTCGATGCTGATCGAAAGCTCGCCGCTGACAGGCGAGTCACTTTCTACCTCCACGGTCACAGAGAGGCTCGGCGAGAGTGGAGTCGGCTCGGGGGAACCGGGACCGCGTCCCATGACGCCATCGACTGTGTCTTCGAGGACCGCGCATCCGCTCATTGCGAGTGCAAGTGGCAGACCAATCAGCATCAGACTCCGTGTGATCTTGCGAGTCATTTCCAGACTCCTTCCGTTCAGGAAACTCATTATTCGGCTTGGCGGTTGTCGATCGGAGACGGCTTCGGCTCCGACCGGTAATTCGATGGCCTATGCATCGCAGACGGTGCGCGAGTACGAGAAGCAACCGAGCAAGTACAACTACTTGAGGCCTGAGAGGAGTTGTCAGGGTAATCTCATCAGTGCTACGGCAGGCCATGGCCATCGTCACGGTGAGTACGACTCCAGCGAGCACGACGGAAGAGAACCCTGCAAGCGCCATTGTGGTGCCGCCGTTTGCCGCGAGCAGGCGCCCGGCCGCCATAGCGAGGGCGCCGAGCCCCAATGCGACTGGTGCCACGACCCAGGGGACCACGCGAGCTTGAGCGATGGCCAGGTCCAAAGTGAGCCGCATGCTCTGCCCGAACGCCCGCCGCCCTCCGAGGTCGAGCGAAGGTGAGCGGGAGATGTGCCGTCGTACATGCTCAAAATCGGGTATCGGGCCTACCGCTTCCCGCTCCCAGGCACGAAACACCTCACGAAAATCCGCGCCGCCACCATCCGCGTACGAATCCTCACGCATCCTGCCTCCTCACCGATTCCTGTAACAACTGCCTCGCCCTAGAAACTCGGTTCTTTACCGTGTCGGTCGGTATCTCCAGGACGAGGGCGATCTGGCTATGAGGGAGCTCGTGCAACCAAGCGAGTTTCACCACCATGGCGAGATCCTCTGGGAGCTGCTCGAGTGCGTCGCGAAGCGTGCGTTCCCCATCCGCAGCGAGCGCGGCAGTGGCTGGATCACTGGACTCTGGCGCGGCGGGCGCGCCGGCCTCCTCGAGAGGCACCAGCCGAAGGCGTCGCCTTCGCGTGTGGGTCGAAACCTGACGGGCCGCGATGTCCAGCAGCCAGGTGAGAACCTTGCTCTCACCACGAAAAGCGTGGGCGGACCTCCAGTAACCGAGCCAGACGTCCGCAGGCACTTCCTCGGCAAGCCCCCGGTCCGTGGTGCGGCTGAGCGCGAATCCGAACACGACGTGGCCATAGCGATCGTAGAGATGCTCGAGGGCACGCTCGTCGCCTGCTCCGACTCTCCTAAGCAGGCAGAGATCCGAAGGGTCGCCGGGCTCTAGCCTTCGGTCGCTCATCCACCCCCCCCTCTCCGCCGGTGCTCCACGCGCTTCTCTGGTGCTGATGAGGAGGCGCTGCATCCATCCCACCCAGGCTTCGGCAGCTGGCTCCTGCAGCTAGGCGAAGTCCGCGGGCCGATGATGCTGCCGACGTCGACCAGACGAGCTGCTCAGATCCCCACTTTACTAAAGTAGGGGCCCAAACTAAAGTAGGGGCCCAAGTTATTTTGGCGGTAGTGGCAGAGTAAGAGTGGGAGCTGACTCCCAGCTGGCCCTCGCCAAAGCCACTGGGAAGGAGGTGAACGAGATGACGACCGCAACGCTTGACGCACCCGTTCTGGATCGGATCGACGACCTGGACATCGCGCTCGACATGGATGTCGACGTGAAGCCCAACAGCTCCGATGTCGGACCGCAGATCACCAGCATCAGCCTCTGCACCGCAGGCTGCACCAGCCCTGGTGGCGGCAGCCAGTGCAGCTGGTGCTGCTGAACCAAGCAGGGGTGCAGTGAGCACGGCCTACTGTGGCCCACCTGCCACTGCACCCCTGTTCTGGCTCACAACCGCCCGGCCAGAGGCACGAGGACGAACAGCAAAGGTAGAGCGCGACCATGGACGCCAAGACGGCGAAACCCCTGCAGGCTTCACAAGCCGTGATGATCAGGCACCCTGCCCTTCCTGTGCGACTCGACGCTGACTCGGATCGGGCACTCGCTTCAAGCGATCCCGACGTACTGACCGCCTACCTTCGGTCGGTGTACGACGATCCTTACTGCCGTGCAGCTGTCGCCCACGCCGCGTGGCCCCTGTGGGAGTTTGTCGAGAAGGTCCTCGCGGGAGACATCTCCACGAAGCCTGCCAAGCTCCGCCGCGCTGCGATATCAACGGCCAAATTTCTCAATCGGATGACTACCCGTCCGACCCCCTTCGGACTCTTCGCCGCGGCCGCTGAGGCAAAATGTGTTCCGAGCAAGGAACTTGTCGCACCAGAATTTGGTGCAGATCTGATCAGCATTCACGTTGACTTTCGTTGGCTTCTTTCCCTCGTAAGGCGCTTGGAAAGTGATCCTGCAATTCTCGATCGTCAGACCGTTTATCTCAACGACCTGCTCAAGGTGGACAAGAATCAGGTCGTTCTCTACCGGCCGAGCACTGAGACATCGAAACAGTCACGCGTTGCAATTAAGCGCAGCGAGGCCATATCGGCAGTCATTGAAGCCTGCAAGAAGGACGGATGCCCGGCGGCGACGCTCTACGCCGAACTGCAGAAAACTACGCAGAGTAGCCATGACCAAGCACGTCGCTATGTTCAGAAGCTTATTGAACTTGGTGTGATTTACACCGCGCTTAGGCCAAAGCTGCTTGGTCAAGATCCTCTCGAGGAACTCATCGGCAACCTGGAGGCGTCGGGCGCCTCCGTTCCCGGTTTACAATCCATTCACGGCGCGCTCAACGATCTTGCCGCGTCTCGGCTCAATGAGGAATCAACATTTCGTGCCCTCGTAGACACCACGAGGCGAATGCGGCATATTGAGGCAAGCACGGACTACCTCCACATCACGAAAGTGTCAGGACTCGCAGTTGAGCTTCCTTCTCAGATGCTTGATGACGCGGAGACCACCCTTCGTCTTCTACAACGACTGTCCCAGCCCCGTAAGGGGATGCGGGGCATGCGTGCCTATCATTCAACGTTCCTGGAGCGATACGGCATCGATCGGATTGTTCCGCTACGCACCGTCGTGAACCCGCACACCGGCATCGGTGTCCCCTCCGACTACACCTGGCCGGAGCAAGGGCTTGGGGTCGAATCGGACTACAAAGACGCTCGAAGCGAGCGGCGGGAGGGGCGCCTCGCCCGCTTATATAGTGACGCCATCAGGAGCAACCGCAGCGAAGTGCATCTCTCCCAAGAAGACATTGCCGAACTGACCTATTCCGAGTTCGATGATGACGACGCACAAGACAGCGCCGAGCTTTATCTATCGGTCGTGGCCCCGGATCTGGAGCACCTCCGACGCGGCGACTACCGACTGGCACTCGGCCCCAATCCCGGTTCGCATGTTGGCCTTAGCACGGCAGGGCGATTCCTGTCCTACCTGCCCAACCTGCGCAGCATCGCTCCCCTAGGATCTTCTGGCGACAGCGGTGAATACAGCGCTGTCCTTTCCTACGCGCCGAGGGCCGACAGCGCAGCCAACGTCGGCAACACCGCGCCCTATGCCGACAAGATCATCGCCGTGAATACCCCACCCCTTTGCGGGCAGGACTACGTTGCCCTAGACGAGATCGGCATAGCCGCCACTATGACTGGCCTATTCGTTGTCGATTTGAGGGACGGGCGCCGTATTCGTATCACTGCCAATAATGCTCTCTACCCGCCCACCCAGGCCCCAAACGAAGTTCGTCTCCTATCGGACCTGATGCACGAGCACCAGAGGCTCTGGGAACCTTGGTCGTGGGGACATCTGGAGTATGTTCCCTTCACTCCCGCGGTCAGATTTGGGAAAGTGACCTTAGCTCCTGCGACGTGGAATCTCAACGAGCTCCGCCAAGCCTCACTGTGGCTGAGCGCCACACCGCAGGACGACTTTGCAGCCTGGAAGGCGCGACATCATCTCCCGCGTTACTGCTTGGCAAGCAGCCGTGATATGCGGCTCCTCATCGACACTGACAACCCCGGTCACGTCGAGCTTCTCAGGCACGAACTGAGGCGAGATTCTGGATTGGTCTTGGACGAACTGCCGGGTGGCGCGGCAACGCCAGACGACGCGTGGGGGTGGCTTGAACGAGACGGCCAACCACTCGGAAATGAAATCGTCGTTACCTTTGCGCGATCCAGCCGCAATCAAGCCGACGAAGTGCCCACAAAGCACTCGGCGGCAGCGGCGTCTGCTATACAACGAAAGTCGCAACCGGCTCCGAGTTTCAGGCCGGGCGGGCCTTGGACCTCAGCAAGGCTCTACTTGACCCCCGAAGAAATCCCTTCCGTGCTCCGCTCCCATATCGCCCCCGCATTCCGGCAACTCGCTCTGGACTCCCCAGATGTCACACCCTTCTTCCTGAGGTACTCGGACATGAATGGGACGCATCTTCGGCTGCGGACAAACAACGGGTCGCGAACCGGGAGCCAAGCGAACGAACCCCTCCTCGCTGTAATGCAAGAGCTCTGCGCTACAGGCGCGGCACGGAGCTTCACTCTCGATGAGTACGTTCCAGAAACGCATCGATACGGTGGTGAGGAACTGCTTGGCGTGCTCCATGCAGCTTTCTCCGAGGATTCGTTCATGGCGCTAACCGAGCTGTCTGAGCCGATCTCTCCTCAGAACGTCTACCATGACAACTACGTTCTCGGGGCATGGCTTGACACGATGATCAGCTTTGGCCCTGCTATCGCGCCGGATTTGGCCGACCCTCTAGCGATTGCCGTCATCGCGACGGAAAGACTCGGAATTCCACGGTCAAATGAACCGACCTACACTCGAGACCGGGAAAGATGGAGGCGTCCAATCCAGAGCCGTCTCGCGCTTCACGACGCGACGATCTGTGAGATGCCTCCTGCGCAACAACCGAGACCAGCCTTCCAGCGGTACGGCCACGCTCTCCACGCCTCAATCCAAACCCAGTCAGCCACGGCGAGCCCCGAACGCGTCCTCGGGAGCCTGCTCCATATGACCTTCAATCGGGTGAATGGCCCTGACGCAGATAATGAAAATCGCCTCCTCGGCGTGCTCAGGTCCGTTCTTCTCCAACTTGCCGAGGCGAGGCGTGCCCAGCCGGAGGTGTGACATGCATGACAGCAATGCCGGCGCGAGTGCCCAGAGCGTGCGCCCCCTACTTGAGCCCGAATTGGCCAAAGCGGTTCGTGAGGTGGCCCTGGAGGCGGCAGAACGGATGCACGACATCTCTCGACTCGACGACGCCATTAATCGGCCCGACAACGTCGAGCCGGTGTATCAATCAAGCATGTGGGCTCCGGGAAGCCTTAGCCACGGCTTGGCGGGTACCGCACTCATGTTCGCTCTCATGTCGACCACCGATCCAGGCTTCCAGCGCCTTGCCCACGAGCACCTGAGCCGCGCGGTCGCCGACCTGCAATGGAACTCCTACGCAGGGCTCATGGGAGGTCCCGCGGCGGCGCTAGCTGCCGCCCAAGGCGTCACCGGCAAGGGCGAGAACGACAGGACCCTGCGGCAGAAGCTCGGACAGTGGGTTGCTCAGAGACAAATTGAACATACTGACGCATATGAGCGGTCTTCATCCCCTGGAGTTGCCTGGCATGCTTATGATTTCATCAATGGCCTGTCGGGCACACTGAGGGTGCTGATCGATGAGGAATCGCCAATTACAAGGGAAGCCGTCCTGCGGACCGGCCGATTCTTCAGCCGAAGAATCCTCTCCCGCCAGGAAACTGGTTTTCCTGGATGGTGGGTTCCCGCTGCACTTCAGCCTACTCCACAAGATAAGGAGATGTACCCGTTCGGCGATCTCAATCTCGGGCTCGCCCATGGCGTGTCAGGTACCGTGGCCGCCTTGGTCTCGTTAGTGGAGAACGAAGGCCCGTCGGATGACCTACTCGAGGCCCTCAGCTTCGCCACGGACTGGATCCGTCGTTGGAAGCAGGAAGCGAACGAGATTTCCTACTGGCCAGCCCGTGTGCCGGCGCAATACGATCGCGAACCAGACCGGACACCAAGCCTCTTTTCGCGCGCAGCCTGGTGTTATGGGACGCCGGGGGTCGCGCTCACACTAGCTCGAGCCTCCCGAGTGCTCGACGCCAAAGATCTTGAAGTCGAAGCACTAGATACCCTCATCAGCCATCTCGGCGTGCCTTGGCGCGAGTGGAAACTTGACGGCCCTACTTTCTGTCACGGCAATTCCGGTACCTTGCAAGTCATCAGTCGAATGTGGCAGCTAACGGGCGACGAACGTCTCCTCCAACCGGCTAACGAGATCGCCGCCATGATCATCCGAGATCAAACATCGCCGCACTCTCCGTTGTTGTTCCAACACTGGGTTCCCGACAGTCCTGCTGGTTGGCGCAAGGCGACTGGACATAGGCGGCTAGACAGTGCAGAGCTTCTCGAAGGTGCGGCAGGCGTCGCTGCCACGCTCTACGACGCCGGGGCCGAGGCTCCCATCACAGGAGCCTCGTGGCGGCGAGATCGATATCCAGATCGAGCGTGGTGAGGATATCGAAGCCGGCATCGGTGTCGTAGAGGCGTTCCTGGATCTCCGGGGCCTCCTGGTGCCAGAACGCGGCCAAGGCAAGGTCCTTCGCGTCCTTGTCATGCCCGTACATGGCGCGGTCGATCCATGACCGCATCTTTAAGGCGGCGTACCCAGCAGGCTGCGGCAACCGCACCGACATGCGGTTCGGCAACGTGAGCCGGGGGAACGCTCGTAGACGTCGCGGAACCCGAAGACCACGAGATCCTCTCCGCGCGGCGGGGTGGGTGATGCCGTCGGGGTCCTCGACCTCGCCGAACGGCATGATGTCCACGGGGATCCCGGCGATCGAGTACCGGATCCCGTTGCTGCCGATTCTGCGGAAGCGTGCGTCGATGCGTTCAGAGATCGTCCAGCCGTGCACGGCGATGCCCAGATCGGTGTCGGTCGTCGCCCGCAGCGGGAAGGTACGGCCGAATGCGGCGTGGAGAATGTCACGGCATCCGGCGCCGACGACGAGCACGCTGTCCGGATCCAGGCCGACCGATGCTTGGAGCTCGTCGACAATGAGAGTGATGTCGTCGTGCAGGCGCGGGTCCACGCGGGTGAGGTCGATCATCGCCGGGTACTCCGAAGCTGCTGCGCGGCCTCACGCTGGCGGCTGTCGTTCGATGCGAGCAGATCGGCGTAGACCAGCAGCCAGGGCGCCTCGTGGACGCCGGGCTTCTCCGGTTCATGCGGGGCACACCAGAACTGTCGGCGGAGGAAGATATTCGGATGCTCCTCGTTGCACCGCGGCACCCCGCACACGACCAACAACATCCGCAGGCGGCTCCGCGACGTCACGGTCCGTGCCGGGATGGACGGCGTGACGCCGCACCGGTTCCGGCGCGCGGTCGCGACCGCGATCAACAAGGCCGCTGGCATCAACCTCGCCGCCGACCTCCTCGGGCACACCGACACCCGCATCACGCAGATCCACTACCTGCCCCGAGAAGAGATCGTCGACCCCTCCACCGCTGCCCATCTCGAGGAGGCCTTCGGCATCGCCGGATAGCCACTGGAGGCTCGGCTTCCCTGGCCGTCGCCGAGCCGCCGCCCCTCGCGATCGGGCCGTCCACATGGCAAGCTTGGAGGGCCGGAGAAGATTTCACACCTAGCCGACGTAAACCCAACGAAAACTCCAGACGGCGAGATTCCCCGGACCCGCAGCCACTGGATTGGCCGGGACTAAACCGGGACCAGAACCATGCAGCCCATGCATTGCACGCCTTGCAGAAGGCCGCAGAAACCGCCAGAAATCCCGGAAAACAGCCGAGAATGGCCGACGCAACTACCTGGGGGTCAAGTGGGTTAGCGGGCTGTTTCGGTCTGAAAAGTGAACAACGGGATGTGGCGCAGCTTGGTAGCGCACCTGACTCCCGTCACGTATCTTGACCGTACCGCCGCCATCTATCCCGACCACACCGCCGTAGAATGTGAAGGCACCAGCTGGACGTATCGCGAATTTCACCAGCAGGTGCGCCAACTCGCCGGGGCCTTGTCGGCCACCGTCGCGCCGGGCCAGACCGTCTCGGTGGTGGCTCCGAACCTGCCTGAGATGTTGGTTGCCCACTTTGCGGTGCCGATGCTGGGGGAGGTCCTCAACCCGCTCAACCCGCGCCTGACCTCGGCCGAATTCCGCTACATTCTCGATCACGCCGAGGCCCGGATCGTGTTCGTGGACCCGGATGTCGCCGACCGTCTGGCACCGGTGTGCACCGAGCTCGGAATCGAAATGATCACGCTGGATGAGCAGCACCACCGGCCCGCCGAAAGGTGTGGTGTACACCCACCGTGGGGCCTATTTGGCCGCTCTGTCGGCTGCCTACCACTACGGCTATGATGCCACCACCCGATACCTGTGGACGCTACCGATGTTCCACTGCAACGACTGGACCGCCCCGTGGGCTGTCACCACCGCCGGGGCCGCCCCGCCACCGTCGATCATTGCCGGGCTGGAAGAACTGGGCATCACGCCGATCCCGGTCTACGGACTGACCGAAACCTACGGGCCCTTCTCGATTACTCAGGCCCAACCCGACTGGGAGGACCGCCACGCCAAGCTCTCCCGGCAGGGCGTGCCCATGATCCACGCCGGCGAGCTGGCCGTGGTGGATCCGCAGATGAATTTCTTACCGCACGACGGGGAATCCCTCGGCGAGGTCGTGGTCCGCGGTAACGGCGTGATGGCCGAATATTTCAAGGATCCCGACCACACCGCCACTGCCTTCGCCGGTGGCTGGTACCACACCGGCGATGTGGGCGTGATCGACCCCGACGGTTACCTACGACTGACTGACCGGCTCAAAGACATCATCATTTCCGGTGGCGAGAACATCTCCTCGATCGAGGTGGAAGGCGTGATCCACGCCCCGTGGCCTACATTGTCGGCGACGTCGATCCCGAGGACCTGCGGGCCCACTGCCGGGAACGACTCGCCGGGTTCAAGGTGCCCGACCGTTTCGAGATCCTGACGGAACTACCGCGCACCGCTACCGGAAAGATCCGCAAGAACGAGTTGCGCGGACAGTCCTAGCCTTTAGGACGCGACCGGACCTGCCGGTAGCGCACGCTTATGCGCTGAGGCCCGGTACGCGGAGATGATCCGCTCAGCCACGTCCTCGGGAACGATCTTGCCCTCGAGAAAGTCATCGATCTGATCATAGGTCAGTCCCAGCTCATCTTCATCGGTGCGCTGGGGCTGATCGGAGAGCAGATCCGCGGTGGGGACTTTGGCCCACAAATGTTCCGGTGCACCCAAATACCGGGCGATGCTGCGCACCTGTCGCTTATTCAGTCCCTGGAGCGGGCCGATATCGAAGGCGCCATCCCCAAACTTGGTGTAGAACCCCGTCACCGCCTCCGCGGCGTGATCGGTGCCCACCACCAGATCGCCATCGATCCCGGCGAGAGCATACTGCGCCACCATGCGCATCCGCGCCTTGACATTGCCGAAATTGAAATCGCTGATCTGCTCGCCGGTGGCCTGACGGAAGGTCTCACCGAACTCATCGGTGGCCGGACCGATCTGGAACGTCACTGCCCGGGTCGGACGAATAAACTCCACCGCAGCGGTGGCATCGGACTCATCGGCCTGCATCCGATACGGCAAACGCACTGCCGTAAACCGCGCTTCAATACCGTCCTGCTGGAGCTTCTCGACGGCCAGCTGAGCCAACCGGCCCGCCACGGTGGAATCCACCCCACCGGAAATGCCCAACACCAGCCCGGAAGCTCCGGCCTGTCGCAGGTACTGACATAAGAACTCCACCCGGCGCTGGACTTCGGTGGCCGGATCGATCTCCGGGGCGACGTTCAGGGCGCTGATGATCTGTTGCTGTGCGCTCGTGCTCATAGCACCCATGCTATCTATTAGATCACGTCACCAGGAGACCTTCCTCATGAGCAAACCTCCACGATCACCGGAACGTGGTCCGAGGGGCCCTTACCCTTGCGTTCGTCCCGATCGATCATGGTTTCCCCGGTGCTCACTGCCGGTGAGACCAAGGCAAAGTCGATCCGCATGCCCTCGTTCTTCGGGAAACGCAGTTTCTGATAGTCCCAGTAGGTAAAAGCCTGCTCGTGCTGGTCGCGCACGGGATCGTGCAGAATCTCTTCGAACGCGTGGAAGCGCTCCCGCTCCGGAGCGGACACGTGGGTCATCTCGTTCTCATAGAAGAATTCGATATCCCATACGTCCTGATCGTAGGGTGCAATGTTCCAGTCGCCGACCAGTGCTAATTTTTGCTGGGGGTTCTCGTCGAGTTCAGCGCCAATGTGCTCCCGCAACGCATCCAGCCAGTTGAGCTTATACGCCATATGTTCATCGTTGAGCGCCCGACCGTTGGGAACGTACAACGACCACACCCGCAGATCTTCTCCTACGACCGCCGAGATTGCCCGAGCCTCTTGCACCGGGTCGTGACCGCCTTTGCCGAAGGCCGGCTGGCCCGGGAAGGTTCGTTGGACATCGGTGAGGCCCACCCGGGAGGCAATCGCGACACCGTTCCACTGGTTAAACCCGAAATGTGCGACCGCATAACCCAAGCGCTCAAAAACCTCCCAGGGGAAGTTCTCATCTTTGCACTTGGTTTCCTGGATGGCTAACACATCGGTGTCGCTACGCTCGAGGAAGTCCTCCACCCGGTCGGCCCGGGCCCGCAGTGAGTTCACATTCCAGGTCGCTAATTTCACGCTACGTCTCCTCGTTTTTCACACCACCACACGTGGACTCCATAAAGCGGACTAGAACTGCACCTCGCAGTGGTCTTGCAGATAGGTCATCCCGTCCACAAACTCGTCGTCATCGGCCAGCTCGACCACCTCGGCGTAGGCGTCGGTATCCGACGTATCGCCGGTGCGGTGGTCTTCCAGAATCTCGGCCATGGAGATGACCTGGTCGATGCCGTGGCGTAGTTGCTCATCCGAGGCGTTATTTTTGATCTCCTCGGCCTGCTCGATGAATCCCTCATCGGCGGGCTCAGGTAGGCCCTGCAATTGCTCGCACGAGTCTTCGAGCGCGTCATCGCCACCGGAGCTACACCCGGTCAGCGCCAACCCCGTCGCGAGAGTAATGAGACTTAGATGCCGGAGGCGCATTTATCAACCAGAACCTCGGCCGATGTGGGATCGACCTGTGACTCGAGACCCTGTTGTTGGGCTTCTGCGATGCTGGCTCCGTCTTCCAGGGACTGGTAGACGCTGTGGTAGGAGCCTTCGATATCTTCCAGAGCGTTGGCAAGCTCCTGATCGGAGGTGTCATGAACCATCCGAGAAAATTCGTTTAACGCCGATTCCATCTGGCCGGTGGCGCGTTCGGCGTCATCGCCGGACTCCCCTAGGGCGTTTTGGACCTTGAGTGTGACGTTGTTGAGCTTCTGACAGGTCGTGGCGATTTCATCGTTGCCAGTGCAACCGGTCAGGGTGAGACCCAGCCCGACCACGGCACTGATTCCGAGAACGGTTTTTTTCAGGTTCATGGTTCCTCATCTCCGAAAAAGCGGTGCTGTTGACACTCTACTAAAGGGGCAACGCTCGTGACGCCAATTTCCAACTCACGATGTGTTGACCAGGATAAACAGTGGGCGGTGCACCCGCCGAGGCTGATCCGGCGATGCACCGCGTAAACTAGCCTGCATGGGAACCTATGCTTCGGATCGCGCTGAACTGGCAGAACTCGTCAAAGACTTGGCGGTGGTGCACGGAAAAGTGACGCTGTCCTCGGGCAAACAGGCCGATTATTACATCGACCTGCGGCGAGTCACTTTGCACCACCGCGCAGCTCCGCTGGTGGGGCGGGTCATGTTGGAGTTACTCTCCGACGTGGAGTTTTCCGCGGCCGGAGGATTGACCATGGGCGCCGACCCGGTCGGCACCGCAATGTTGCACCAAGCCAACCCGGCCCGGGAGTTGGATACTTTCGTGGTGCGTAAACAGGCCAAAGAACACGGTATGGGACGCCAGGTGGAAGGACCCTCGATCGAGGGGCGGAAAGTCGTGGTGTTGGAAGATACCTCGACCACCGGCGGATCTGCCTTGACCGCCGTTGAGGGTGTGCGCGCTGCCGGCGGTGAGGTCCAAGCCGTCGCTGTGCTGGTCGATCGGGATACCGGAGCGGCCGAGCGGATCCAAGACGAGGCCGGCGTCCCGTATCTGGCCGCCTTCCGTTTGAGCGATCTCGGACTCTAACCATCCCTGAAGGAGGATCACTATGGCAGACCACAAGACGGAGATTCAGCACCGCAAGACCGCACCGGCGGTGATCGCCGGGCTGATCGGTGGCTACGCCACGGCTCGGTTGACGAAGATTCGGGCCCTGGGCGCGGTCGGACTGGGTGTGGCCGGTAGCTACGCCACAAAAGCCTGGGCGCAAGCAGGTGGCGCTGGACGCGCCGTGGGACTGGCGACGGTATACCTGGGCGCTTTCGGCGCGTCGCACTGGTTATCGAAGAAAATTGGCGCGTGGCCATCGGTACTGACGGTCACCGGCATCGCCTCGGGGGCCGCCTGGGCGGTGCATGATCGGCACACCGAGCCGCACGTCGACGGCCCGACGACGTGACGGACTCCGCGCAGCACCCCACCGACAACGGCTACCACCGTGAAGTCGGTGTAGGCCCCTGGGAAGGACCCTGGCCCACCGGCGAACAGTACGATCCGCAACTACTGGCTGAGGGTGATCGTCGCAATGTGTTGGACCGGTACCGGTATTGGACAGTGGAGGCCATTGTGGCCGACCTCGACCGATCGCGCCACGGTCTGCACATTGCCATCGAGAATTGGCAGCACGATTTCAATATCGGAACCGTGGTGAGAACCGCGAACGCGTTTAACGTCGCTGGGGTGCACATCATTGGCAAACGCCGGTGGAATCGTCGTGGTGCGATGGTCACCGACCGCTACCTGCACGTTGAGCATCATCCCACTATTGACGACTTTGTGGCGTGGGCGCAAGAGAACAACCTACCGATTCTGGCCGTGGACCTTTTTGAGGATTCGGTGGCGATCGAGGAGTTCAGCTTCCCGAGGGAATGCGTGATGGTCTTTGGGCAAGAGGGACCGGGGATTTCCGAGGACATTCATCGGGCTGCCACGGCAACGTTGGCCATTGCGCAATATGGCTCAACCCGTTCAATCAATGCCGGGGTGGCCGCCGGTATCGCGATGCATGAATGGGTGCGACAGCATGCGGTTCGCCCGGCAGGTCCTGACCGCCGGGTGGTGGATGGTTAGACTGGGGGCAAAACCAGATCGATGAAGGAGCTTATATGCCTGTCGCATCCCCCGATAAGTACGCTGAGATGATTGACGCCGCGAAAAAGGGTGGCTATGCCTATCCCGCGGTGAACGTCACCAGTTCACAGACTCTCAACGCTGCTATCCGCGGTTTCGCTGAGGCAGAGTCTGACGGGATCATCCAGGTTTCGACCGGTGGTGCCGAGTATTTCTCTGGTCAGTCGGTGAAATCCATGGTCGTGGGGGCGAAGGCCTTCGCCGCCTTCGCCAAGGTAGTTGCTGATTCCTACGGTGTCACCATCGCTCTGCACACCGATCACTGCCCGCAGGACAAACTCGAGGGCTTCGTTAACCCGCTCCTGGACGCCTCCGCCGAAGAAGTCAAGGCCGGTCGTGATCCGATCTTCAACTCTCACATGTGGGATGGTTCGGCAGAGCCTCTGGAAAACAACCTGCGCATTGCCGAACAGCTCCTGGAGCGAACTCAGGCCAACCACCAGATTCTCGAAGTGGAGATCGGTGTTGTCGGTGGTGAAGAAGACGGAGTGGCGAACGAGATCAATGACAAGCTCTACACTTCGGTCGAAGACGGCATGAAGACCGTTGAGGCTTTGGGAACCGGCGAGAAGGGTCGCTACATTACCGCGCTGACCTTCGGTAACGTTCACGGGGTGTACAAGCCGGGCAATGTCAAGCTCCGTCCCGAGCTGTTGGACGAAATCCAGCGTGAGGTGGGAGCCAAGGTCGGCGTGGAGCGCCCCTTCGACCTGGTCTTCCACGGTGGTTCGGGCTCGACAGATCAAGAAATTGCTGACGCTGTGTCCTATGGTGTGATCAAGATGAACATCGATACCGACACCCAGTACGCCTTCACGCGTCCGGTGGCTGCCCACATGTTTGAGAACTACGATGGGGTGCTCAAAGTTGATGGCGAAGTCGGCAACAAGAAAATGTACGACCCGCGTACCTGGGGCAAGAAAGCCGAAGCCTCTATGAGCGAGCGGATCGTTCAGGCCTGCCAGGCGCTGGGATCGGCTGGCCACGCGCTGACATAAGCTGCGACCCTTAGTGATGCCAATATGCGTTACGCCGAGGGGTTGGATCTGGGCTCACCCAGGGTTCTGGGACAAACCAGACCCCCTTGGCGTCGATGCGTTGAATGCGCCATTTGCCTAAGTGCACATCGGTGTGGTGGCCCTGGCAGAGCAAGACCGCATTGCCCATATTGGTGTCGCCACCGTTTTCCCATTCGGTGATGTGGTGGATCTGGCAATAGGCAGCGGGCATAGTACACCCCGGTGTGGCACAACCACGATCTCGAGCCACCAATGCACGGTATTGCGCGGTGGAGAACATTCGTTTTTCTCGGCCAAGATTGAGCACTTCACTGTCACTGCCAAACACCAGCGGGATCAATCCTGCGTCACAGGCGGCTGATCGTAATTTGCTGGGATGAATGGTTCCAGAGAATTGACCTTCAGATCTGAATCGGTGGCCCGGAGAATCATCATCGACTGGATCGCCTTCTCGGTGGTGACTGAAGAACTTCACGAGTGATTGTCTCTTCAAATCGTCATCGAGTTGGTGTCGTCGCGACAATTGTTCGCTCAGGGTCTCGTAGTCCATCGAGATGATCATCTTGGTGGACTGACCGCGCGTTGCTGGCAACCCGTTCTTGGCGTTCCCGGCGCCAATGCCGGCAATCAGTACACCGAACAGCGCGTTCACTGCACGGTGTGCGCGATGACGGGGATCGTAGAGGTTCTCCCCGTCAAAGGAGTGCTGGTTTCCCGCTGCATCGATACTGGCCAGTGCATCGGGGGAAATCTCGGGAAAGTTTGCTTTCAATGCCTGAATAACCGGGTTCTTCGGCTCGGTCGCCGAGCTCTCATCATCTGAGTTGTGGCTGTCAGTGACACCGGTTGTCTCAGAACCACGACGTAGCACGGCATAGTTGTTTGCTGCGGCCTCAATGGTTCGCAACAGCTCGGCATTGAGGCCGAAGACGGTCCCGCCGAAGTCCAGACCACCATCCTGTCGCGAGGCGACCCAGAACTGTTCTTGAGCTGGTTGTGGTTCAAGGCCATCTTCGGGTGCGGGGCCGTCGGCATCAATGTAGTAGCACAGTTTGGGCAACCACTCACGGCACGTTTGATGGAAGTCGCCGACGCTCATGGTTTCTGCGTGACGGGTCAGCACTGGCATCATTTCTTGAAGAATCGCGTCCACCCGTGCCGGATCCGCGGATGTTCTACGGGCATAGCGTTTGAGATCTTCGGTGAGCTTGATCAGGCGGTCGGCGTTAGCGGTCCGCATGTGACCGCGCTGGAAGCTACGCGCAAAGTCTGGGAACTCAAGTTCAGGGGCGGGGCCACCTGAAATCGGTGGTGGGGGCGGAACCGTATAGTGGGCCCGCATCGTTCGCTGGGCGATATCTCTGCGACCCAGTCCGTGGTATTCCTCGAGGTACTTTTTTTCATTTTTCGGTCCTCGAATTGTGCGGGGAACTCCCAGAACTGCTTGTTGTTCTGCGGTCGTGGTCAAGGCCCGGGTGGTGAGCCCCATCAGCGTCGTCTGGAGGCCGTCAAGACCGGTGCTGAGTTCTTCGGCTGCATGGGTGAGACCGGGCAAGCTGTCGTGATAGTTATCCGGTGCGGTGAGTTCGACCTGCTCGGAATCACGATCAGAGGCCAGCGTGGAGTTCCAGTCGGTAGCCGAGGCGTCTTCGCGCCACCTGGCGAGGTCATCGAAGGCACTCTCTGAGCCCATGCGCGACCCTAATGCTTGGAGTACCCGGCACGCGGCGTGGAGCATCTCGCCCGGCGATGCCTCTCGCAGGGCTTCTTCGTCGAGGAGGCCCGGGACAGCCTGCATGTCGCGACTGCGCGGATCCGCCGTCACTGACATGCTCTTCACCACCTCAATGCGTTCGATAAACCATCTGATTGTTCGAGTTATACTCCCATAATATCGTACAGCTGTTCCCATAACAAGGGTGTGCGCGAAGGGTGTGGATGGCTGCAAACCGCTTAATCATGCGGGAGTTGCGGTTGACGTCAAGTGTGCGTTTCGAACAGTGGACAACCGGCACTCGAACGGCTTAATCGAACATGTGCGACGTCTGAACAGTCACCGGCAACAACTCTGCGGAGGTATTCCAGCCCACGGTGGTCGTTTAGAGTATGTGCCATGAGCTATGCCGTGATTGTGATCTACGTACCGACCGAGAACGCCGAAGCAGTCCGTGACGCGCTCGCTGAGGCGGTGGGCCCGATCGGTGAGTATTACGGAGCATCGTTCACCTCTCAGGGCACCGGGCGGTTCACTCCGTTGCCGGGGGCTGCACCGGCCATTGGAGAGGTAGCGCGTGCCGAGGAAGTGGCTGAAGACCGGATCGAGATGATGGCCCCGATCGATAAAGCGCGGGCAGCGGTGCAAGCCGCACTCGCGGTGCACCCGTACGAGCAACCGGCCTATCACATCATCCCGGTCTCGACCCTGGAGGATTTTCGTGAGTAATGGGTGCCCGGGCACCGGGGCGCCCAGGGCGTTAAAAAAGCCTGCCACCGATGGCACAACTGTGGTGGTTGGCTGCGGTGGCAGGCGTTAGTCAAACCCTTAGTCAGACTCGGTGAGAGTTACTCAGCGTCTTCTTCCTCGGCGTTTTCCTCGTCTGAGGCGTCCTCGGAGGACTCGGAGCTGTCGCCTTCGGCGGGGATGATTTCACCGTTGGGCCATTCTTCCGTGATGAAGTCGGCAACTTCCTGGGAGTGCAACAGCTCCTCCAGGGTGGCAATGGCGTCGTTATCGTCGCCGGCACGCCAGACGAGCATGTTGCCCCACGGGCTGTCCTCGGCGGATTCCACGACCAGGGCGTCATCGACGCTCAGTCCGGCCTCCAGGAAGTAGTTGCCGTTGATGATGGCCAGGTCGATGGAGTCATCATCGACGACCTGAGCCAAGAACTCCGGCTGGGATTCTTCGAACTCCAGGCCCTTGGGGTTCTGTTCGTCGGTCAGATCCAGCGCGCCCTGGTCGTCACCGATGTCTTCCAGCAGACCTTCGGCTTCCAGCAGCTGCAGTGCGCGGGGCTGGTTGGCCGGGTCGTTGGTGATACCGATGGTGGCGCCATCGGGCAGATCGTCAATGGAGTCGTGCTTCTCGGAGAAGCCAGCGTAGGGCTCCAGGTGGATCGGATCGCCGTGATCGAAATCGTATCCCAGGTCCTCTTCCTGCTGTTCCAGGAAGGGCAGGTGCTGGTAGTAGTTAGCGTCGTCGCCGCCTTCGTCCAGCACACGGTTCGGGGTCTGGTAGTCATCGTATTCGTTGATTTCCAGGTCGATACCGGCATCTTCGGCCAGATTCTCATCGACGTACTCCAGGATCCGAGCATGCGGAACCGGGTTGGCACCAACGGTGATGGTGGTGACGTCTCCGTCGCCACCATTGTCGCCACCGCCTTCTTCACCGCAACCGGTCAGCACCAGGGCGGTGATGGTGGCGGTAGCCCCGAGGGCCAGTCCGTGGCGGATGCGACGGCGTGAGGTGAATGAGGTCATCAGAGAGTTCTCCTTCCAAGGTGGGTGTGTGGTTCGTTGGGGAGGAAAGCTTAACGGTGGTCGACGTACTTGACGATCTGATCGCCGATGAACTGGATGATCTGGACCAGCACCACGATCAGGATCACGGTCACCAGCATCACGGCGGTGTCGAAGCGCTGGTAGCCGTAGTTATAGGCGAGTCGGCCCAGACCGCCACCGCCGACCAGCCCGGCCATGGCGGAGTAGCCGATCAGCACCACGATCGTATTGGTGGAAGCGGCCACCAGTCCGGGGAGGGCTTCGGGCAGATAGATCTTGGACACGATCTGGGCCTTCGATAGGCCCATGACCTGGGCGGCGTCCACGGTGCCGGCGGGGACTTCACGCAGTGCGGTTTCGACCAGGCGGGCGAAGAACGGTGCGGTGGCGATGGTCAGGGACACCGTGGCGGCGATGGGGCCGATGGCAGTGCCGACCAAGAACTGGGTGAAGGGGATCAGCGCGACGATCAAGATCGCGTAGGGGATCGAGCGGGTGATGTTGACGATGATCGAGGAGATGATCACGTACAGCCAACGTACCGGTGCAAGTCCGCCCGGGCGGGTGATGTGCATGATCAGGCCGACGATCAGCCCGAGGATGATGGTCGCGATCGAGGAGATCACCAC
Source organism: Auritidibacter sp. NML120636 (assembly GCF_003185945.1). Taxonomy (NCBI): domain Bacteria; kingdom Bacillati; phylum Actinomycetota; class Actinomycetes; order Micrococcales; family Micrococcaceae; genus Auritidibacter; species Auritidibacter sp. NML120636. Next base: position 37,442 of record NZ_QHLO01000008.1, read on the forward strand.
CATTTGGATGGTCTCCCACAGGGCTTCGGGCACGGCATTGGTGATGGCGCGGTTTTCGAGCACGTTCTCGGTGAACCAATCCATTACAGATCACCTGCCTTCAGGGCGCGAGCTTGGAATCCGGCGGCGCGCAGGACTTGTAAGGCTGGTTCGGCAGCGGGTGGCTGGTCCCCGCCGGTTACGGACAGTAGCTGGTGGGCGAACCGAGTGGGTCCGAGGTATTCGATGGTGCCGGTGGAGACGATGGCCTTCACCGGCAGGGCCTCTTCCAGCACGGTGGTAGGGGCGGGTAGGTGTTCGCCGGAGCCCAGCACCTCGATCAGCGTGGCTTGGGGGTCGCGGTGGGCTTCATCGAGTTCGTCCAGTGGCAACAACGCGGCGGAGAGCTGACCGTTCAGGTGGGCGGCGACTTCTTCCAGCGGACCGGATTCGACGATGCGACCTGCGTCCAGCAGAGAGACGGCGTCGCACAGGGTTTTGACCACGTGCATTTCGTGGGTAATCACCACCACGGTGAGGTTGAGTCGGTGGGCCACCGAGCGGATCAGCTCCAGGATCTCTTTGGTGGTGGCCGGGTCGAGGGCGGAGGTGGGTTCATCGCACAGTAGCACGTCCGGGTCGGCAGCCAAGGCGCGGGCGATGCCGACGCGTTGACGCTGTCCGCCCGACAGCTGGGCAGGGTAGGCCTCGTGGAAGCCGTCGAGGCCGACGAGATTGACCAGTTCGGCGGCACGCCGTTTGCGTTCGGAGTTGGAGACCGAGGAGATCTCCAACGGCAGGGCCACGTTGTCGACGACGGTGCGCGAGGACAGCAGGTTGGCGTTCTGAAACACCACGCCGATCCGACGGCGGGCCTGACGCAGTTGTTTGGCCGAGGAGTTGCTCAGCACCGTGTCGTTGACCGCGACGGTGCCTTCGGTGGGGTGATCCAACAGGGTCAGGCAACGCACCAGGGTGGATTTCCCCGCCCCGGAACGACCAATAATGCCGTGGATCGAGCCGGTGGGAACCTGAAGGTTCACGTCATCTAACGCCCGAACCTCACGGGCGTTTTGTCGGTAGACCTTGGTCAGGCCTTCAACAGTGATCATGCAGGGGTATCTCCTGATCCTGATGCGCAGAGCCGGTGGGCTCAGTGCATCGTGCGCGTGCTGACATTGCTGACAATGAGGTACCTCAAGAATAGGGGACACTGACTCGCAGCGCGGTATCGGTGTGAACGTGATTTCACCGGGAATGTCACATGGTGTCATCTTCGGAACTTCGCCAGGCTGGGTACAGTGGAAGCAGAATCTATGCGCTGAGGTGGCGAAAGGAGCCTGTTGTGGCCTCGATGATCGGTAAGAACTTGATGGAACCCGAGCCCACTCTGTTGGCGGCGGAACCGGAGGTGGACCAACGGCTGCAGGCCGGTGACCTGCCGGAGGATCTGGTGCCGGTGGCCCCGCGGTCCTCGCTGGTGTGGGCGTTATTGGCCGAGGACGCCTGGCAGGAGGGGCGGACCGTGGACTCGTACGCTTATGCGCGGGTGGGATACCACCGGGGACTGGACGCGCTACGGGCGGCCGGATGGCGCGGGCAGGGCCCGGTCCCGTACTCGCATGAACCCAATCGCGGATTTTTGCGCGCACTGTACGCTCTGGGCCGAGCCGCTGCCGCGATCGGGGAATCCGATGAGGTGGAGCGGATCACGACACTGTTGCATGACTGTGACCCCAGCGCGGTGGAGCAGATCGAGGCTCGCTAGCGTTACGGGTTGTCCTGCTGTGGGCGGGGTAGTGAGTCGATAAACTCCCAAAATAGCTCGCCGGCGCGGGCGAGGTTAGCCAGGAAGGTCTCGGGGCCTTGGGAGTTTTTGTCGTGCCAGCTGACGCAGAATTCTCCGTGGGCGGGTTTGGGCGTGTAGCTGATGCCGAAGCCTTCGGAGATCGTGGGGGGCGAAGGCATACCGGATGATCTGCTCGGGGCCACCAACCGAGGTGGTGGACAAAAAGTCCCGGCGGACCGACCGGATGGCCGGGTCGGTGAAGAACGGGTCGGAGGCCATCAGCGTGTTATCGGCGATCGCGGTGGCTTCCAATAGTTGCAGGTGTCGGTCCATCCCGGATCCGGCCTTGCATTTCTTGACCCAGATCCGGTGGGGGTTCAGCGCATCGATCAGCAGATTTTCGGTAGCCTTCCCTTGAGCCAGCGCGGTGGCAAAGCGCACGGCTTCCGGGGTGGCAGCCCGGAGGCATTCGGTGCGACCGGCGCGAAATTCGCGTATGTCCACGGCCTCGTAGACCGCCCGGATATGCTGGAAGGTCAAGTACTGGGCGGTCGACATCATCAGCTGGGCGCAGGCGTCTCGGCTGAGCTTGAGCGGATAGTTATCCACGGGTAAGAGCCGGTCCACCTCGACCATCGCCACCTGATAGTGGCGAGCGCGCTCGCGGTAGTGCTCCACCTCAGGCGTGAAGCGCTCCAGTAGCTCATCGGTGAACTCCCAGGTCAACGGTTCACTGGCTAGCTCGGGCTGGTGTGGATCCATGGTGGTGGGCTGGGGGTCGAGAGCCTGGATCCGTTGGAGTGCGGTGACCAGGGTGGCCCCGTCCACTCCGGTGTGTTCGACCTCCATGCACAACCAGTCGTGGTGGAGCCCGACCTGGTAGCTGATGGGCTTATAGACCCAGGCTGCCCCGGGGCGGAAGGCAAAGTTGCGCAACTCAGCGGCCCGGGGCAGGTCTGCCTCGGTGATGTCGACGGTGAAGAGCGTGTTTTTCAACCGCTGATAGGTCTGTTCATTCTCTCCTACAGCCCGCAGTTCTGGCAGGTGCTCGGCCAAGAACTCAGAGCCCAGTGCGGAGATCGCGGCGAAGTTTGGTTGCTGGGCTTGTTGGGCTTGCTGGGCGGTGTGTGCCTCGTCCAGAATCTGGTCGAGGGCGACCCGCAGTTGCGTGGGGGTGGCCAGGGTGCCGGTCTGATCGGTCACGGTGACCGCGTGTAGCTGGCCGCGGTGGAACACGCCAATCTCGCGCTCGCGGGCATCGAGGGTGCACGGCTCGATCACGTCTTCATCGACCTGCGGGGTGCGGATCCCGCCGTTGAAGGTAAACCACTGGTTCATCGTGATGCGGTTGCCACGGGCATCGATCTCTTCGGGCATCTCGCCACGGGCCTGGATGAGGTGGAACCGGAGCAGGCGGTGTACGAGGTCTGCGACTCGAGCAGATCCGGTCTTCTCGGAGGGGATTTCGATCTGGAAAGCCACATTGGAGGCCAGCATCAGTGGCTCGCGGACCGCGAGATAACTGGAGTACCAATAATCCGACATCCAGTTGGTGCCGGTGGCCTCGGCCCGGGAGGCTAGCTGTTCCAGCTGAGATTGCAGGATGGGGCCATTGCGAGTGCGGAAGGAATCGATGATCTTTTCGGCGTGAGCAAATTCCTCCCCGGCCAACAGGGTACGTAGCGCGTGGCGGAGCGTGTCCAAGGTGTCATCAAGATGTGGGAGAGGTAGTGGCTTGAGGTCGACGGTGGCCGGGTGCGGGGTGAGGGTCACAGCGGTATGGGCTTTCTCTTCGACAGGATGGGTTACCTCTATTGTCACCTGTCGGTGAGGTTGCTGTCAGGAGCCCTACCATCCGGTAGATAAAGTCACGAAAGAATAACAGGATATTCTCAGGTTTTCCCGGGATCGGCACGAGCATGCGGATTAAAGGGTATGACTTCGGGGTGAATCCTCAGTTAATTCAGACGGTCGGTTGCGAACAGATAACGATTGTGTCACGGTGGATAACAGTCAGATAACAACGCGCTGTTCGGGCGCGGTCCATTGATGTTCTCATCACGAGTAGAGATCACGAGATAGAGAAGGAATCCTGATTGATGACTTATTTAACTCGTCGCGAGCGTATTGACGCTGAGCGGGCCTTGAAGCAGGCTGCCACCCGCCGTCGTCGGAAGAATGTGACCAGCGGGCTGGTCGGTGTTGCTGCGGTGGCTGGTGCTACCTTCACCGGAATGAATTCGGCCACCGCTGCCCTGGAAGATGTGCCGGCCGACGCGGAGGGCTCCTCGACGGCGGCTCAGGTGGGCCCGAATAGCACCTCCGATAGCGCCAACACCGCTTCTGCTGAAACATCTGCTGATACCTACACCGTGGAAGCCGGGGATACGCTCTCACAGATCGCCGGCGAGTTAGGCGTGAGCCTCAATGAGTTACTGGAGGCCAATAGTATTTCGGCCTCTACCACCATTTACCCCGGCCAAGAACTGACCGTTCCGGGCGCAACGGAGTCCACCGGGGAACAGGCGCAGACTGCCTCTAATACTGCCTCCAATGCTGAGACAGCAACCAGTGAGGCGTCGGCCGATGAACCCCTGGACGTTCAAACCGTCTCGGCAACCAGCTCGGCCAGTGGCTGGCAGGGCCAGGCCGTGAACGCGGCCATCGACATCGTCAATTCCGGTGCTGTGTACAGCTTTGGCGCTAATGGTCCCTCGGCCTACGACTGCTCGGCCTTCGTCAAGGCCGCTTACGCCAGTGCGGGCAAGGACTTGCCACGTACCTCATCCGCCCAGTACTCGGCAGCCAACCAGCATGTCTCCCTGGACAACCTGCAAGCCGGTGACCTGGTGTTCTGGTCCAATAATGGCTCCGCCTCGGGCATTTACCACGTGGCCATGTACATCGGTGATGGCCAGATTGCTCAGGCCCGTAACCCCAGCGCGGGTATTACCATTGACAACCTGTCGACCTACCAGCAGTACAACCCGCCGATCCAGACCGCTGCTCGGTTCTAAGACCACCGAGCTCTCGGTGCTCAGCCCAGCTGGAGTGTTACAGCTGGGGTAGGTCGTCGAGTAGATGTCGGGTGTAGGAATGTGACGGGTTGTCAAGGACGTCATTGACCGGCCCGTGGTCGACAATTTCGCCCTGGTTCAACACTGCCACTTGCATGGCGATGTGTCGGGCCAGGGCGATGTTGTGTGTGACGAAGAGTAGGGCCAGCCCGCGCTGGTGGCGCAATTGGTTCACGCCCTGGGCGGTTTTCAGATGAGTCTCGACGACTAGATGACTAGATACGGGGTAGGTTACATTGTGAATACAGGCCCTATCGAACCAAAGGATCGGGTGCACTATGAGCGATGAGCTCATTGCACTAAGAAGAATATTAAACATGATCGCGTAACGAGTCGGCACGAACAACACGCACGAAAACGGTGTCTCGATCCTCTGGCTCCGTGCAATGCAAAGGCTTTCCGGCCACTGTGGGTTCGAGGCACTACTGCCTCGGCGTCGCCACCGAGGAATCAAAGGAGAAGAATCAGTGACCAGAGAGCGACGAGTTGCCGTGATCGGTGCAAGTGGGCAGATTGGAAGTCTCGTCGCGCGTGCACTTCCCAACGTGGTATTCGAGTCGTTGCCATCTCGCGCCTACGAAGCGATGCCCTCTCCACTGGCGAGCTTTCCCATTGTTAGATCTCATCGTATGAAACCGCCGAGCTCAAGCGAGGAGTGTCCAGGTTTGGTCCGTTCCATGGTGTCATCGACCGAAAGCCGCCCGATTCCGCCGGCTTTCCTCGACAATCTCTATGTGTACGGTCGCGCCACCTTACCGATAACGGAGTCGCACCCGATGGGACCCTGCAGTGGGAAGGGAACCGCCAGGTTGGAAGGGACGAAGATTCTTGATCAGGCGCGTCTGGACGGTCACGACGTGGTCGTGTGCCGGGCGGCAGATTTTCTCGATCCGGGTGCAGAGACCACGGTTATGCCGTGGAGCTCTCTCGAGAAGGTCGTCAGAGGAAGAAAGTGCTCATTCATGTGGTTCGGCAAGCCGGACAACAGGCATTCGTTCGTGTTGCCTCGCGGTGTTGCCCAGGGGGTAGCTGAAACATGCCTCAGGCCAGATCTCCGGTCCATGCCGACGCTTCACATGCCAGCGATCACCGCGTTTTCCGCCAATGACCTATCCAGAGAACTATCCTCTGCGGTAGGTCGCACGTTCAAACCAGCTACTGTGGGGAAAACTTGTTCTCACGGTCGCTGGTAGCTTCAGCGACGCTGCGCGCGAACAGCGGGAGATGATGTACCAGTTCGACAATGACTATGTCCTCGACGACTCTAAGCTTCGTAGCCGAATGCCTGATTTCCCCTGAAGAACCGTGGAAAACGTGGTATCGATGCTTGCGGCTAAGGCTTGAGCCTACTGGGTTCCCTGTGCAATGCTCTCGAGACTCGAGGGCTGTCGGGTGACCAGCATGACAGCCTTGCCCGGGTCATCGGTGAGGAAAACGTCGTAAGTCATCGCCCAGTTTGTCGCGCGTTTTGATCAAGACGTGGCGGAATGGTTGGTCATGGATGCTGGTGGTTCGGCAACTGTGGTCATTCCGAACCATTCCACGTCACCGTCAGCGTCAAAGTTCAGTGTTCAAAGCGTAGCGCCCCCGTCGAGGCCAAATCGGTCAACCCGCAAGAGGTGTGGTTGCGAGAGGTGGCTATCGGGACCTGACTTGTTGATGCACGTCAACGCGAACCTCCTACCCTGCGACAGCAAGTATCCGCGTATCGGTCCAACCGTTGGGACCCTTGACGCCACAGACGAATCATCTGGTTTAAAGGCGGTTGAGCTTTTTGGGAAGCTTTAGGGCTTACAGGGAAGAGGGGCCGGGGAGGGCCAATGGTAGTATTCCAAGATTGTGTCCCAAGGTGACTGCATGAGTACGGCTTCTTGCTTGTAGCCGACTACGAAGGTTCTTCACATGAGTATGGACCGTGGCTGTACTTACTGAAAGCGTCTGCGCGATCTGGTCGTCTCGTTTGCCCAAAGAGATCTGGTGGAGTACTTCCTTCTCGCGTGCCGTGAGAGGGTTCTCTAATATATGATGGCTCAACTTCCGGGCGACTTGGTGCCGCGAGACGTATTCCCCGGGTAATGATACCGAGACGGCCGCGCTGATAATCTCGGCGGTGTCTAACGGGGTTCCTACTACCACTACTCGGACGGAGCCCAGCGCTATGACCTCATGGGGGTCGGGGGTGGCCAGGAGGATGGTGAGAGCGTCAACATCGCTGTACCATCTGAGCTCGTGTATCACCTGTTGAAGCGAAGGCTCTCCGATGAGAAGTATATTCGGACCCTCAGGAAGCTTGGCCACACCGACGACCCTGTTATGGCCAATATTAAAGTCTTTCAACAAGCTCTCAACGTTGCTCACGCTTCTGGCTTCGCCAGTACCACAAATGGTGGAGAGAGTAATCATCGTTCTTCTCCTTGGCAAGTCTTTTGGTAAACCGATACCAGGTTCTTGCTCTGGGTGACGTATGGATTCTTGGCTAGGTCCTCATATCGTTCGAGAAGTTCGAAGCCAACGCTGGAAGCGAGAATGTCAAGCTCGCGAGGTGCTAACCAGTGGCTCGTCTCGGTGTAAAACGATTGGTTCTCGGGCCCCGTGACTGTGCGGATCAGAGTTACTTTTTCGGCAACGTGATCGACGAAGGCAGTATCGGTGAGCAGGTGCTGCTCAGTTAGAGGCACCGAAAGGCTGAATGTCTCCGGCTGATCGAGATAAATCCGCGGGTCATATGTCTCTAGAATCAAGTAGCCGTTGTCCGCGGTGCAATTAGCTGCTTGAGAGAGAACTCGTTGTTGTTCTTTCCATCCGGGAACCATGAATAGAGTATTTGTCACTATCACGCAAAGGTCGAAAATTCCGTGGACTAGCTCATTTCTAAAGTCACCACAGGCTGTAGAAACGTCGTACCCCCGGGTCCTCCGTTGAAGGATCTCGAGCATGGTTGGTGATAGGTCCAAGGCTGTTATCGAGAAGCCGGCCTCAGCAAGAGGTAGGGTTAACCTCCCAGTCCCCGCCGCGAACTCCAGCACCGTCACTGGCATGCGGGGTAACGAACTAACGAAGTCGGAAATCAAGTTAACATCATTCTGGACGGAGTGGACGAGTTCATACGTTTCAATAGACTCATCGGGGTAGGGTGGCTTCATGGCATACCAGCCTCCAAATTATGAAAGTCGGAAACCAGAACTGGCTCAGGAGCGACGCGTGGTTCGTAAGATGTAGCGCGCATCAGCATAAATTGCGTTCGTACACTATCCTGAGGATGTTCATCTTTGTGAGTAACGGTATTCAACAATGTCAAATACGCTGTGCTCAGTTTGACGCGCTGGAAGTCTTGAGTGGATTCGTGGGTTCTCACCAATTCATCGGTCGCGTCAAAAAGGCCCTTCTCCAGGCGGCGATGTGGCGCCCAAATTAGGTGCGTAAACCTACGCTTTTGACTGTACGTTAGTTCCTGCCAATTTGTGACATCCCCGTTCGGAAGTTGACTGCGGTACACGAGCCTAATTTCGTGACAAGCTGGGTTAGGAGCAAAGAACCGCGAATCTGGGACCATCAGACCTGTCTTGTCGATTTTGGTGGCCGTTTTCCGACCGATATCAAATTGCGAAAGCACGGTGGCCGTGGCCCAGATGCCCAGCGTTCCAGCAAGTGTGTACGTGGTGAAGTGGTGGCAGATGCTTGTTGTATTCACTTAAGCGCCCTCCTTCGAGTGATTATGTGGCCAAAAGTACGTGGCCATTGCCCTCACGATTTTCAGTGAATAGCCGAAGCCATAACTTTGCACGGTGCGCGGCTTGATGGATGGTGATGTGTGGGCTGCGTTCAGGAATCGAACGCAGTACTTCCTGAAGTTCCATGCAACTGTCGCTGGCACGAAAAGCCATATAGGGCGGGTTATCAATAGAGTGCTGTTTTTTGAGCTCCCAGCTACGCTTGAGAAGCCCGGTCAATGTGAGTTCCAAGTTCGCAGGTCGGCAGGCACTTTTTATCTTCTTTGCTGAATTCCACTGCGTATTCGCGAGATATTTTGGCCACATTACTTGCCTAATGGCTCAACCTCTTAGAGAGGAAGCGCGTCACTTGGCTCGTCGTAAATGTCTCCGCAGAGTGCGAATCGCTTGCTCTTACCGAGGCGAGGGATGAGTCACTTCGGTGTTAGAGGAATCAACCAGCGCCAATCCACTGACACATTGTGTCATATGGGCTACGAAGTGCGCATCTAACACACCTCGGAAGGAGTGGTTCGAGAAGATCACAACGGTTTTGGTTCGGAGACGGTCGAGGAACCGTTCTGCGGCGCTCTAGTATCGCGGGACTGCTCGCGCTTTGAGAGTCGGTATTTTATCTCGATTGTAAAAATGGAAAAGACGTAGAATTTAGATCTCCCGTTGACTCGTAGACTTCCGAGTGGGCAAGAACCTGAGCTGAGTAGCTCTGAATGAAGAGGGGCGGCATAGTCGGTTCCCGTCAGGACGGGATTATTGTAAGAGGCGGTGCTTCCATGAAAAACGAATGGCCTTCGCGACGGAAATGATGGACGGGTAGGTCCCGCAGAAGGCCCAGAAAAACCTGTTCAGCCCCATGAACCGGGCGTTGGCTATGTGGAACGCGGCTCCGATGCCGAGCCCTATGGTGCGGAGGGTTTTTGGCATCAGCACTACTGCTGGAAACAGGACTTCGAATGCTGTGACAGTTCGGCTCATGGCGGCCGCCCTCCACTCTTTCGCGGTCAGGAAACGGTAAAACCTTTCATCGCCGTAGGTTTGTGTTCTAAAAATCCCTTTGAGGGCGCTTCCATCTCGCCACGACGGAGAGACGACTTTGGCGACCCCAGATGCAAAGTACGAAAGTAGGCTCTGGAACGCGACAAAGGAACTGAGAAGGGTAGCGTTGCATTCGTTTCGGGGCATCAGCTCCGCAAGGGCGCCTGATGAGAATACGATAAAGGACATCTGGTCGGATCCATCGGACCCGTACCAGCCTCGGTAACTTTTTGCCCACAGGAGTAGTGTCAGGGTGGTTATCGACAGGGTGCGGACTTTTGTCCGTTCCGGGGCAATGATCGTGCCGATAGCTGCCAGCGACCGAAGGAATACCAGATACTGGTATCCAGGATGTTCGAAGCATTTGTCCAACTGACGGCCAAGGCGGCCTTGGAACATCGGTAGTGAAGTGCGCCGTAGTCGCCAGGCGAGTAAGGAATCGGACTTGACGTCGGCCGGTCGGCTCAATTCTTCTAGCGATCCAACCAAGCTCCCTATCGCTGCTATCCGCGACCCTCGTGTTAGTGCTTGTCCTGGATTTGACTTGCATGACGAGGAAAACACAGGTCTCCTTCCGGTATCTTGGCTCCTACATGCTGTTATAGCGCCTGTTGCGTGTGCTTTGGAATCTATTAGAGGGAGTGTATTGTGCCTGGTGTGCCAAGCGAGAGCGCGCTTCAGCGCCTCGGTTCCCATTGAAAGAGGAACCGTGCCGCAAGGAATGCGAGGCCCACCCACGCTAGGGTTGGGATGAGTAGCATCGTCATTTCGCCGGTGGCCCCCTCGCTCCATGCCTGGACGATTAGTTCGGCAGCCGCTCCTCCTGGTAGAGAGAGCTTTAAGCCGGCCATCTCGTCTGTGCCGGTAGCTGCGACCCACGTGGCCACTCCAACCACACCCATGGTAATCGGTAGTACTGTGATTTGGGCACTGTCGGGAGAACTCGTTATGCCAGCTGTAGCGAGGGCAAGGCCGAAAAACATGGCGTGAGTCAGCAACAAGACAGCGACCACATGCACTGGACTGCTTGGACCGCTGTCCACCAGTGTTAAGACCATCAGAATCACCAGCGTCTGTGCCGCCGAGAGCACAATGAGTACCAACGAGAGGCCGAGAAGGATGGCGGGATCGCTGAGGGAGGTCGACCTCATGCGTTTGAGGAACAAATTCTGGCGTCTTGAAGCCAACGTAGTGGTAGTGCTGGCGTAGACCACGAAAGAAGGGATCACTGCCATGACCAGAGAAGCGATCACAGGGGTTCCGCCTATCGTGTCGCGGTTCCAATAAAGGAACACGGAAATGCCCAAAGGAATGACTGTTGCCATGAACAGGACCAAAGGGTCCCTGAGCATCTGGATGAACTCGGCTTTGGCGATAGGTAACATCTGGTCTCCTCAGTTGCTCAGTGTTCGGAAAGTATCGTCGAGGCTTGCTGGCTGGACCGATAAGTTGCTGATCCTTATGGCCTTCTCCTCTGACCATTGCAGAAGTTTGAACAGATCGCGCTGAGGGTCCTGAGTTTGTAGTTTCCAGCCACGATCCGTGGTATCTACGGGGACAGGAACTTCGCCACGATATTCGGGGGTGCTGAAACTGATCGTTGTGGGGAACGATCCTGCCAGCTGGTTGAATGTGCCTTCAAGCTCGAGTCGGCCTCGGTGCATCAATCCAATTCGATCGGCATGCTCCTGGGCTTCCTCGAGATAGTGGGTGGTCAGCACTAGCGTGGCGCCTTGGTCACGGAGCTCGCTAACTACCTGCCAGAGTTCGTCGCGTGCTTCTATGTCAAGGCCGGTGGTGGGCTCATCCAGGAAGACAAGCTCGGGGTCACCGTAAATTGCTGTTGCGAAGTCCAGGCGGCGTTTTTCTCCCCCAGAGAGTTGAGAAACCTGGACGGTGTCCTTATGGGAGAGCCCGACTCGTTGAAGGACGCGGTCTTTATCGTCTTGCCGGCCGCTCACGGCCCCAAAGAGTTCAACGGTCTCCCCGACCCTCAAAGACGGAGCGAATCCGCTCTCCTGCAACATAATCCCCATTCGGGGTCGAACCGATCTGCGATCACGGGGATCTTGGTCAAAGACTCGAATCGTACCGGAACTTGGACGCCTGTGCCCCTCGATGGTCTCCAGTGCCGATGTCTTCCCTGCGCCGTTTGTGCCTAGAAGAGCGTAGAGTTCGCCTTGCTGTACTTCGAACGAGAGCTCCTCAACCGCCGTGAACTTTCCATAGCTCACGGTGAGCTCTTGGACGTCAATGACCTTTCGTGTAACCATGTCTTCATCCCAGCAAAATTGGCGGAGTGGCCCCAGTGACGTACTGTCATGAGTTAGGGACGCTTTCCGAAAAAGAGGTTGTGTGCCGCGTTTGCGACACACACCCCGGAGCCTCTCGCCTCAAGTTACGGGCGGAATCTAACCGACGCATCACGTGAAACTGATCGCAAGACAAGCTGGCCTGGTCGGTTCACCGGTCGGAGCCTGACGCCGCGAGTGAGGATGGGCGGAGTGGCATCCAGGCTGATCTGTGGGCCACTATTGAAGGTTTGAGCATTGTGGTGAGTCGGTCATTGAGCGACCGGCCACTCAGGGTGCGGTCAGGGAGGTTCGGGCTGGTGGTGTGTTTGTTCAGCCCACGTTCCTGAAGCTGAGTGAACACATTCGCTTCGAGGGGCCGGCAGGACGGCGTTTTCGTGTCATCGTGATGCAATGTGGACGCCCGAGTCAGTCTGTGGCCCACGCGACGACTGTGCTCAGGAGGGCGAATCAACCTTGCCGGTTTTTTCACGAACGGTAAGGGAGATCGAGAACCGCCAGCGCAGCGGGTTGTCGTGGAGCCCTGAATACGTGTATCGCGCACGTGGTAGTTACTAGTCGACCCGGTCACGGCTACGAGGTTTTTCTTTCTAGGGTCGCGACCCCTTGAAGAAGATCTTCATACCGGTTACCCAGCCGGTCACGTCGTGATTAATGAACTGGTTGTTGTTATCGAAGGCGCGCCCGTTGAACTCGAGCAGCACTTGAGAGACTGTGGTAGCAAACTCTGCTAAGACATGCAGGTGTGCGTATTTGCGTATCGATCGGGCGATCTTTCATATCACGTTGATATGTGAGTCAGGTTCAGGGCCAGAAGAACTCCTCGTGTAACGTCGGCCCTCGGTTCGCAAGAGTGTTGCCGCTCAGAAAAACCATGCGGGTCCGCGACCGCCCCACTTACTGGCCCGAGCTGGAGCGATTGGGGTAGTAACGGCGAGGGCCGCGCCGCGCAATCGCCTCGAACCGTACTTCGCAACTACAAGAGCGAGGTGGCGTTCGGTTGTCTCCAGAGATATCCAGTAGTAACTGGCCCAGAAACATATCGGTGTATCGGCGCTACTAAAACACCACCTCCCCGTATGCTACGGGATCTACCGGGGCCTGCATCTCGGTGGCCAGAAAAATTCGACACTGCGTTCGGCCTGTGGCCCAAAAGCGATGAAGGACTTTCAACGGCCTGAAGCACGGGTTGCGTCCTGAGACTGGGTGATACCCGAGTTATCTCTTTGCCTGCCGATGTCGGCGACGGGGTCGTTGAGTAACAAGCTTCCGTACTCCTTGAACGCCCTTGCGTACTGGAACGCGTACGTCTTTCATGTCTTCGCCGTCGCCGACATCGACAACCCACGTCCCATAGCTCTCGGCGTCACACCGACGGGGCTGTCATCGGTGCAGGAGGAATCGAAGGTGCTTCGCGAGCATTTTAGCGTGGCCCTCCGCCACCTTGTAGAGTGAGTTGTGTGCCGTTAGGTTGAAGAGCACTCTCACGAGCCCTTATCAGTTCGTTGACTGAACCATAGGGTGCGACCTCGGCCGACACGGTAACTGGGTTGCTATCGGTAAACCCGAAGATAGCGGTAGTTGCTGTAGTCGCTGTGGTCGCGGGAGTTGCGAGAGTCGGCATCGCAGTAACGGCGTGCCCGACTTCGCCGATATTCAGTGTGTCCGCAAAATGTGTCAGGTCATTTCGCATGATCTAACCTCCTCTCAGGGATGTCCTACTTTACGTGCCCGGGTGTTGTCCGGACATTTCCAACACTAATCGGTTGCAAGGCTGAAAATATCCCCAGAAATGTGGATCTTTGAACCGTATTTCTAGAACAAGCCCAACTTCACTGGCTCGCTGGATAAAATAGAGTGAGTTACGACTCGCTCAAAGTCTTCCCGCCCGAGAGGGCAGTAGGTGCTGCCAGGAGGAGAATCCATGGCTGACAACAAAAGAAACAGGAACGAAACAGAAGAATCCATTGGAATCTCTGGGACGTGGCAGCGACATTCTCTAGAGCGTGTCCGGACCAATACGACCCAGGGACTGTTGCTAGGACTGGCTGTTTTTTGGGCTGCGGGGCTGCTTACCGCACTTGACCCCCTCTGGCACGTGCTGATTCTCTTGCCCAGCGCGACACTGTCGTTTTGCGTCGCACTACGGTGGGCGAAGCTCAGTCGAAACCTCTTGGTGTGGTCTTTGCTAGTCGGCGTTCTTACTGCCGGGGTAGCCAGCTGGTTGGCAGTAAGCCCCTTAGCCACGGGCGGATTGTTGATTGCAGGCGCTGCCTACCTCTCCACGCTACCGAGAATGCGAGTCGTGGCCACTGCCGGTCTCCTAGGTGTCGCGGTAGGGCTGGCGCTCCTCTCGACAGTGCATGAGCCGGATCAGGCGCCTATTTATGTGACGACTACTGTGGTTTTTGGCCTCTTCTGGGTGGCCGTCTTCTTCGGGTCTCGGTGGACAGTGCGGGTTGTGCGGGAGCTCGACAATGCCCACCGAGCCCAGACTCAATTGGCCCTTTATCGGCAGAAATTCCGTTTCGCGGCTGATTTACATGATATTCAGGGGCACACATTGCATGTAGTCAAGATGAAAACGGCCCTTGCTCAGCGACAGATGGACGACGCTCCTGACGCTGCCAAGCAGGAATTGGACGAGGTCCGTGGTCTTCTGACAGATACGATCTCGCAAGCCAAGTCACTTGCCTATGGAGAACGCCGTCTAACCCTGCAGGGCGAGTTGGAGAACGCGAAAAACCTCCTTGAGGCTACAGGTGCTACGGTCAATGTTCACCACGCTGATGCCGATCTCCCGCTCGAACGTGAAGAACCAGCAAGCTTGGTGCTCAGGGAGGCGACAACGAACATTTTGCGACACTCCGACGCTAGACAGGTGGAAATAACGGTCAACTCCAACATCGTGGGAATCAGCAATGACGGAGTCACTTCTGAAGCGTCAGAGCTGAGTGGGCTTGACGCCCTTAAGAAAAGAGTCTCAGCGTTTGGCGGTACGCTCATGGCGCACTGTGAAGAAAACCGGTTCATCACTGAACTTCGATTCCCCACACGTTAGAAAGGCATGGCAACATGATTCGTGTTGTGCTTGCAGACGACGAAAACCTCCTGCGCGCCGCAATGGCACAAATCTTGCCCTATGAAGGAGAAATAGAAGTTGTTGCAGAAGCCCAGACCGGGCATGAAGCCGTTGAGGCTACTGTGACTTATCGGCCCGATGTATTGGTTCTTGATCTTGAGATGCCTGAGATCGACGGCCTCGAGGTGCTAGAGACAATTCAGCAACAGCTACCACGTCAGCCAGTGCTCATGTTAACCCGGCACGCCAAACCTGGAGTGCTACGCAAGGCTCTTCGGCTGGGAGTTAAAGGGTTCGAGAGTAAATCTGCCGACCCTTCTCATATCGCTGACGTCATTGAGGCCGTTCATCAAGGAAAGCGCTGGATCGGCTCCGACGTCTCAGCATCGGCGGTAAGCGACGACTGCCCACTTACAGAACGTGAGAAAGATGTCTTACGCGTAACCCGAGAAGGATTCTCAGCGTCAGAAATCGCGGCTAAACTTTTTCTCTCTCAAGGCACCGTACGGAACTACCTTTCAAGTGCCATAGCCAAAACACATGCAACAAACCGGCACGAAGCAGCGCGATTCGCTCGCGATCTTGATTGGATATGAGCCCCTAGTCCCCATCGTGTTAGTTCCTCTCTTTGCGGGGCATCTGACAACCGACCGTGACGTTCCTACAATCAGACCCGGGGCCGTAGTCTCGGTACTCCACCCTGAGGTTCGTCCTGGCCTTCGGTACCAAAATCCTCGGTGACGTGGTGTCACTACAGCTGGGGGGGTCAGACGATGAACACTGGAAACATGTCTACTCTTCGAAATTTGCTCTATGTCCTGATGGCTGTATCCGTGTTGTTATGCGTGCCGGCCCTTCTCGTGCATCTGTCCGTAGACCCGCTACCAGGGTGGGTGGAAGCTATTGCCAGTTCACTAGGTGGGCTTGTGTGGTTCGCTCCGGTCGTTGTTTTTCTGTGTGGACTGGCACTAGGCTGGGCTCAGAGGGAGAGTCACCGAGACCAGCAACGATCACAGGCACCATCTCGTTTCCCTCAGGACTCGGATTAGAGAGGGTGCCGGCACCCTCTGCCAGTACCTCCGGAGAACTGTGCGTGTGAAGAAGCGATCGTTGTGCATTACGTTCGGGCTTGAATTGCACGTGTTAGCCTCCCTGGCGCTTTCGACCGGCGCCATCCGGTTCCGTATCACGCCGAGAGTCACCGGTGGGAATGTGATGTTACGCCCACCTGTGGCGACGCGTGGGCTCCCGTTCTCTCTATTCCTGCCTTGCTTCCTTTGGCCGTTGCCCAGCTGGTACCTGTACTGGATCTGGCAAATTGCTGTTGGTCCGCAGGTCAAAGACTCTTGGATTCTGGTCTATTCTCAAGAAATGAACCAAATGGGTTTCAGAACCGATATATTGCCGGCTTTCAAGAGCGACAACGTCAGTTTTTCGAGGAAAACCTGCCGAACGTGTCATGAGAATGGGAATCCTAGGCCCGTCAAGAAGCGCCTGTCCCATGACAGCAAAAACAGAGCGACGATTCACCCCGACCCTGCGCATGGTGCGCTATCCACCGATGGCGCCGTGCGCAGGAAAGTCCAACTCATACGTCTCGGGGGACCGGCAAGGGAATTTTACTCCGTGAACCGGACTTGTCTTAGAGGTCTTTCTTCGAGTCCTGTTTTTCCAGTGCTTTCTTCGCGTTCTTATGGACTACCGAGGCCAGGATGCCTACGCCTACCACCACGACTGTTAGCACAATAGCTGCACCGGATCCCTGCTCCGGAAGGACCTCAACAGCCGGGGCTATGGGATCCGGAAGGCTACTGGGATCCATCACGTTATTGAGGACAACAAACACCGCGACCACCAGGGCTATGATCATGACTACAAGCGAAACAAAGCGTACTGCTTGCATCGTCGAGCTCTCCTTCACTAGGGGTAATTGCACTCCCATCGTGGGCGGAATAGGCGAGTTGCTCTAGTGCCACTGTGTCATGACCTACTCGTGAAGTCCTGAGATTCTCTCTCAACGCCGAGCACAGTCTTATCTTGAGCCTCGAGTGAAGAGTCCCGCCATCAAGGGGATATCGTGTGGTGGGAACGCATTTGTCGCTACCAGGAGTGGCCACCTGTAATGCTCAGCCCAGCTGGAGTGTTACAGCTGGGGTAGGTCGTCGAGTAGATGTCGGGTGTAGGAATGTGACGGGTTGTCAAGGACGTCATTGACCGGCCCGTGGTCGACAATTTCGCCCTGGTTCAACGCTGCCACTTGCGTGGCGATGTGTCGGGCCAGGGCGATGTTGTGTGTGACGAAGAGTAGGGCCAGCCCGCGCTGGTGGCGCAATTGGTTCAACAGGGCCAGGATGGAGGCTTGCACGGAGACGTCCAGGGCTGAGGTGATTTCATCGCAGACCAGCATCGAGGGTGCGTTGACCAGGGCGCGGGCGGTGGCTGCGCGTTGGCGTTCCCCTCCGGAGAGGTCTCCGGGCCGGCGGTCGTAGAAGCTGGGATCCAGCTGGACAGCTTCTAGGGTTTCTTCCACCACAGCCCGGTGTTGGGAGGAAGGTAGCCGCTGGGACATCCGCAACGGTACGGTCAGGGATTTCCCGATGGATTGGCGCGGGTTTAGGGAGGAGAAGGGCGACTGGAAGATGTACTGGATGTCTTGGCGGGCATCGAGGCTACGCTTGCGGGCCCGGTGTTCCAGTGCCTGGCCCCGTAGCTGGATGGTGCCGGTGTAGTCCGGGTTGAGCCCGGCGATCGATCGGGCCAGGGTGGTTTTACCGGAACCGGATTCGCCGAGTAATAAGGTCGATTCCCCGGGATCGATGGTGAGGTTGATTCCCTTGAGCACCTCATGGGACCCGTAGGACATCCGCAACTCCCGCACAGCCAGCAGGTGTTGGCTGGGCCCGGATTTCTCCTGCGGTTGAGACTGTCCCTGGGCGGCGGTGGAAGGCTCGGTGATCGCGGGCGCCTGGTTGGTTTCGGTGAGATTTTTCTTTCCGGCTAGATCGGGTACTGCCCGCAGGAGGCGTTGGGTGTAGGGGTGGTCGGGTTCGTTCAGGATTTTGCGCCAATCGCCGATTTCCACCAGGTCACCGCGTAGCATGACCGCCACGCGGTGGGCCAATTCGGCGACCACCGCCAGGTCGTGGGTGATGTAGAGCGAGGCCACATCGTGGCGGGCGGTCATTTCCCGAATGGTGTCGAGCACGTGGGCTTGGGTGGAGACATCCAGCCCGGTGGTGGGCTCATCGAGCACCAGCACGTCGGGGTTCATAGAGAAGGCCATGGCAATACCGATGCGTTGTTGTTGGCCGCCGGAGAGCTGGTGTGGCCAGCGACGCTGGTAGGAATCATCATCGGGCAAACCGACATCGCCTAAGACCTGGGCGACTCGCTGGGCGCGCTCGGAGGAGCTGGAGCCGTAGCCGTGGATGTCGAGTACTTCCCGGATTTGGTCGCCCACCCGCATGGCCGGGTTAAGGCTCAACGCCGGGTCTTGGGGGATGTAGGCGATGCGTTCGCCACGCAGGGCTCGAATGCGGTCATCGGTGAGTTCAATGACGTTGATTGGAGTTTCGCCAGTGCGTGGGTAGAGGGTGATCTCGCCACCGGTCTGGGCTAGCCCGGTGCGGAAGTGGTTCAGACAGGCAAGCCCCACGGTGGTCTTACCGGAGCCGGATTCTCCGACCAGGGCGAGGATTTCGCCACGGTGTAGATCCAGGTCCAGGTCGTGAATGATCTGGTGGCCGGTGCCGGTGGCGGAGACGCTCAGCCCCCGGATGGTGAGCACCACGGTGTCAGTTGCGCTGGTGGGATGGTCGGGACTCATCGGTTGGCTACTTTCTCCGCGGTGGTCTCGGGGGTATTGGTCTTCGTGGCCAGTCGGGAGGCCTTCACCGGCAGGGCGGTGGCACGTGCCAAGGCGTCGGCCAGCAGGTTGGTGCCGATCGAGTAGGTCAGGCGTAGCCCGGCTTCCACGGCCAGCGGGCCGGTGATGTTGGGGAAGATCTCGCGAACCAGGATCTGGGTACGCGGGACCGCATAGAGTTCGGCGGCGCGGATGTAGTCTTCGGACGTGACTGCCAGCGTGGCAGCCCGGGCCACCCGGGCGATGCGGGGGGGCGTGGGTGAAGCCGATGACCAGGATGAGCACCAGGGCGGAGGGACCAAAGATTACGATGGCCAGCATGGCCAGAATCAGTTGGGGGAAGGCCAGCACCACGTCGTTGACGCGCATGATGATCGCGTCGGTGATCCCACCGGCGTAGGCGGCAATCATACCCAACAGGGCGCCGAGGACCAGACCGATGGCGGTGGCGGCCGCTGCGCACAGGAGCAACAGGAGCCCGCCCCCCACGAAGCGGGAGAGGACCGACCGGCCGAGATTATCGGTACCCAGCAGCGCGTCGTTGGTGAACGGCAAACCGACGAATTCGGTGGTGGAGTATCCGGTGATCTCCGGGGCGAAAAAGTAGCCGACCAGGGCAATAAGCAGCACCAGGCCAGTGAGGATGACACCGATTTTGCCTTCGGGTTGAGCCCAGATGCGGGCCATGAGTGGGTCGGGTTTGGAAGCGGAGGTTTTCAGCTGGCTCATGAAGCACTCCTGAGCTTAGGGTTGGCCAGAATGCCGACGATATCGGCGGCGAGGTTCACCAGGACGTAGACCACGGCGATCAACAACGAGATGGCTTGCACGACTTGCACGTCACGATAGGTGACCGCATCGATCAGCGCCTGGCCCAGGCCGGGGTAGCGGAACAGGTACTCGATCACGACCACACCGCCAGCCAACCAGGCTAACTGGATGGCCACCACCTGGGCGACCGGTCCGATCGCGTGGGGCAGTGCGTGACGGAACACCACTCGCCGTTCGGGCACACCTTTCAGGCGGGCCATTTCCACGTACCCGGAGTCCAGGGCTTCGATCATGGTGGTTCGGGTCATGCGGGCAATATACGGGCTGACCACCAGCAACAGGGCCAGGGTGGGCAGAATCAGCTGGGTGGGAAATTCCCAGACCCGTTGATCCGGTGGGTTCATGGTCACCGCCGGCAAGATTTGGAACACCGAGGTGGCAAACAGGGTCACCAGGCCGATACCGATGACGAACTCGGGCATGGCGGCCAGGGCCAGGGAGATCCAGGTGATGGTTTGGTCGCGTTTCTTCCCGCGGTGTCGTGCGGTATAGATGCCGACACCAATTCCGATCGGGATGGACAGTACGGCGGCCAGTACCATCAGCACCAGCGAGTTCACCAGCGGTTCGCCCAAGTATTCGGAAATCGGCCCGCCGGTGGAGGTGGAGGTGCCGAAGTCGCCGGTGAACAGTCCACCCAGCCACAGGAAATATCGTTCCCAAGCGGGCCGGTCGAGGTTCATCTCGGCTTCCAGGGCGGCGATGCGTTCGGGGGTGGCCTGTTGGCCCAGGATGGCGGTGGCCGGAGAACCCGGCAACAGCAGGGTGGCGCAGAAGACCACGATGGAAACTGCCAAGAGAATCAGCAGGCTGATTCCCAATCGTCGCACAATCAGCTTGGTCATGCGTTCACCTCAGCAATCCAGGCCCGCTGGAAGTTACAGCCAGACAGGGGCAAGCCGGTGGCATTTTCTTCAAAACCCATCACATATTTCTGCATCGCGTCGACCTGGTTGGAGAAGCCCCAGATGATGTAGCCACCCCGGTCGAAGAATTCTTCTTGGAGCTCGGCAATCTTTCCTTCGCGTTCGGCGTTATCGGCGGTGGCTTGGGCTTCGGAGACTCGGGCGGCGAAGTCGGGACCCTCCCAGTGGGTTTCATTAAACGGTGCTGTGTCCGTGGCGCATTGGTCTACCTGGGCGAGGAAGTTGCGGGTGTACCAGAAGGACTGTGAGAAGGGATAGTGCAGGTAGTTACCGTCACCGTAGAAGGTGGTGGTGTCGACCTGGTGGAGATTGGCCGTAATTCCGGCGGCTCGGACTTGTTCGGCTAGCACCTGCGCGGCCCGGACCGCGCCGGCTTGGATCTCGCTGGTGACCAGATCCACCTCGAGCCCGTCGGGGTAGCGGGCCTCCGAGAGGAGCTGTTTGGCTTGTTCGATGTTTTGTTGACGCTGTTCGAGGTGGTCCGGGTACCCCGGGTCGTAGAAGGCGAACATATCGTTACCAAGCTGGCTGTGACCGGAGAACACCTGGTTGACCATTTGCTCACGGTCGATGGCCAGTCGCATGGCCTGGCGGACTTTCACATCGTCGAATGGGGCGGTATCGACTCGCATGGTAAACGGGAGCCACATCCCGGTCTCGGAGTTCAACACCTGCAACCGCTCATCGGCATCCACCACCCGGGTTAGGGTCGGGTTGATTTGGCCGATGGCATCGACCTGGGTGGAGAGTAACGCGTTGAGCATGGCGTCTTCTTCTTGGAAGTTCACCAGCTCGACCCGATCCAGGTGGGCGGGAGTATCCCAGTAGTTGTCATTGCGGTTCAGGGTGGTGATCTGACCGGGTTCGAATTCACCGAGCGTAAAGGGGCCGGCCCCGATGGGGTCGCTTGGATCGTAGTCTTCGGGGACGATGCCCATCTGGTACTGGGAAAACGCATCGTCGAGCTCCGCATCCGGGGTGGAGAGCTTGAAAATCAGGGTGCGTTCATCGACGACCTCCATGCTGTCGATGACTTCCATCATCGAGGCCCCGTTCTTTGGATCATCAGGGTTGCGCACCCGCTCGACGGTAGCAATGACATCTTCGGGGCGGACCGGCCGACCATCGGAGAACGTCACGCCCTCGCGTAGCACTAGCCTCCATTCGGTGGCGTCGTCGTTGACCTCCATGGACTCCGCCAACCGGTATTCCAATTCATAGTTGTCGTCCCGGCGCAATAACCCCTCGTAGAGGTTGATCACCCGCGCGGTGTCTCCGGAGTTCACCGGTGCGTGGGCGTCTAACGAGTCGGTTGCTGACCCGCCGGCGAGCCCAACTCGCAAGGTGCCACCTTGAGTAGGCGGGCCGGAGGTATCCACCTGGGTGACCGGGGGTGCGCTACAGGCTGAGAGCACGCCGAGCGCGCCCAGGCCAAGAGCCCCGCCTAACAGCTGGCGCCGATTCAGGTGCAAGCCTGCCGGGCGGGGGTCGGGGATGCGGTGATGGTGGTTCATAGTGAGGAATACCCCGTGGTGGTGTGATGATGGTGATAGGTTTCGGAAACCATATGGCCCAAGATGAGCTGATCGGCCAGCGTCACGGCCCGATCGGCGTCAAGTCCTCCGGTAATCACCCGGATGCCCAGCCCGTCGATCAAAGCAGCAAAGACATCGCGGAGTGCATCGACAGGGGTATCGACCAGGACATGCTGGTCTTGACCGGTCTGAATGAGCGTGGTGACGGTGTCGAGCCAGCGTTGGTAAGCGGTGGCGTTGACTTCTTTAGCATCCGGGAAGGCGGGGGCAGCCGACCAGAATTGCACCCAGGTGGCCCATTCCAGTCGAGTACGTTCAGTGGTGGGTAACTGGGTGCGGGTCAGCGATCGCAGTGCCTGAACGGGGTCGGTGATCGCCAGCGACCGTGCCTGGGACTGGGCAGCTAACTGGCTGCAGTGGTGCAACGTCGCTCAGAAGATGGCGTTCTTATTCTCGAAGTAGTACAGCACCGCGACCGGGGACATGGAGGTAGCCCGGGCGATATCGTCGATTTTCACGGTGGAATATCCGCGGGAAGCAAACAGTTCCCAGGCAGCAGCCACCACCGCTTCGCGCCGAGAGCACTGGGTGTTGGTGTCCTGGCGGGTGGGGAAGGGATGCGAGGAGGTATCTGTGCCATCGCCCAGAAGCCAGTCCACGCTCACACCGGTTAGTCGCGCCAGCGCATGCAGTTCGGTGGCCGAAAATTTGCGCACCCCGGCTAAAGATTTGGAGAGTTTGGATTCATCGAGACCCATCTGCTGGGCCAGGCGTGAGTCACGCAGTAAACGTATCACCGGCTTGCGGTGATCGCAATACTTTGATTCACATTCAGGGGCAATCGCAATATCGGGATTGTTCCCGGGCGACTAGAGTAAAGCTCCGTGGCTCAACTGTATTTCCGTTATGGCGCAATGAACTCCGGCAAATCCACCGCGCTCTTGCAGGCAGCGTTTAACTATGAAGAACGTGGCATGCGCGTGCTGGTGACCAAACCTGCGGTGGACACCAAGGGTGCCGATCAGATTGTCTCGCGTCTGGGTGTGGTGCGCACGGTGGATTTCCTCGTATTGCAGGGAGCCTCGTTGCGGGAGAGCTTTGCGCAACGAGCCTCGGGCCGCGACCCGTATTCCTTGGTGCCTGATTTGGACGCGGCCAGCCAGCCGGTATCATGCTTACTCATCGACGAGGCTCAGTTCCTGAGTGTCGAACAGGTCGAAGATGCGTTGCGGATCGCGGTGCTCGATGATGTACCCGTGTTGGCCTACGGGATCCGGACTGACTTTCAAACCAGATCATTTCCGGGAGCGCGCCGACTGTTTGAATTGGCCCATAATATTGAGGAGCTAAAGACCATCTGCCGATGCGGTCGTAAGGCTCTGTTTAATACCAGGAAACTAGGTGACCGATTTGTCTTTGATGGCGCTCAGGTGGCCATCGACGATGACGATGGTTCTCAGCACACCAATGTCACGTATATCTCGCTGTGCGCTCGCTGTTATCTAAAAGAGCGGGAGCGCTCGGGGATACCGGAGCTGTCATAAAGCCCTTGGGGCCCACTGTCCGCCCGAGCTGGTGACCTTGCTCGCCTGATAAACTAGGAAGGTAGGGTTCTCAGGCCAAGGTGTCGGTCGGGAACGTTTTCTATGTTGAGGGCTCGTCCTGCGCGTCCTGATCAGGAGAGATGCAACTATGCCAGCTATCGCAATCGTCGGCGCCCAATGGGGAGACGAAGGCAAAGGCAAAGCAACCGATCTGCTCGGTGGAATTGTTGACTATGTGGTCAAGCCCAACGGTGGCAATAACGCTGGGCATACCGTGGTGGTTAACGGTGAGAAATTCGAACTCAAGCTCCTGCCGGCCGGTATTCTCTCTCCGAATGCGACCCCGGTGATCGGCAACGGGGTGGTGATCAACCTCGAAGCGCTCTTTGAGGAAATCGACGGACTTCAAGCACGTGGTCACGACTGCTCGCACCTGAAGGTCTCTGCCAACGCTCACGTGGTCGCCCCGTACCACCAGACCCTGGATAAAGTCACCGAGCGATTTTTGGGCAAACGTGCGATCGGTACCACCGGTCGCGGTATTGGGCCCACCTATCAAGACAAAGTTGCCCGGCTGGGTATCCGGGTCCAGGACCTCTACGATGAATCGATTCTGCGTCAGAAAATCGAGGGCGCACTGCGGCAGAAGAATGAGCTACTTGTCAAGCTGTATAATCGCCGGGCCTTTAGTGTTGATGAGATTGTGGAATACTTCGATCGCTTCGCTGAGCGACTGCGCCCGATGGTGGTGGACTCGGTGATCCTGCTCAACGAAGCATTGGACCATAACAAGGTCGTGCTCATGGAAGGTGGACAGGCCACCTTTCTCGACGTTGATCACGGGACCTACCCGTTTGTCACCAGCTCCAACCCCACCGCGGGAGGAGCTTCGGTGGGTGCTGGAATCGGACCCACCCGGTTCACCCGCACGCTGGGAATTATTAAGGCCTACACGACCCGTGTGGGTGCCGGACCGTTCCCGACCGAGCTGGATGACGAGATGGGGGAGCGACTACGCACCAGTGGCGGCGAGTTCGGGGTGAACACCGGTCGTCCCCGTCGGACCGGCTGGTTCGATGCGGTCATGGCCAAGCACGCCTCACTGATCAATGGGTTTACCGACTACTTCCTCACCAAGCTGGATGTGCTCACCGGCATCGACCAGATTCCGGTCTGTGTCGCCTACGATGTCGACGGCGTCCGGCATGACTCGATGCCGATGACCCAGACGGATTTCCACCATGCGGTCCCCATTTACGAGTACTTCCAGGGCTGGCACGATGACATCTCTCAGGCACGGAGCATTTCTGATCTCCCCGAGGCTGCTCAACGCTACGTGCATGCTCTCGAAGAGCTATCGGGCACCAGGATCTCCGGTATCGGTGTGGGGCCGGGCCGCGACGAAGTGATTCAGGTCCGCGACTTGGTTTGGAACGACTAGCCACCACAACACGAAAGAGTTCTGCGAGGTCCCGATGCAGTATGTTTCCACTCGTGGCGGGATGGACCCCGCCAGCTTCTCCGACATTCTCTTGGAAGGCCTAGCCCCCGACGGTGGGCTGGTGATGCCCACCGAGATTCCGGTGATCGACCAGGTCACTATCGAATCCTGGCGTGAGCTGAGCTATCCGCAACTGGCACGAGAAGTCATCGGCCGGTACTGGACCGAGACCCCCACGAACGACCTCGAACAGATCGTCACCGCCGCCTATGGTGACCAGTTCTCCAGTAACCACGTCGTCCCCCGGACTCAGATTGGGGACAACACGTGGCTTTTGGACCTCTCGCAAGGCCCCACGCTGGCTTTCAAAGATATGGCGATGCAATTTCTGGGTGAGGCGATTCCATACGTACTGACCGAACGAGGTGAGACCCTCAACATCTTGGGGGCGACCTCCGGTGATACCGGCTCAGCTGCTGAGCACGCCTTTGCTGCCAAACCGAATGTGGCGGTGTTCATGCTCTCCCCTCAGGGGCGAATGTCGGCATTCCAACGTGCTCAGATGTATTCGCTGACCGATCAGAACATCCACAATATTGTGGTGGATGGAGTCTTTGATGATTGCCAGCACATGGTCAAACAACTCAACGGCGATCTCCCATTTAAGCGTGCCAATACGCTCGGCACCGTCAACTCCATTAACCTAGGCCGGTTGGTTGCCCAATGCGTCTACTACTTCTGGGGGTGGCTCCGCGCCACCGATGAGCACCCCGGTAGCACCGAGCCGATCGACGTCACGGTTCCTTCCGGAAACTTCGGCAATATCTTCTCTGGGCAACTCGCCCGGCTCATGGGCCTGCCCATCCGTCGACTGGTGTTGGCCACCAACGAGAACGACGTGCTGAACGAGTTCTTCCGCACTGGAGTTTATACCCCGCGATCGGCTCAACAGACCGTGGCCACCTCCTCACCGTCCATGGATATTTCGAAGGCCTCGAATCTGGAACGATTGATCTACCTGGTCCTGGGCTCCGATCCGATTAAACTCTCTGGCGCTTTCCAGGCGCTGGATGACGTGGGAACACTCGATCTGTCCCGCTATCAACCCCGGTTTGCCGAAGAGTTCGGGATGGTCTCCGGTGCCTCCACGCACGCCGACCGGTTGACGGCCATCCGGCAGACCTGGGAGCACGCGCATGTGCTCATTGATCCGCACACCGCTGACGGCGTCACCATCGCCGAACAGTATCGGGATGACTCGGTGCCCATGCTGGTGCTGGAAACCGCCAAACCGGAAAAGTTTTCCGACACGGTCGTCGAAGCTATTGGTCAGGCACCGGAGTTGAGCGAGGACCTGCAGAACATGTTAGAACGCGAGCAACACATCATCGAGATCCGCGACAACGTTGATCAACTACGCGACTACATTGCAGAACACGCTGTGCGGTAGAAAGGTGGCAAGGCGATGGTCACAGTAGCGGTTGCACAATTTGGGCCAACAGCCGATGTCAATGACAACCTGAGTGTGATCAAACGGCTGATCACCGAAGCATCCCAACGCGGGGCCAGACTCGTGGTCCTGCCGGAAGAAGCGATGCTGGCCTACCGCCTGGTCGAAGGATCTCTGGCCGAAGCGGTTGCCACAGCCTGGCCCGTGTTTGTCGAGCAACTGTGCGGGCTAGCTCAGCAACATGATGTGCATGTGGTGGCCGGAGGGTTCGAACCGTCCGCAACCGGCAAGCCTTTTAATACTCTGCTGGTCGTCAACGACCGGGGTGAGCAGGTGAGCACCTATCGGAAACTGCATCTCTATGATGCCTTTAACAATCGTGAATCAGACGAGATCTCTGCCGGTGACCAAGGGGTAGTCACCGTGGATCTCGAAGGCATCACCTGGGGTCTGCAAACCTGTTACGACATCCGATTCCCCGAGGTCGCTCGCGCGCTGACACTACGGGGCGCTCAGGCCATCATCACCCCGGCAGCATGGTTTGCTGGCGAACACAAGAAAATGCACTGGCAGTCACTGTTGACCGTCAGAGCGATGGAGAACACTGTATGGATACTCGCCGCGGACACCGTTGGGACCGACACGATCGGCTATTCCAGTATCGTCGATCCCTTGGGCGTTGCAGTAGCGGAGCTCGGTGTTGAGCCGGAAGGCGTCGTGCTGGCGGAGGTGAGCACAGATCGGGTGGCGGAAGTGCGCTCGATAGTACCAGTCTTAGCCAACCGACGCACGGATGTGACCGATCTCAAGAATTAGCGAACGCCCATGTCACCAAGGTATTTAGGGTCACCTGAGTAGAATTAACAGGAAATTGTCAGCTTAAACCCTAGACTCGCCCTGTTCGTCACCTTAGACTCAAAAGTACCTCATCAAGGTGCGAGTGATGACATAAGCCCCCGTCCGATTATCACAGCGTTCCCCTCACGCTTCGGACGGGGGCTTGTTGCTGTCTTTTCTACACTCTTCAGGCGCGATTGACTTCGAAACGGCCCGGGACCTGTCGGTAGTGGTTCAGGGTTGGTGGGTTCGGTGGGGCGGGTGGGGTTTCCCGGTATCTTGGGGAAGTTAGGTGGCAGACAAGAGGTTACTTAACGGTAGTTTTTGGTGTTACTGTGGCCCTGGCATTGGGGTGTGTCCGGTTGCTGGGCGTTCCAGGAGATTCATCACATTGAGCACCTGCGTTGGGGGTTTGCTGTGCGTCGGCGCGGTGTTCTCTCGCGGGATGTGTGACTATTTCCGCGAAGAGAAAGAGACGTGAGAGAAATGTCTAAAGCATCGAAGAATGGTGTTGGCTGCTTTTGCGGCTTTTGCGTTGCTTGGTGGTGGTGTCGTGTGTGGCGTGGCCCGGGCGGATGTGGCATCTGCAGACCAAAATCAGCCCTCGGACACTAGCAATACGGGGGATGAGAGTCCATTACGCCTCGTTGAATAGATCCTTTCTGGAGCTTTTCTGACAAATTTGAATGGACTGTGCTTAAGCCCGGTGAGACTAAGACGCTCCCGAAGCTGAGGGGTTCGGTTCCAAAGGGCGGGTGGGGTGTGGTGCGGGCACGGGGGAGTGCATGGTGGGGATCATGGCATGGGAGTGTAGCGTGAACAACACTGATCTGCGGCGACAGTCCGTTCACGAGCACATGAATTCTGTGTCACCGGTCCGTGTGCTCACCGGCCCGCGCGATGCTGTGCGAGGTCTGGCCGAGCTGCAGGAGCGCGAGCACGAGGCGTGAGTACCGGTGGGTGCCGACGGCCACATGCATCGCCATCCGGTCCCGGGATCCGGAGACGTCGAGATCGGAGCCGGAGATCATGTCGACGGCTGCCCCGATGAGCTGCAGATACTCGTCGCTGACCTCCAATCCCAGCTCCGTCATCTCCGCCACCACCGAGGTGGCCGCTGCCCGGGCGGCGCTCGGCGCGTCCGGCCAGCCCTGGGCTTCCATGACCGAGGTGACCCGCGCCTCGGCGGCGGCCGTGCGCGCATCCGGTGCAGCCGGCGAGTCAGCGGAGAGCGGTGGCAGCCCGCCGCCGAGGATCTGGGCGGTCTGCATGACATCGAGCATGCTCGCCAGTGGGTCGTCGATGACGGCGGTGAGCGTGCCGATCTGCTCGATCGACAGGCCGACGAGCTGCCGAAGCGCGGCGATGAGCTCTAAGCGCTCGACGTGGGAGTCGTCGTAGACCGCGGTCGTCTGGTTCCGCTTGGCTCCAGGCGGCAGGAGGCCTGCGCGCAGGTAGTACTTGATCGAGGCTGTCGAGGTGCCGGTGGCCGCTGCCAGCGCGCTGAGCTTCACTTAGCTCTCCTTGGCGGTCGGATACTGAATCGGGGTGTGGCTATCCACGTTGCACACACTTGGACAACGTCACTATCTTACCGAGTATGGAGACCATCCCGCTCGCCGTTATCGTCCATGCCAGCGCGGCGTTCCTCGTCCTTATCATCGGCCCCGTCAACATCTTCCGGCCCCGCCGCGACGCCGTGCACCGGGTGCTCGGGCGCACCTGGGTGGGGCTCATGTACCTCACCTGCGGCTCCAGCTTCTTCTTCGGCCTCGAGGACGGCTTCACCTTCCTCCACGGGCTCTCGGTGTTCACGACGGTCACCGTCACCCTCGGGGTCTGGATGATCGTGAGCGGCAGTAGGCGCGGGCACATCGGCAACATGGTCGGCTCCTACATCGGCACCCTCATCGCCTTCGGCTTCGCGGCCTTCGTGCCCACCCGCCTCATCTGGACGACAGCGGTGACCAGCCCGGTCGCGCTCGCCGCCTTCGCCGGTGCGCTTGCGCTCATCGCAGGTGCGTGGTTCGCCGTTCTCAAGGCCCGCCTCGGCAGCGGTGGAGGGAAAGGCTCGCGAAAGGGCATTGCGGAGGGGCCTCGCCAACCAGTAGGCTAACAATGTTAGCCAGTAGTGGCTGACGCTCACCCGCACCGATCGGAGTCCCCGCCATGACCGTCGCCCGCATCATCGCCATCTGCCTGTCCATCCCCCTCATCCTGGTCGCCGGCATCTTCGCCTACAGCCGCCTCAACCCGGTCTCGATCATCGTCGTCACCGAACTCGACGCCTCACCTGATGAAGTGTGGACGGTGCTGGCCGACACTGAGCGCTACAGCGAATGGAATCCCTCGATTATCGAGAGCTCCGGCACCGTCGCCGCCGGTGAGAAGCTGCACAACACCGTCATCTTTGCAGACGGCACGATGACCTTCACCCCCACGATCCTGACCGCCGAACCCGGTCGCGAACTGACGTGGATCGGGCGGATGTGGGTCCCGGGCCTGGCTGATGGCGAGCACTCCTTCCGGCTCGAAGCGCTGCCCGGCGGCGGCACCCGGCTGACCCAGCAGGAGACCTTCACCGGTGTCGTCGTGCCGTTCATGACGTCGATGCGTACTGACCTCGAAGCCGACTTCGCCGAGGTCAATGAGGCGATCGGGCAGCGGGCCGCCGATCTGCGGCAGACTGGTGCCCATGACTGAGATCCCGATCAAGCTGCCGACGCGTAGCCCGCGCCAGACCGAGATCCTCGTCGCCGCACGCCGCCGCGTCGAAGCCGCGGGCTGGGAGGCGCTGAGCATGCGCATGCTGGCAACCGACCTCGGGATCCGCGCCCCGTCGCTGTACAAGCACCTGCCGAACAAGGAGGCGGTGCGCACCCAGCTGCTCATCGACGCCTTCGCCCGGATGGGGCAGGCATGCTGGCGGGTGATCGAGACTGAAGCCTCGATCGACTTACTGCTGCGCGCCTACCGCGCCACCGCTGCCGCGTCACCGGAGCTCTACCGGCTGGCGACGAGCGGGCCGCTCGACCGGGCTGCGCTGCCTGAGGGTTTGGAGGAGTGGTCCGGCCGGCCGTTCTTCGTCGTCACGGGAAACCTGGTGATCGGACAAGCACTGTGGGCGGCCACCCACGGGCTCACGATCCTCGAACTCGACGGGCGACTGCCGCCCGGCAGCGACGTCGATGCCGCCTGGGAGGAACTCGCCGAAGCGTTCAAGTGAGCGGATCTGATCGAGCGGATCTGACTGTTCGGATCAGCGCGCCGCCTGCGGTGCCGGCCGAGAGCCAGCAGGACTGCCAAAGCTTCGGCTGGGATGGTGACATCAAGACCGGTGCACTCGCGGAACAGCCGCAGCCGAGGTAGACGAGCACGGTATCGATGACGCGCTCACGCTCATCAGCGGCGAGGGTCGCCAGGCCAGCCTGGATCTCTGACCGCCGCTGGGGAACATCTCCGTCAGGTGCTCGTTGAGGAACGGCACCCACACCTCGCGCTCTGTCGCCCACGTCCCGGGTTCGGCGACCCGGTGCGTCAGCGGGCGCGGGTCAAAGGTAGGCGCGCTGTGCGTATGACGAGTACTCCTCGAGGGTCTTGAGCACCTCCTCGGCATAGGAGAGCAGGCGCGGTGCATCGGCCGCATCGGAGCAGCCGGACAGGCGCGCGTGAGGCGCGGCCGTGCACTCGACTGGCTG
Organism: Auritidibacter sp. NML120636; assembly: GCF_003185945.1. Taxonomy (NCBI): domain Bacteria; kingdom Bacillati; phylum Actinomycetota; class Actinomycetes; order Micrococcales; family Micrococcaceae; genus Auritidibacter; species Auritidibacter sp. NML120636. The sequence continues at coordinate 68,571 of NZ_QHLO01000008.1, forward strand.
TGCCTCGGTAGGATCGCTGCAGGCCATCCGCTCACCGTTTCTGACGAGGAGAGAAGCCTGGATGACCTCCGAACCATCCATGCCCGCAGGCCGTAGCGCCGGCCACCTCATGGTCGAACAGCTCGTGCGCGAAAGCGTCGAGCCCCTCTACAGCGTGTCCGGTGAGAGCTTCCTCGACATCCTCGACGGCCTCTACGACGCCCCGATCACCAACGTCGTCGCCCGCCACGCAGGTGGCTCGGGATTCATGGCCCTGGCCGAGGCGCGCCTGACCGGCAGGCCCGGCGTCGTCATGGTCACCCGCGGACCGGGTGTGGCGAACGCGATGATTGCCATCCACACCGCCTATCAGGACCAGACGTCGCTCGTGATGTTCGTCGGCCTTATCCCCATCCCCGACCGCAATCGGGAGTCCTTCCAGGAATTCGACCAGCATGCGTGGTTCGGCTCCACGGCGAAGAAGGTTCTCGTCCTCGACGACCCGGGCTCCGCCGGCGAACTCGTCTCCGATGCCATGCGCATGGCTGCCGGCGGACGGCCCGAACCGGTCGTCATCGGCGGTGACGGCTGGCAAGACGGCTGTGGAGCCGAGCTGGCCGCCTGGTGTGTAGCCCACGGGGTGTCGGTGACTTCCGACTTCCGCGTCTATGATGCGATCCCGGCCTCCAGCTCGGCCGCCATCCTCCCGGCTCTGACCGCCGAGGTGCCGGCCACCTCGGAAGCGGAAGCCCGCCGCACCCGACTGGAGCGGATGCGCAGCGAGCACGAGGCCTTCTCCACCGCCCGCGTCGACCGCGGGCTGGGCCGTCCACCTGCGGCGGTGACCGGTCCCGAGGTTCTTCGGAACCACACGAGACCGGCCACCGGTGTTTAAGACCCCACTTAGCGTTCAGGGGCAGCAATTCGGGTTCCAAGTGGCTGGCTTCTTGATCACGGTCTCAAGAGGTGCACATATGCCACTGATCTTCTGCAGGACTTGGGTTATTTGTTGTAACGAAAGATAACTAGATAGTTGTACGCCGTGGTATTCTGAGCGGTAGGTGACTCTATGGTCGGTGACAGCGGCCGCAGGGTCTATCATCACGATCACCTTCAGAAGGTTTTTCCGTGCGCGTGCACGGCGTTCTGTGGTGTGGTCACGTTTTTTCTCGACAGAAAGTGACTAGCCGTAATGACTGAGATTTCCAAAAACTCTGCGGGACAGTGGCCAGCTTGGCGGCGCGGTGCCATGGCTGCCTTTACCGCTTTTGCTTTGGTTGGTGGTGGCGTTGTCTGTGACGTGACCCAGGCCACCGTGGCGCGAGCTGATCAAGCGGACGCTCCTGCAACAGACGCTCCCGCAGCAGGAGAAGACGCAACCACCCCCGCTACCGGCGAAGACGTCAGTGACGCCATTGTCCCCAAGAAAGTGAACCCTGAGGGTGCGACAAATCGTTACCCGCGGGCGACGAATCCGCAGGGTACTCGTCCGGCTCCGGTCGCTAGTGAAGTCACTGGTCCGGTGGATGCGGATGCGATTGCTGCTGGTCGAGTTCGTACTTATGGTCAATTCGCTGACGTCACCAACCGTGGCTCGTTGGGGACCTTCTCAGGTCGTTTGTACTACAGCAATGGTGTGTCTTTCGACTCCAGTAACTCTGGTGCGGAGGCGTTGAATGATGTGACTCTGTACTTGCAGTGGATGGATAAGGACTCGCCTGCTAGCCCGGTGTTCACCGCGAAGACGCACAAATTGGCCGGTACCGACGGGGCTTTCGGTTTTGGTGATCTGAACTGGGTTGATGAGAACGGTACCTTGCACGTCTACGAGCCGATGAGCTTGATTAACGATGTGCGGATCAAGGTGTGGGTTGCTCCGGGCCAGACTGGTCCCGGTGGGGGTGAGTTGAAGGCTATCCGTCAGGGTCCGGGGATGATGAACGGCTTCATGAACCCCGGCCGTGATGGTCACTTTGGTTCCTTTACCACCGAACAGTTCTCCACTCAACGTGGTTCGGTGTGGGTTTATGAGAAGCCTGAGGGTGCGGATCCTGCTAGCTACCTGACGACCCCGCGTGATCAGTGGAAGATCGATAACGAAGGTCCGGTGCCCACGCCGTCCAACACTTCCGGTGTGGGTGGCAACGGCCCCAACATGGTTTCTGGCCGTGTTTGGTGGGAATCGGGCGAACCTGATCTTTTCGTTCCTTTCCCGACCCGCGCCGGTGAGAATCCTGCTCCCGGTACTCGGGTGGTGATGTCGGTGCTGACTGCGGAAGGTCGTTCGGCTATTCGTGGTTTGGGTAATCTGCCTACGGGTCAGCGGCTTCAGCAGCAGAAAGCGTTGTTGGAAGCGAATCCGCAGTATATTAAGCAAACTGTGGTTGCCCCGGTTGGGGACAATGGTCGGTACACGGTGCGTTTCGATCAGCCTATCCCGAATGCTGACGCGTTGTATGGTTTCGTGATTAATACCGACGATGAGATTGTGGCTGGTTACACGCCGTGGACTGTCCCGGCGTTTGGTGATCCGAATGATGGTACTCACACCGCGGCCTTCTGGCAGCCGGCTCGTGGCTCCTCGTACAACGTGTACTTCGCGCTGGTGCCTGACCCGAACCGTGCTGACATTTCGCTTGATCACGACACCGGTGCCAACACCGCCGGTGTTGGTGATGTGGTGACCCCGAGTGTCAATACCGTATTCTACCCCGGCCAGAATTACGCCATCCGCTGGGTTGATGAGAACGGTAACCAGGTCGGTAATGACTGCAAGATTACCTCGGCTGCTGAGGCTGCCAACTGCACCTTCACGGTACCCGAAAATGCTGAGCCTGGAACCGTTTACCGGGCGCGGTTGATCATCAACGGCAACATTATGGACTCGGCAGCTTTCCGCGTCACTGAATACGCAGAAACGCTGGACCCTGCTTATGAGAATGCTTCTGGTGCGCCGGGTGAGCAGGTAACTGTCCCGGCACCGACCTACAAGAACAACCAGGGCCAGGATGTTTCGGCCCCAGCTGGTACAAAATACGCCCTGCGGGACGACGCCCCCGAGGGGGCGACCATCGATGAGAACACCGGTGAGATCACCTACACGATTGCAGAGGATGCACGAAATGGGTCCTCGATCGATATCCCCGTCGTGGTGACTTACGCTGATGAGTCCGTTGACCACGTGACCGCCACGGTGAACGTGGTTGAGCCTGGTGTTGTGTCTTACCCGGATGTGACTGTGGGTGATGATGGGGATCGTCAGGTGTCTGTGGATCCGGTGATTACTGATGCTGAGGGTAACCCTGCTGAGAAGGGTGAGGGTGACCGGTTTGAGTTCGGTGAGTTGCCGGATGGATTCGTGAAGGATCCTTCTGATGAGTCGGGCAATACCATTATTTGGAATGGTGGCACTGAAGATCCTGCTGATGACATTACGGTGGTGATTGATCCGGAGACGGGTCAGATTACCGTGGATGCTGGTGAGGATGCTGATACCCAGGGCCCGGTTCAGGTTCCGGTCCGGGTTGTGGATCAGGATGGTAAGCCCACGTATGAGGGTTCGGTGACCATCGACGTTGATCCGAAGGCTCCGGCGCAGGCTTGAAACCTTCGAGCCCGCATATGAGAACGCTTCTGGTGCGCCGGGTGAGCAGGTAACTGTCCCGGCTCCTTCGTTCACCGATGCTGAAGGTAAAGAGGCCGAGGCTCCGGAGGGGACCTCGTTCCAGGCTGGTGAGAACGCTCCTGAGGGTGTGACCATCGATGAGAACACTGGTGAGATCACTTTCACTGTTCCGGAGGGTGCTACCCCTGGTGAGACCATTGAGATTCCTGTGGTCGTGACCTACCCGGATGGTTCCACCGATGAGGTCACGGTGACCGTGACGGTGGATGAGCCGGACAACGGCGGTGGCCAGGAGGACACCCTGGCTGACATCACCACACCGACGTGGGAGAACGGTACCGTTGAGCCTGGTGGGTCGGTAGATATCCCGAATTCTGGTGACCAACTGCCGGAAGGCTCCAAGGTCGAGGCCACTGCCGATGCTGAAGGTTGGAAGGTGTCGGCCACCGATGATGGTACCCTCACCGTCACCGCACCCGAGGGAGCTGCTGACGGTGACAAGACCACTATCGAGGTGACCGCGACCTACCCGGATGGTTCGCAGGATGTTGAGAAGGTCACCGTGACCGTCAACGACCCCAATGGTGGTGGCGACGATGAGGAGGACGGTACCCAGGCTGATGACATCACTCCATCGTGGGTGAACAGCCAGGTTGCTCCCGGTGAGTCCGTTGAGGTTCCGAACACGGGCGAAGAGATTCCGGAAGGTTCCACCGTTGAAGCCAGCACTGATGCCGAAGGCTGGCAAGTTTCGGCCACCAACGACGGCACTCTGACCGTGACTGCACCGGAAGGTGCCTCGCACGGTGACAAGGCTGTGGTGACTGTCCAGGTCACCTACCCGGATGGTTCTGTTGACACCGAACAGGTCAGCGTCACTGTCGTTGACCCGGCTGTCGGTGATGACGATGACAACAACAACCAAGCTGCTGAGGTTCAGCCCAACTGGGATAACCAGGAAGTGGCGCCGGGCGAGTCGGTGACTGCGCCGAATAATGGTGATGCGTTGCCAGAAGGCTCTGAGGTCGAAGCGACTTCTTCCCAGGATGGCTGGAACGTGACCGTCGGCGATGATCACGGGATAACTGTCACTGCTCCGGAGAATGCCTCCACGGGTGATAAAACCACGATCACGGTAACTGTGACCTATCCGGACGGTTCCACTGACACCGAGACCTTCACCGTGACCGTCAATGACCCGAGTGGTGATAACGGTGGTGAAGAACCTGGCAGTGACCAAGCGAGCGAGGTAACTCCGAACTGGGACAACACCACTGCTCAACCAGGTCAGACTGTTGAGGTGCCGAATAACGGTGACGAACTGCCGGAAGGCTCTCAGGTCGAAGTTGCGTCCGATCAGGACGGTTGGACCGTTGAGGTTGGCGAGGACGGTAGCACTATCAAGGTGACTGCCCCAGAAGGTGCCACCTCGGGCGACAAGACCGAAATTACCGTGACCGTGACCTACCCGGATGGCTCCACTGACACCGAAACCTTCACCGTGACCGTGACCGAGCCATCTGATGGTGGTGAGGGACCTGGTGAGCAGGAGAAGCCGAACTGGGGTGACGCTGAGGGTGAGCCTGGTGAGCGGATCGTGATCCCGAATGAGGGTGGCGAGGTTCCTGAGGACACCACTGTTGAGGTGGAAGGCCCAGGACGTGCCTCGATCGACGAGGACGGCAACCTGGTTGTCGAAATCGATAAGGATGCGAAGCCTCGTGACACCATTGTGGTGGTCGTCAAGGACAAGGACGGCAACGTGATCGATGAGATCACCGTGACCGTGACCGAGCCATCTGATGGTGGTGAGGGACCTGGTGAGCAGGAGAAGCCGAACTGGGGTGACGCTGAGGGTGAGCCTGGTGAGCGGATCGTGATCCCGAATGAGGGTGGCGAGGTTCCTGAGGACACCACTGTTGAGGTGGAAGGCCCAGGACGTGCCTCGATCGACGAGGACGGCAACCTGGTTGTCGAAATCGATAAGGATGCGAAGCCTGGTGACACCATTGTGGTGGTCGTCAAGGACAAGGACGGCAACGTGATCGATGAGATCACCGTGACCGTGACCGAGCCATCTGATGATGGCGGTGCTGGTGACGGTGGCGACAAGCCTGGTGACGGTGGCGACAAGCCTGGTGACGGTTCCGGTAAGCCTGGTGATGGCGGCGCTGGTGACGGTTCCGGTAAGCCTGGTGATGGCGGCGCTGGTGACGGTGCTGGTGACGGTTCCGGCAAGCCTGGTGATGGCGGTTCTGGTGACGGTGCTGGCGATGGCGCTGGTTACGCCTCCGATGCGTCGAGTGACCACAGTGACAAGCTGGCTTCGACTGGTGCTGGCGTGCTGGGCGCGTTGGGTCTGGGTGGTCTGCTGGCTGCGGCCGGTGGCCTGTTGGCCCGTCGTCGCAAGTCTGAGGACTAAGACTCTGCGCTGCTACTAGTGGTGTAGTTACTGGCGGTGGCCGGTCCCGGGTTCTTCGGAACTACACGGGACCGGCCACTGGCGTTTTTAGGCGTCCACGACGGGCGTGACGGTGTGGCATAAACGATGAGGGGCTTTCACACGTGTGAAAGCCCCTCATTGTGGTCCCTTGCACGAATCTGGTTCTATCGATCTAATTCCTGGCGGCGCGAAGAGATGACCCCGGTGTTGAAACCAGCGAGGTTCAGCCCGCCGTGGAAGCGAGCGTGTTCAATTTTCACGCAACGGTCCATGACGATATTCATGCCATACGACTCGGCCAGGTGTGCCGCCTCTTCATTCCAGATACCCAGCTGGAGCCAGACGATCTTGGCCCCGACGTTGTGGGCATCTTCGACAACCGCGGGAGTGTCTTCGGGTTTTCGGAAGACGTCGACGATATCGGGTACGACGGGCAGTGCCTCGAGGCTCGGATACACCTTGTGGCCCAAGATTTTCCCACCCTTCTCCGCGAGAACCGGGTTGATGAAATACACATCGAAGGTGGTGGAACTAAGCAGGTAAGTCGCGACAAAGTTGGACGCACGGGAGGGCTTATCCGAGGCGCCCACGATGGCAATGGACTGGCTCTGACGAAGCAGACTCAAACGTTCCGGAGCCGAGGGGCCGGTCCAGGTGCGGTCTGGCAATGCTGTGCTCATGATGGTCCTTTCCTGGAGTTAGTGGCTTGCACCATCGGTGGCGGTGGTTAACGCTTGGTCAAGATCCCAGATAATGTCGTCGACGTCTTCGATCCCCACCGAAATACGAATCAAATCATCCGGAATACCGGCAGCAGCCAATTGTTCATCTGAGAGTTGCTGGTGCGTGGTCGAACCCGGGTGCAACACCAGCGTTTTAGCATCGCCAACATTCGCTAGATGGGATGCCAACTGAACGCTTTGGATGAAGGTATTTCCGGTGTCGCGACCTCCCTTCACCCCGAAGCTGAAGACCGAGCCGACCCCTTGTGGCAAGAGCTGTCTCCCCCGTTCGTAGTACGGGTTGTCGGGAAGCCCCGCATGGTTGACGTAGCTAATGCGCGAGTCCTCGTTCAGCCATTCGGCGACCTGTTGTGCATTAGCAATGTGCGCGTCCATGCGCTGTGGCAAGGTCTCAATCCCTACCATCAGTTGCTGGGCTGACTGCGGTGCCAGGGTAGGGCCAAAATCGCGCAGTTGCTCGTTGCGGACTTTGGTCAAGAACCCGTATCCGCCGAAGTTGCCCCACCAGCTCAGTCCGTTATAGGACTCCACGGGTTCGGTCATGGATGGGAAGTTGCCGTTATCCCAGGGGAAGGTGCCGTGCTCCACCACGACTCCTCCCAAGGTGGTGCCGTGGCCGCCCAAGAACTTTGTGGCGGAGTGGATGACAATATCGGCGCCGTGCTCGAACGGGCGAATCAGATAAGGAGTGGTCAGCGTGGAATCTACCACCAAAGGAACCCCGTGGTGATGGGCCACCTGCGCGAGACCGGACAAATCCACGATCGTCGATGAGGGGTTCGACACGATCTCGGTGTAGACCGCTTTCGTATTGGGCTGCATAGCCGCTTCAAAGTCGGTGGCCTCCGTGGAATCCACGAAGGTGGTCTCGATGCCGAAACGACGCAACGAGACGTCCAACTGGGTCACCGTGCCACCGTAGAGTCGCGATGAGGCCACAATGTGGTCCCCGGCCTGAGCCAGTGCGGCGAATACCACGAACTCTGCGGCCATCCCCGACGACGTCGCTACCCCGCCGATACCGCCTTCCAAGGAGGCCATCCGTTCTTCAAACGAGGCCACCGTGGGGTTGGCAATGCGTGAATAGATATTGCCGTATTTCTGCAGGGCAAACAGGTTCGCGGCATCCTCGGTGGATTCGAAGACGAATGAGGTGCTCTGATACACCGGGAGTGCACGCGATCCATGCACCGCATCGGGAACGGTTCCGGCGTGCAAAGCACGGGTGCGGAACCCAAATTGGCGTTCAGCCATCGTCGTCCTTCCATTTCAGGTCACTAGTGCAGATCACTGCATGAGGGGTCTGTTTCTCTTCTTGTCTATTGTTCTCGCGCTCCGGGGAGAATGCGACCTTTATGACTCATGAGGTCACCTAGACTAGAGAGAGCTTGGCTGAGGCCAACCAGATCAGTGTGTGAGGACTTGATGAGTGAAATGCAATCGACGAGCGAGCGCAAGAACTTTTGGGTCACGGGCAAAGGCGTGCTCACCATTGCGCTGATCGCTATCGGCATCACGGCCATCATCATCTTCGGTGTGGTGCGTGCGGTCGGCCCCGATGCCGAGGGCGTGGGGCAAGAGGCCACCTATACCGGCGAAACCACGGATTCGATCTGTGGGCTCGGCGGTGTCGCGCGTGAAGGATCCATTGGTAGCACTCCCGACGCTGACTGGGAAAACCACCGCAATATTTTCTTCCCCGTCTCTGAGCAATACGGGCCTGGTCAGCGCAATGATGACGGGGTACCTAGTTGTTTTGAGCATTCACCACGGGGCATGATGTTTGCTGCCGTGTCATATACCGCCATGCTGACGAACCCGGACCGGTTCGATGACACCGCGCTCGCGATGCCACTGGGACCCGGCGTTGATACCGAACAGCACAGCTCACAGATGGTCGATGAGGTGCGAGAGCGTTTCGCTGGCGAAGACTCCGCGATCGGTGGTTTTCGGCTGGTCCGCTACGACGGTGACGCTGGGCTGATTGAGGTCGCGGTCACCAGCTTTGACGGCACCCACACCACTCGAGCCTCGTTGTTGTTAGCGATGGAGTGGGTCGATGGTGATTGGAAAATCGTCGGTGACCTGGATGAGCAACCCGTTGAGATCAGAGACTTGCAGGACCACATTGGTTTCCAGCAATTTCGTGCCTAAGACCTCGTCGCACCCCGGCGGTGACGTCGCGAGTAGCCTCCTGTTCGCAAATTCAAGAAATATTCCTATAATAGATCATCTGTACCGGGCTGTCGTATTCCGGACGCGTCCTTGATTTCATCTGACGATCTAAGGAGTGACCATCGCATGTCGAATCATGATCCTTCAGACGAACCAGACGAGCCACCCACGGCTCAGTCCGCGGGGGCGACGACCACCGAGACATCCGGTGAGGGATCGGTGCTGACCGAAGAAACCGAAGCGGAAGAAATCGATAAGACCGCCTCCTTGCCCCAGTACATGTCGCTTGGCGAGCATGATTCTGATAGCCGCATCGTGGCCAAGCTGAGACGGCAGGGTGTGAAGATCGGCCGGGGCATGATTGCCCCGCACGTGTTCTGGCCATCGACTATCATCGTCATTGCCGTGGCACTGTGCGGTATCTTTTTGCCGGACGCGACCGGTGAAGTCCTGAACGCCATCCAGACCTGGATCGTCGATACCCTGGGCTGGTACTACGTACTGTGCATTATGGTCTTCATCGGCTTTGCCCTGTTTTTTGGGCTGTCGAAATACGGCAGACTAAAGCTCGGTTCCCCTGAAGACAAGCCCGACCACGGGTTGCTGTCCTGGTTCTGTATGCTCTTCGCCGCCGGCATGGGTATCGGGTTGGTTTTCTATGGCGTCGGTGAGCCGCTGACTTTTGCCACCGTGGAACCCAAACCCGGCTGGGAAGGCAGCGAAGCCGACATCGCCAAGCAAGCCATGGCCCAAACCTTCGTGCACTGGGGCATCCACCCCTGGGCGGTCTACGCCATCATTGGCCTAGCCGTGGCCTACACCATTCACCGGCGTGGGCGTCCGGTCTCGATCCGCTGGGTTTTTGAACCTCTGCTGGGGGAGCGTGTTAAAGGCATTCTGGGTGACGTGATCGACATCCTGGCGGTGTTCGGCACCATCTTCGGTGTGGCCACTTCACTGGGCCTCGGCGTGCAACAGATCGGGACCGGTCTGGAAAAGATCGGCATCGTCGAAACCGCTGATACTGTTCTGCTGGTCATCCTCATCGTGGTCATCACGTTCATCGCCACACTCTCTGTGGTCTCCGGTGTGGGACGCGGAATGAAGTGGCTGTCGAACTTCAACCTCAGTCTGGCCGGCGTGGTCCTGATCGCACTGTTGCTGATGGGACCGACCCTGTTCATCTTCCAGAACCTCGTGGAATCGCTGGGCGTCTACCTGGCCACCTTCTTCGAAATGTCGCTGGACGTGGCCACCTATACCGGGGAAGACGGATCCGCATGGGCCTCGTCCTGGACCCTGTTCTACTGGGGCTGGTGGGTGTCTTGGGCACCCTTCGTCGGTATCTTCATCGCCCGAATCTCCCGCGGTCGCACCGTGCGCCAGTTCATTGCTGGTGTGCTCCTGGTGCCGCCGCTGGTCGGTTTCCTCTGGTTCGGCGTGCTGGGCGGCACCGGGATTTTCCGCCAGCTTTTTGGGGCCGGTGACCTGGTCGAAGACGGCGAAGTCAGCCCCGAAGGGGTGCTCTTCGACGTGCTCGGCGACCTGCCTTTGGGGATGTTGTTCTCCATTGTGGGGATCCTGTTGGTCACCATCTTCTTCGTGACCTCTTCAGACTCCGGATCCCTGGTGATGGACATGCTCTCCTCGGGCGGCCACCCCAACCCGCCGATCTGGTCGCGCGTGTTGTTCTCCACCGCTGCCGGTGCGCTGGCTATCGGTCTCATGCTGGCCGGCGGATTAGAATCTTTGCAAGCCGCCGCGTTGGCCACCGCGTTGCCATTCTCTGTGGTGTTGTTGTTTATGTGCTGGTCTTTGGTGCGTTGTCTGCGCGCCGACTACGCCCGCGTGGAACGTAGCAAGCTGGATGACCGCTACCATGAGTTCGCCAGCAGAATGGCTGACGACTACGAGTGGGACTTCCCCGAACAGCTCACCAGCCACATTGACGACTGGATCGATTACCGGCTGGAGGCCACCCGCGGGATCTTCAACCAGAAGAGCAGAGACCCCGCCTCGCCACCGCCAGGCACACGTCCGTCCCGGTTCAACATGCCCGGAATTGGGCTACGCCGGCACGAAAAGAGCCGGGACGACAAGAACCGGGACGACCGCGAGTAGTCGCGAGCGCGACTCGTCCGGCGCGGTAGGTGTTGCACTCCACCATGGCCCGGGTTCTGATGGGCATTCTGCCCTTAGAACCCGGGCCGGTTGCTAGGATTGCGGTTTCGGTGTCCGTACAAACGGCACCAGCACCACGGTGACCACCGATAGCACCGCTCCGTACAGCAGCGCGTTGTGAATACCGGTCATCTCAGCCGTTGCAAGATCCTGGCCCAAGCGCACCCCGAGGGTGGTGGCCAGTGTCATGACCGTGATGTACAGTGAGGTGCCACCGGCAGCGGCGACCTGTTGCAGTGAATTGATCACCGCCGAGCCGTGAGAATACAGCCGTGGTGTCAGCGAGTTCAGCGCTGAGGTAAACAGTGGCCCCATCAGGGCCGCTAGCCCGATCGACATCACCACGTGGGTGGTGATCAAGCTACCGAGCCCGGTGTCGGCATCGAAGGTGGTCATCAGCCACATCGCCACCGAAACCACCACGGCGCCGGGGATTAACAGCACCCGGGCACCGACGGCGTCATAGGCCCGGCCCACCAGCCATCCCAAACCGGCCATCACCAGGCCCCCCGGGAGCATGGCCAGCCCGGTGTCCTGAGCAGAGAAGTGCAGAATGTCCTGCATGTAGATCGGCAGAATCACGATCACGCCGAACAGCCCCACCATGGCAATCAAGACGCATATGGTGGACAGCGTGAAAGTGCGGACGGTGAATACCCGCAGATTCAACAGCGCGATATCCCGCAAGGAGATCTGTCGTAGTGTGAAGATCCCCAACGCCACCCCGCCGATGACCAGTGGCACCCAGGGCGACAGGACCGCATGTCCGGTGGCAGCTTCACCGATAGAACTCAGTCCATAAATCACGCCGGCAAAACCGATCGCTGACAACACCACCGAAAAAACATCCAGCGGCACCTTGCGGGTCTCGGTCACGTTACGCAACCGCCACAGCCCCAACAGCACCACCAACACTCCGATCGGCAGAATGATCAAAAACATCCACCGCCAGCTCAACGCATGCAGGATCAGACCGCCGGCGGTCGGCCCGACCGCCGGAGCGACCGCGATGATGATCGACACCACTCCCATGGTGCGCCCGCGTAAGTGCAACGGCACTACGTTGAGCACCGTGGTCATCAACAACGGCAACATGATCGCGGTGCCCGCGGCCTGGATGACGCGACCGGTGACGAGTAGTCCGAAGACAGGTGCCGTCGCGGCCACCAGTGTGCCGAGGACGAAGAACCCGGTGGAGATGACAAACACCACCCGGATCGGCAACCGGGTCAGTAGCCAGCCGGTGGTGGGGATGACCACGGCCATGGTGAGCATGAACGCGGTGGTGAGCCACTGGACGGTGGCCGGGGTGAGCTGAAATTCGTCCATCAGCACCGGCAAGGCCACCGACATGATGGTCTCGTTGAGGATCATCACGAACGAGCCCAGCGCCAACATGGCCAGCACCCCCACAGCGCCCGGTGGTAAGGATGCTCCTGGGGTCTGGGTGGTTTCGGAGTGCTGTGATGACATGCTGGCCGTACTCCTAACGCGTCGCGGTGTAGATCTCGTCAATGCGTTCGCTGGCCGACTCGGCCCAGGCATCGAATGCTATCCCGTCCTGAGGATCGGTGGCTGAAGGATACACCGACCGGTACCGAAGCCAGGTGCCACCGGTTTCCAGCTCAGCGGTCCGGGCCGTAAGGAAATCCGAGACGACCACCTCTCGGATGGAAACCTCACCGGCCTCGGCGGAGACGGTGTCGTCCTCGATCTCGGTCATCTCCTCATTCACACAGTCGGTCTCTCGAGCTTCTTCGAGCTCGACCCGTTCACGGCGATCCGCATCGGTGCTGAACTCGACCAGATCGAGTTCTTCGACCGAGGCCGTCTCATCAAGCTGAGTCTCGCCGTCAACCTGGGCATAGACTGCAGGATCCGTTGAGTCCATGGCAACCTCGAGCTGTGAGAGTGTTGCCTGCTGACACTGGTCTGGGTCCGACACCTCCCGGAGTGAATCGACCACGAGCCACCGGTCGCCCCAGATTTCTTCGCCGGTATAGACCATCGCCTCCTGCAGGGTCTCATCGACCTGGTTCGCCAGGGCAATCGATTCCTCGCGGGGTTCCGGTGCTTGATCGGAGGGAATCGCTGTGGCGGGATCTTGGGCCTGCCCGGATCCCGGGTCGTCCTCGCCACCACAACCGGTCAACCCCAGGGCGCTGAGGCTGACCAGGGTGGCGAGCGCCACCGAGCGGTACCGCGCGGCGAGCGCGGGCGTGGAGAAAAGCATCGGGAATCATCCTGTCAATAGACGTCGTGCCGGGGAGATTCTTCTAGGCTACTCACTGCGGGGGCCTTTCGCCTGTCTCTGGTCCCGGCCGCGGTTTCGTGGTTTTCGACCCCCCAGGTATTGTGATCTGCCACACGCGCGCCGTAGGTTAGGGGTATGACGACTTATGCAGTGACTAACCCCGCCACCGGTGCTGTTGAAAAGACCTACCCCACCGCAACCGACGAACAGATTAGCGAGGCAGTTAACCTGGCTGCCGAGACTTTCACAAGTTATGCGAACACCAGCTTTGAGCAGCGCGCCCAGTGGATGCACCGCGTTGCCGATCTCTACGAAGAGCGTCTCGACCAGCTATGCTCGATCATCACCCGGGAGATGGGTAAACCGGTCCGCCAAGCCGAGTTTGAAGTCAAAATTTCGGTCTCGATCTACCGCTACTACGCCGATCACGCCGCGGAGTTCCTCGCCGATGAAGAACTCCCAGTTGCTCGCGGTGGTCAGGCCAAAGTGCAATACGACCCGGTGGGTGTGCTGTTGGGCATCATGCCCTGGAATTTCCCTTACTACCAGGTCGCCCGTTTTGCTGGGCCGAACCTGATGGCCGGAAATACCATCGTGCTTAAGCACGCCCCGCAGTGTCCGGAATCGGCCGAAGTGATGGAGCAGATCTTCCACGAGGCCGGATTCCCCGCGGGCGCCTACGTCAATATTTACGCCTCCAACGAGCAGATCGCCGAGCGAGTTATTCCCGACCCGCGGGTCCAGGGTGTGTCTCTGACCGGCTCTGACCGGGCGGGGGCAGCGGTGGCCGAGACCGCCGGTAAACACCTGAAAAAAGTGGTGCTTGAGCTGGGTGGTAACGACCCCTTCATCGTGCTTGACCGCGACATCGTGCCCCAGGCCGTCGAGCTGGCTGCCACCTCGCGGTTTGGTAACGCCGGCCAGGCCTGCAACGCGGCTAAACGCCTCATTGTGCTCGAGGAGTTCTACGACGACTTTGTGGAACAACTGAAAACCGCCGTGGAACAAGTCCGGTTGGGCGACCCCACCCAACCGGAGACGGCCATGGGACCGATGTCTTCCCAGCAAGCGTTGGAGAATCTCGACGCTCAGGTCCGCGACGCCATCGACCACGGTGCGACCGCACACGTGGGAGGGGCGCCCGAAGACCGCGAGGGGGCCTGGTACCCGGCCACTCTGCTCACCGGGCTCACCCCCGAGATGCGGGCCTATTCCGAAGAGCTCTTTGGCCCGGTGGCCATGGTCTACTCGGTGGCAAGTGAAGAAGAAGCCATCAAGCTCGCCAACGACACGCCCTACGGTTTGACCGCTACCGTCCACTCCTCCGACCCGGCGCGCGCGGCTGAGGTGGGAAATCAGATCCACACCGGCCAAGTGTTCATCAATGAAACCTCCACCACCGCCGCAGAGTTGCCCTTCGGCGGTGTCAAGCGCTCCGGTTTCGGGCGTGAGCTGGGACCGTACGGCATCAAAGAGTTCGTCAACGTCCGGTTGGTGAAATACAGCAAGAACTAACCCTGCACCAGTCCTGGCAGGGCGAGTAGTTCACGTCACATTTCTCAATGACCTGTGATGTGACATGGTCACTGACTACAGTGAGGCCCAGACCATCCAGAGTGGCTGAGAGAGCTGGCTCGATGACGCCACAGCAACCAGGGGTGCCGTTCAGGCCACCCAGGTGCTAATGCCAGTTCCGATGGAAAGGACCTTCGCTGTGTCGCCTTCTGCCCGGACATTTCACGACGACGTCGCAATCTCGGCCACCCCCGTGGCCCCGCATGTTCCGACCGTCTCGGACTATCACAGCCTGAAAGACTATTTCGCCCCACTGTTTGACTCGATCGCTGTTGGTGCTAGCCAGCGGGAACAGCAACGCATTTTGCCCTTCGCCGAGATCCGCGAGCTCAACCAGGCCGGCTTCAGTGTGTTGCGGGTCCCCACCGCATACGGCGGCCCCGGGGTGAGCATCGAAACCTTTACGCGGTTGCTGATTGATCTAGCCACCGCCGATGCGAATATCGCCCACCAATACCGCTCCCACGCCGGATTCACCGAATCCCTGTACTTTCTGCCTGAACCGCAACGAGCAGCGTGGTTTCAGCGACTGCTGTCCGGGGTCACCGTCGGGAACGCCTCCACCGAAATCGGCGGGAACACCCTGGGCACGCTCAACACCTCGCTCTCGTTGCACCCCGACGGTAGCGGGATCCTGAACGGCACGAAGTACTACGCCACCGGGTCGGCTTTCGCCAGTCATACCCGGGTGTCGGCCACCCTCTACAATCCCGACGGATCTGCCCAAGAAGGTCGCGGATTCGCGGTGGTCGGGGTCAATGATCCCGGGGTGGAGCTCCTCGATGACTGGGACGGGTTCGGTCAACGCCTGACCTCCACCGGTACCGCACGATTCACCGACATCACTGTTCCGGCCACCCACGTCTTACCACGTGTCCCTGGTTCGCCCGAGGCCCACCATGAAGCGACCTTCTTCCAGTTGGTGTTACTGGCCGTCTCCGCCGGCATCGGGGCTGCTGCAGTTCACGACGCCACTTCTGGGGTCCGGCACCGCAAACGTACCTTCAACACCGGTCTGGGCGTGCCCTACCGTGACGATCCGCTCATCCTCGAAACCGTCGGGCGCCTCGGTGCCGGGGCTTTCACCGCCCGCGCCACCGTGATCGAAGCCGCCAGGTCTCTAGACAGCGCCCTGGAGGCGTTGGCCGCGAGAAGCCAGATGCACAACGCCCATGCCGAGGTCCCCGAGGAATTTATCACCGCCCAGATTGCCGTGGCCAATGCGCACGTCACGGTCCCCGAGATCGTGATCAAGACCTGTTCCGATCTGTTCCTGACCGGTGGCGCCTCGAACACATTGCGCTCTAAGAACCTCGACCGGCACTGGCGCAACGCCCAAACCGTGGCCACTCATAACCCCATCGTCTTCCGTGCCCGGGCGATCGGGGACTGGCTGGTCAATGGCACCGCCCCCGAAGGGCTCAACGCCATCGGTGATGCCCCCACCGGCAACTCCTCGCAGACGCAGACACCCCAGGAGCACGCGTGATGAAACCCCTGCTATTCAACGCTTTCGAGATGATGGTCCCGGTCCACCAATCCCCGGGCCTGTGGCGCCACCCCGAGTCCCGGATCGTGGCCTTTGACACCCTGGAGTACTGGACGCAACTGGCCGAAACCCTGGAACGAGGCCGATTCTCCGCCCTATTTTTGGCCGACGTGCTCGGTGTCTATGACGTCTACGGGGCATCGGCCGAGACCTCCTATCGCGGTGGCCTGCAGTACCCGTTGCTGGACCCGCTGTCGGCAGTCTCGGCCATGGCCGACCACACCCGTCACCTTGGTTTCGGGGTGACCGCCTCGGTCTCCTATGAGCACCCGTTCCTGCTGGCCCGCCGACTGAGCTCCCTGGACCACCTCACCGCAGGACGTTTGGCCTGGAATATCGTCACCTCCTACCAGGACTCCTCGGCCAAAAACATGGGACTCGCCCAGCAGATCCCGCACGATCAACGCTATGATCGCGCCGATGAATACATGGAGGTGATGTACCGGCTGTTTGAATCCTCCGTCGAGCCCGGCGCAGTGGTCAACGACGCTCACGCCGGCGTGGTCGTCGACCCGCAGAAAATCCACCCGGCCGAGCACCGGGGCGAATTCTTCACGGTTCCCGGCCCGGCCTTGACCCACCCCGGACCGCAACGCACCCCGTTGTTGTTCCAAGCTGGCGCCTCCCCGCGAGGCAGAGCACTCGCCCTCGATCACGCCGAAGCCGTCTTCCTCATCGGTGCCACCCCCGAATTGGTCCGCCACTGGGTCGATGAGCTACGTGACGGACTCCGGGCCCGGGGTCGTGACCGCAACGCGGTGAAGATTTTCGCCATGGCCACCGTGGTCACCGGCGCTACCGATGCGGACGCCATCGCCCGCTGGGAGTCCTATCGGGACTACGTCGATACCGAAGGGGCCTTGGCACTCTTCGGGGGCTGGACCGGTGTGGACCTGGCTCAGGCAGACCCCGACGACACGCTGGAATACGTCACCACCGAGGCCAACCGTTCCGCCCTGGAGGCGATGACCACCCTGGCCGAAGCCACCGGTGGCAGTGCCTATACGGTCAAGGACCTCGCCGAATTCGTCGCCCTGGGCGGGCGTGGCCCGGTGTTAGTCGGATCCGCTGAAACCATTTCCGACCAGCTAGAGCGCTGGGCCACGGTGGCTGACATCGACGGGTTCAATATCTCCGGTGCGGTGCGACCGGCAGATCTGGAGCGCTTCGCCACCTACGTCTCCCCGGTGCTAGCTCAGCGAGGACAGCTAGCCTCCCCGGCGCCCGAGGACACCCCGCGCACCCTACGCGAACAGTTCTTCAACGCCGGTCCGCACACCGCCGCCGATCACCGAGCCACCAGCTACCGGCACTCCGTGCGCTAGTGAAGGGTAACCTATCCAGGTTAGGGTAGGGGTATGTCTGAAAAAGTCCGCCCAGCACGCACGAAAAACCCGGCCCACCTGATGGAAGTCGTCGGCACCGAACGACTCTCCGCACACTTCATCCGACTGACCTTCGGTGGGGGAGACTTCGAGCAGTTTCTGGCCCACGATTCCCACTCCGCAGATCGCTACATCAAACTGCTCTTACCGCCGGATCCCTCCCTGGGGTTGAAGCCACCCTTTGATCTGGACGCATTACGCACTGAGCTACCCAAGCATCAACTCCCGGTGCGCCGGACCTACTCGGTGCACTCCATCGACCCGGTCGCCCAGACCTTTCAGGTCGATTTTGTCTTGCATGGTGATGCCGGGGTGGCCGGCCCCTGGGCCGCACGCGCTGCGGTCGGGGACCCCGTTCAGTTCAGTGGCCCCGGCGGACAATACACTCCTAACCCGCAGACCGAGTGGCACCTTTGGGCCGGAGACGAAGCCGCCCTACCAGCCATCGCGGCGTCTCTGGCCGAACTGGCTGAGACCAATCCGGCCGCCTGCGGAGTCGCGTTGCTCGAGGTCGCCGGCGCCGATGACGAATTTCCCATCGTGGCACCGCAGGGTGTTCAAGTACGCTACCTGCACCGGGGCGGTCCCTTCACACCGGAGACCACGATGCTGACCGAGGCAGTCCGCGATGTGGCCTGGCCGAAGAAGCTCACGGCCGACTACCTGCACAGCGCCCCACACAGTATTCAGGCCTTCGTGCACGGCGAGCGCGAAGTGATCAAGCAGCTCCGCGCGTATTTGATGGACGAGCGCGGGCTGTCCCGGTCACAACTGTCGCTGTCGGCCTACTGGGCCTACGGTCGGGTCGAAGACGCGTTCCAGGCGGAAAAACGCGATCCGATTGGGCAGATTTACCCGGCCGAACAGCAGTAGCCCGTCTCGTCGGACGGTCAGCGATCCTCCATGGCTCAGTGCCGCACCGGATGTGCCTGGGTGTAGTCGAAGAGGTCCTCAAAGATTGCTTGGTTGAACTGAAACCCGCGCCGGGTCTCGTCGATAAAAGCCTCGCGGTCCTGCTGATCCAGCTTGAGGGCATCCAGGCTGGCACGGTAGTGATCCTTATAGACCTTCGGTTTTGGGATGGCGGCGAAGGTATACATGTGTAGTTGATCGTCACGAGCCTGATAGTGCCGACGGACCAGCGAGGCGATGGCCAACCCGCCGGATAAATCGCCCAGGTATCGCAAGTAATGGTGAGCCGCGAGTCGGACCGGATCATCGCAGACCCGAACAATCCGGGCCACATAATCGGTGGTCGCTGTCATAGCAGCCGGCGCGTCCCAGTCAGTCAGTGGCAACAAGGACTCCAGATCTGCTGCCAAGGCATCGCGTCGATCTAGGTTCGGATCGAACAGGGCCCGGAACGCTTCGTTGCCCGCGGATTCCCGGCATGCCTCTACCGCGGTATCCAGGGCGCCATAGATGTAAAAGTACTGACACACCAGCAGTGCGTAGTCGCGCAATGAGCGTTTTCCTGACATTAGCTCGGTGATGAACGCCGAATTTTCTGCCTGCGAGTGGTCCTCGCGAGTCAGCTGGCGGACTCTGGTGGAGAGCACATCGTCAGCAGATGTCGTCGCGGCGTGGATGTCCATAGCAGCGGCCTCTTTTCGCAAGATCGGGAGCGGTGTGCTAAGGAAGGCTACCCTTTGTGAGTGAAGTAATAGGGACGAGACTATCGGGTTCTGCTGACATTTTCATCACCGCGTCTGACAAAAATGAAGTCGTTTCCCTGGAAAATTGGCCATCTTAACCAGATGTGACATAAATTACCACTGTACGGCGTTAGTAATTCAGTCAGGGTAAGCTAATCTGTTAGACGTTGGCACGCGGTGAGACGCCCCTCATGCTCATCGCGCGGCTCTCCCGCAGACCCGGGTCCCAAGGTGGGGTGGACCCGTCGCCGAGAGTTCTCGGCACACAACAGTGGCGGAGAATTCCTCAGGATTCTCCGCCACTGGTTTGTTAATCGAGATGGTCCGTGGATACCTCGACGGCAGCTGTGGCCCACCCGAGGTATCAACGGAGGCGTTTTAGACCTTATTCAAATCAATGCCACGGGTTTCGGGCAACAGACGCACAGCAAACAGGGTCACCACGCAGAGGACGATGATGTAGAAGCTCGACAGCCAGGACATGTCAATGGAGATGAACAGCTGGTTGAGGTAGGGAGCTGATCCACCAAAGACGGCCACCGAAATCGAGTAGGCCAGACCGATATTGCGGGTACGGAATTTGGTCGGGAAGACTTCAGACATCATGCAGGACAGCAACGCACCGGCTGCTCCGACGATCAACAACGCGATCGTGGCAGCAATGAATAAACTCCAGGGGTTATCCGAGATCATGCTCTTCAGCGGAATCTGGGTGATGATCATCAGCACGGCGAACGTTGCCATAATCGGCCGGCGACCGATGCGGTCGGAGAGGCGTCCCCAGAATGGCAACGAGAACAGAGCGATCAACTGCGCGCCGACGCTGGCCGTATAGGCCAGGGTGGGCTCCATGCTTTGTTCCACGATGGCGTAGGTTGAAACGTAGGAGCTCCACGTGTAGTGGGCGGCGGTAGCGCCACTGACCATACCGATAATGAGCAGAATAGCTTTGGTCTGGGAGAATTTGCGCGGGGTGAGCTGCATCGTGGTTGGCGCGCTGGCCTGTGCCGGGGCAACAGGTGTCTCGTCTGTTTCGTGATGCGCCTGCTCGTGGACGGCGGATTCAGCCATGTTCCGACGCAACAGCAGAGCGACAACGGCCAGGATTGCACCCAAGACGAACGGAATGCGCCATCCCCATGCTGCCAGAGCAGTTTCGTCCACTACCGCCGAGATACCGCCACCGACGCTATATGCCAGCACGGAGCCACCGAAGATGGTGACAAATACGAGCGAGGACCACTGTCCGCGTTTGTGGGCGGGAGCGATTTCAGCAACGTAGGAGTTAGCCGCTGCTGACTCACCGCCGTGGGCCAAGCCCTGGGCGATGCGTAGGAGCAAAAGACCGGCCGAGGCCCACACGCCAATGGTTTCGTAGGTGGGCAAGACGCCGATGAGCACCGAGGCGGTGGCCATAGTCAGCATGGTCATAATCAGGACCGCTTTGCGGCCTTTGCGGTCGGCCATGGCACCGAACAGGATGCCACCCAGCGGGCGGACGAGGAATCCGACCGCGAAAACAGCCAGGGTGGCCAAGAGTGCAGACACCGGATCGCTGTCATCGAACATAGCCCCGGCAATAAAGGGCGCGAAGACCGCGTAGGCGCTCCATTCGTACCATTCCAAAAGCTGGCCGGAGGTGGAAGCAATCAGAGATTTCTTCGGGGCTGCTTGGATGGGTTGGGTGGGTTGGGTGGGTGAGGGTTCTTTGGGCAGGGTGGTGGTCGTCGTCATGACGGTTACCGACTTTCTCGAAAAGTCAGGACCTATGCGGTGGTGAATTGATGGGCGGATTCCAACAGGGCGGGCACTCCGTGCTCCAGACCCGCAGCGAAGCTCGGATCGTCGGGTGCTTCGCCGTTGAGGAATCGGGTGTAGATCGCTTCACAGAAGATAGCGGATTTCCACAGAGCTAGTACCTGGTACCAGTTCAGCTGGGAAAGGTCGAGAGAGGACTCTCGGTTATAGTGGGCCACGAGTTCATCGCGGCTGGGGAAACCGGGTTGACGGGTGACTGGTGTGAGTTCCATGACGGTGGGAGTATCACTGCCACTGGCATAGGTGGCAGCGAAGTAGCCGAGATCAGCAAGCGGATCTCCGAGGGTAGCCATCTCCCAGTCCAGCACCGCCTGGATCTCAGGTGTGGTGCTGGGTGAATACATCAGGTTGCCAATGCGATAGTCGCCGTGGATGACGCTGTGCCGTTGAGTGGTGGGCACATGCCGGCCAAGCCACTGCGATAGCTCATCGACCAGCGGAATATCTCGTTGTGTTTGCTGGGGCCACAGGTGCGTGAAGCGCTCGATCTGGCGTTGTAAATAGCCCTCGGGCCGTCCCAAAGATGCCAGCGGTTCGGTCGAGACATCGAGGCTGTGCAGTTGTTGCAGAGCATCCACTGCGGCAAATCCGATCTGGCGCCGGGCGTCGTCGGATTCGAAGCGTTCGGGTAGCTCTGAGGTGATGACATCACCATCGAGGGTGTCCATGATGTAGAACGGTACGCCCAACAGCTCGCCGGTTTCTTCCACCGCGCGAATCGTGGGCACCGCAAATCCGCGGGTGGCCAAGGCTGATTGCACGCGGGCTTCCCGAATCATGTCGTGGGTTGAGCGCGGGATCGGCGGTCGCGGTCCGCGACGCAAGATCACATCGGCGCCGTCACGCTGAATCCGGAAGGTGGCGTTAGATTGGCCTTCGCCGATCCGTGTGATCTGCAGGCCGCCCTGGCCAATATCGTGCTGATCCAAGAAACGCTCCACGGTGGAGCGAATCAACAGTGGTGGCTCGGGCAGATCGCGGGCCTGTTGCGGAGTCTGAACAACATCAATAAGGGGGGTGGTGTTGGTCATCAGTGTCCCTTGGTCTGGTGGCAGGTGAGGTGTTAGCTGGTGGTGGGCTCAGCGGTGTACTGCGTGCGCAACACACGACGCTGAATCTTGCCGGTCGGGGTCTTGGGCAGGTCGTTGAGGAGGTGTATCTCTTTGGGGGCCTTGAAAGCCGCTAGCTTCTGGTGGACCGTGGCCCGTACGTCCTCGGGGTCGAGGGTTTGACCCTCCTGAACGGAGATGAAGGCGATGACTTTCTCTCCGGAGTACGGGTCCGCAACGCCCACGACCGCAGCTTCTTTAACGCCGGGGTAGTCGTAGATGGCGTCCTCGACCTCGCGCGGCCAGACCTTATAGCCGGAGACATTGATCTGGTCCTTGCGCCGGTCGACAATGTAGATCCAGCCCTCGTCGTCGAGGATGCCGATGTCACCGGTGTATAACCAGCCGTTTTGAATGGTGCTGGCGGTGGCTTCGGGATTGTTTAAATAGTGGTCAATGCACGAGGGGCCCTGGAGTACCAATTCCCCGGGTGTGCCGTTGGGGGCCTGTTGGCCGTCGTCGCCGATAATGCGAGCTGCCACATCCGGCATCGTCTTACCGATGGACAGGCTGGCGGTTTCTTCATGAATCGGGGCCCGCTCACCGAGCGGGACACCGATCACCGCCGAGCTGGTCTCGGTCATGCCGTAGACGTTGTGTATGTAGTGGCCGAAACGATCCTCGAACTGACGCAAGGTCGCCGGAGGCACCGGGGCGCCACCGGTATAGGTCGACTTGAGCGTAGCGAAATCCTCTTCGGTCACGCCCGGGGCATCCAGTAGCGCGTTGTAGACAGTAATGGAGCCCACCATGTGGTTGACATCGCCACGCCGCAGCGCATCCAGCACCACCTCGGTACGGGTCCGGCCACGCAGAATCAGCTTTCCACGGCCTGCGGTGAGCGTCGCGGTGGCACTGCCGACCGCACCGGTGATGTGAAACAGCGGGGCCACGGCCAGCACACCGTCGCCGGGCTGTTGGTGGATCAGCTGCGGGAAGGTCAGTGCGACCGCCGCGAGGTTGCGGTGGGTCGCCAGGGCCCCCTTGGGTGGTCCGGTCGTTCCGGAGGTATAGGTCAGGAGCGCTGCAGTGTCCGCGGTGATCTCCGGCGCGGTGGGGGTTGTGCCCAGGAAAGTCTCCAATTCCTGCCACAGGTCGGGGTCGCTGGGGTCAGTGAGATCAGCGGCAACGACCCACGGTGTGGTGCCGGCCAACCCCCAGGTGGCGGTCTCGGCACCGGTGGTCTCCGAGGACACCAGTCCCACCGCCTGAGAGTCTTGGAGAATGCCGGCCAATTCGTGTTGACCGTACATGGTGTTCAGGATCAGCGGGGTGGCCCCGATCTTCCACAGCGCGAGCATGCACAGCGGAAAACTCACGGTGTTCTGCAACTGGATGCCCACCCGTTGCCCGGGCTCGACACCTCGAGATTGAAAATAGCTTCCCAGAGCGTTCGTCAGGTCCTCGGTGCGTTCAACGGTGTAATCGTTGGTGTGATCAGTCAGTGCGATCGCTTGTGGTTCGTCCGCGACGCGCTGGCGCCACAGCTGCGTCAACGTGGTGTTGATATCCATGTGTGTGTTGTCCCTCCAACAGGTCCGACCGATCGTTCGCTCGGTCGTGCATAATGTAATTTATATCACGTTTAGCTACCAGGAGGGTACTCATGGACAAAGATGAGGTGGTCACAATTCATCCGCGCATGTTGCCGCTACAACTTCCGCTACATCCCATTGCCCAAGCAGCGCTGAGCTGCTTTGCGGTGAGTGGATATCACGGCACCAGTATTCGCAAGATCGCCCAAACGGCTGGGCTTTCGGTGCCCGGGATCTATCACCATTTCGGCTCAAAACACGAGATTTTGGTCGAGATCTGTAACGTGGCGATGCATGAGCTGATCGATGCGTCACAGCGGGCTGTTGACCATGCTGGTCCAGACCCGCTGGACCGTTATGATGCGCTGGTGGAATGCCTCGTGCAGTTCCACGCCGACTTTGCCGCGGTAGCCTTCGTGTCGTTTACCGAGATTCGTGCGCTGAACGGTGATGCCCGTGACCACCACATTGCCCAGCGCCGTCGCGAACAGGATCTCGTGCGTCGGGTGGTTGATGAGGGCATCGCTGCCGGGGTATTCACCACCTGAGACCCCGGGGATGTGGCCCGAGCCGTGGTCAGCATTTGCCTAGGCATTTCGCGCTGGTACCGCCAAGACGGTCCGCTGAGTTTGGATCAGGTCTGCGCAATTCACGTGCGTATCGCCCGCGCCACCGCCGGATGCATCCAGGCACCGGAAGAATTACCCACCGATCGGCGGTGTGTGAGCGTCTAGCGGGTGGCCAGGACCTCGGCAATACTGGCCACGGCCGGCTCATTTTGCAGACTGGTGGTATCGCCGAGGGTGTCCCCGGTGTAGAGCTGGGTGAGTAGCCGTCGCATGATCTTGCCCGAACGCGTCTTGGGCACATCCGGGACGACCACGATGTCCTTGGGTTTGGCCACCGGGCCGATCGTCTGCGAAACCAGCTCACGTAACTCGGCCACCGCTTCCTCGGCGGCGAATCCGTCCCGCGTGACCACAAAAGCGATCGCAGCGTGACCGGTTTTGGCATCCGGTACCGGGGTGACGCCGGCTTCAACCACCTGCGGGTGTGTCACCAAGGCGGACTCGATCTCGATGGTGGATAACCGGTGACCGGAAATGTTGATCACATCGTCAATCCGGCCCAGAATCCAGGTGTCCCCGTCGGCATCCACCTTCGCCCCGTCACCGGCCACAAACCAGCCACGGGAGTCTTCCGCATCGGCGTAGTCCTTCCAGTACGAGTTAAAGAACCGCGCCGGATTGCCCCACACGGTCCGTGCCATCGCTGGTCCGGGTCGGGTGATCACCACCACGCCCTGCTGACCGGCTGGGGTCGGGTGCCCGTTGTCATCGACCACCGCGGTGTGGACCCCGGGCAACGGCCGGGAGCCACACCCGGGTTTGAACTCGGTGTCATCCTGTCGCGGTGAGAGCACCGTCGCACCGGTTTCGGACTGCCACCAGGTATCGACCATGGGGACCTGGCCACCACCGAGCTGGGTGCGCGCCCACCGCCAGGCCTCAGGGTTGACTGCCTCGCCCACGGTCCCGAGTAGCCGAATACTGCTCAAATCATAGCCGGGCTCCACCCCGTCGGGGTGCCACCCCATCAACGATCGGATCAGCGTCGGGGCGGTGTAATAGCTGGTCACCCCGTAACGCTGGATTACCTCAAAGTGCCGGCCCGGATGTGGCTGGTTGGGCACCCCCTCATAAATCACCTGCGTGACCCCATTCGATAGGGGGCCGTAGAGTTCGTAGGTATGGGCGGTGACCCACGCTAGATCGGCGGTGCACCAATGCACGTCCTGGTCCCGGGTCGCGATATCCGGATTCGAAAAGAGATAGTCATAGGACCACGACGCCTGGGTGAGATAGCCGGCCGAGGTATGCACTAGTCCTTTCGGCTGACCGGTGGTGCCCGAGGTGTACATGATGAACAGCGGGTGCTCGGCGTCAAAAAACTCCGGGGTGTGGGTCGCAGGCTGCCGATCCACGATCTCGTGCCACCACACGTCTCGACCCGGCACCCAGGTGATCTCGTCTTGATGACCGGTGCGGTTGAGCACCAGCACGTGCTCAATGTTGTTTTCCCCGGCTACCGCGGCATCGGACGCGTCTTTGACCGGTACGGCTTTGCCCCGCCGGAACTGCCCATCGGAGGTGACCAGCAACTTCGCCGCGGTATTCTCCACCCGGAACTTCAGGGCTTCGGCCGAAAAACCGCCGAAGACCAGTGAGTGCACCGCCCCAATGCGGGCACACGCCAGTGCGATCACCACGGTCTCGACCAGCACCGGCAGATAGACCACCACGCGATCGCCGGGGCCAATGCCCAGCTCGGTTAGCGCATGGGCGGTCTGAGAGACCTCGGCGAGCAACTGCCGGTAGGTCACCGCCCGCCGATCGCCGGGCTCGCCCTCAAAATACAGGGCCACCTTCTCGCCCAGACCGTTGTCCACGTGCCGATCCAGGCAATTCACCGCCACATTGAGCTTGCCACCGGAAAACCACCGCATCACCGGGCCACGTTCGGCGGCTGGTGAAGGATTGGTCCAGGTGTGTACCGTGTCGAATGGCTCGTGCCAGTCCAACC
This sequence comes from Auritidibacter sp. NML120636, assembly GCF_003185945.1. Taxonomy (NCBI): domain Bacteria; kingdom Bacillati; phylum Actinomycetota; class Actinomycetes; order Micrococcales; family Micrococcaceae; genus Auritidibacter; species Auritidibacter sp. NML120636. The sequence continues at coordinate 95,180 of NZ_QHLO01000008.1, forward strand.
GTTGGGCGGCAGCCTCCCAGAAGGCGATCCGCGCCCGCTCGTCCACTGGCTGTCCATCGCCGCGACCGCCGTGTAAGAGCTCGGGATCTCGACCGGGATGCACATCCGGATCGGCGGCGTCCACGATCTCGGCGGGCAACGGTCCGGGCACGATGCCTGGCAGTCCGGTCTGCTCCGGGGTGAGTGGCTGGTACTCAGAAGTAAAAAGCTGTGCGGCCAACCCGGCCGGATACCGCTGATCAACCTGGACGGGCTCGGCGATCAGGGACTGAAAGATTTCCCGATCAGAGGGGTGGGACGCGGAACGCTCAGTGGGTGTTGCGGACACGAAAAATCGCACCTTCCTTCCATCGCTTCTGGCATGAGCACCTGCCGAATCGACAATGGAGTCGGTGGTTGCTGCGGCGTTATCGAGCCAGATCTCTGCTACCGCTCTGGATGGTCGTACTGCCCTCTAGTCTAGGTCGTCGATCAAGCGGTCAACACCGAGGTGTCGCAGACCGACATCTTGTGAGATCAGCAATAACACGGACCCGCCGCGAGCCCGCTTGTGGTCGTCGAGAACGCCCCACAAGCTGATATCTGCACTAAAAGTAGGAAAGTCTTAGCAGTCATACATACAGTCGCTATAGTTGCTAAATAAAGATAGGTGAGGCTAAGCTTGCCGTTAGCTTTGAGTATTCACCATCACCCGCCGGATACGATCCCGTCGAGAAGAGGTCACCTACCGTGCAGACCGTCCAACGCGCACCGAGAACATCACGCAGTGGCCAGCGCGCCACACTGGCAGCCCTGCTAGCCACCCTGCTGTTTGTTATCACCGGTTGTGGCGGACAGGCTAGTGGCACCGTTGATGTTGGCCAGGCCCTGGACAACGCCCAGTTCATCGACAACCCCAAGGATTACGAAGGCCCCACCACCGCGCATTTGGCCAATTCGGCGATCGACCCGATCGCCACCAACCCGCAATCCCAGTTGCCGGTTACCGTCACCGACGCCCAAGGCACTCAAGTCACCGTGACCGATACCTCCCGGATTCTGGCGGTGGACCTCTACGGCACCGCCTCCCGGACCGTCTATGAGCTCGGCCTCGGCGATCATGTGGTTGGCCGCGATATCTCTTCGGGTTTTGCCGAGATCGCCGAAAAACCGTTGGTAACCGAAAACGGGCACGATCTCAACGCCGAAGCCATCCTCGAGCTGGCTCCGACCGTGATCATCACCGACACCTCCCTCGGACCCTGGGACGTGATGTTGCAGATGCGCGATGCCGGTATTCCGGTGGTTGCTATCGACTCCAAGCGCGATGTCGACACCGTTGACGAACTCACCATGCAGATCGCCGAAGCCCTGGGCGTACCCGAAGAAGGCCAAAAGCTCGCCGAACGCATCCAGGCCGACACCGAGGAGATGCTGGCAGAAATCCAGCAGTACGTGCCCGAATCCGACGACGAGAAGTTACGCATGATGTTCCTTTACGTCCGTGGCCAGGCCGGGGTCTACTACATCTTCGGGCCCGGCTCCGGCACCGATTCGTTGATCAAAGGTGTCGGTGGGATCGATGTGGCCGATGAGATCGGCTGGGAGGGCATGATGCCGATGACCGACGAAGCGATCGTGGAAGCCCAACCCGATCTAGTGCTGATGATGACCAAGGGGCTCGAATCGGTCGACGGAGTCGACGGGTTAATGACTGCCGTGCCCGCTCTCGCGCACACTCCCGCCGGCAAAAAGCGCCGGATTGTCGACATGTCCGACTACGAAGTGCTCTCCTTTGGCCCCAATACCGCCGGCATCCTCGAGGCGCTCGCCGTGGCCATCTACGCACCCGACCCCGCAGGTACCTCCACCGACGAATCTGGTACCTCCACCGAAGAGTAGAGCCTGCCCATGAAGACCCCGACGACCCCGGCTACTCCGGCAATTCCGCTGTACTTCGCCCCGCATCAGACCGTGGGCGATAACGTCGACACCGGCCTGCTCAACTCCGCTGCCACCCGCACAGTGTTGCAGAGCCAGTCCCACGGACGCGCCCGCTGGCTTTTCGTGGTGCTCACGGCCTTGTTCATCGTCCTGATCCTGGTCTCAGCCGGGATCGGTCAGATGCAGATCGCACCGCTAGAAGTCATCTCCTCGGTGCTTCGCGGGATCGGGATCGACACCGGCATCGAATCCGAGCACACCTACTACGAAGCCGCCCTATGGGATGTGCGCTTCCCGCGGGTGGCACTCGCGGTGATCGTCGGCGCTGGATTGGCCACCGGCGGGGTACTGATGCAGGGCGTGTTCGGCAACCCCCTGGCCGAACCCGGCATCGTCGGGGTCTCCGCCGGTGCGGCTGCCTTCGCCTCGGTGGTTATCGCCCTGGGCCTGAGTGTCTTCGGTGCCTGGACTTTGGTGTGTGGCGCCTTCATCGGCGGGCTACTCGCCACCACCCTGGTGTATCTCACCGCCCGCAAAAACGGTCGGACCGAAGTAGTCACCCTGATCCTCACCGGCGTTGCGGTCAACGCGGTGGCCGGAGCCCTCACCGCGGTGATGACCTTCATCGGCGACACCTCCGCCCGCGAAGAAATCGTCTTCTGGCAACTGGGTTCGCTGAATGGCACGCGCTGGCAAGACGTCTCCGTCGCCGCACCGGTGATGCTGATTGGTATTGGTCTCTGCCTGTTCTACACCCGCCAGCTTGACCTTTTGGCCCTGGGTGAACGCCAGGCCCGCCACCTGGGAGTCGATGTGGAATCGCTACGCCGACAGATCATCATTCTCGTGGCAGTCATCACCTCCGCGGCTGTTGCCTTCTCCGGCATCATTGCCTTCGTGGGCCTGGTGGTACCCCACATCATCCGCATGATCGTCGGCCCTGGCCACCGCGTGCTGCTCCCCGCCTCGATCATCGGGGGAGCGGTGCTCCTGCTGGCAGCCGATTCTGCTGCGCGCACGATCATTCCCTACGCGGATCTACCGATCGGAATTCTGACCGCCCTGGCCGGTGGACCGTTCTTCTTCTACTTGATTCGTCGCACCCGACGTGGCGCCGGGGGGTGGAACTAATGACCCACACTGCTCACGGTGCCCCCATCCGGAACTCCCGGCCCAACCATCGCGCCCCGGTGCTGGTTGCCGACAACGTGTCCGTGACGATCGGGGAGCAGTACCTGATTGACCACCTGGACTTGGAGGTCTACCCCGGTGAAGTCGTCGCACTAGTCGGTCCCAACGGTGCCGGAAAATCGACGTTCTTGGCCACGCTCACTGGCGATACCACCCCGAGCGCCGGCACCGTGACGCTCTACGGAACCGAGCTGTCCGAGCTGCGCCCCGCCCAGATGGCCCGATTGCGCGCGGTGCAACTCCAAGAAAATCGGGTCGCCTTTGCCTTTACTGCCAGTGAGGTCGTGCGATTGGGTCGAGCCGCCTGGGCCGGCACCGGTGAAGAAGCCCGTGACGATGCCGTGGTCTACGAGGTCATGCACGCCACCGAGGTCACCCCACTGGCCCAGCGCGCCTATCCGCAACTGTCTGGAGGCGAGAAAGCTCGCACCACCTTCGCCCGCACCCTGGCCCAAGAGACTCGGATGCTGCTCCTTGACGAGCCCACCGCCGCGATGGATATCCGCCACCAAGAACACGTGCTGCGCCACGTCCGCCAGCGCGCGAACGCCGGAGCAGCCGTGGTGGTGGTCATTCACGATCTGTCGGTGGCCGCAGCCTACGCCGACCGGATCATGATGATCAGCAATGGTCGCCACATCCGCACCGGAACCCCGAAGCAGGTGCTGACCGCACAGCTGATCACCGAGGTCTACGGTCATCCGGTCGATGTGTTGCAACACCCCACCAACGGGGAGCTGATCATCGCCCCGGTCCGTGACCGCCCCCGACGCTCAGCACTATCACCCACACCATCACCTACGACATCTGGAAGTTGCATTCATGAAAACTCATTGTTTCACTGAATCTCGCACGCTGGCCCACGCTGGGCGTACCGTGCGTACTAGCCTGCCGGCTCACCTGCTGGCGGGCCTGCTCGCTGTGGTCATCGCTGTGGCCTGCCTGGCTGGAGTCATCGGCCACCAGCTACTGACAGCCTCCAGTGCCTCTGCCGCCCCGCAGGTGGCGATCTCCGGACTGGACGGCCAAGCCAAGGTGCGCGCTAGTGGCATCACCGATATCACCGTCAGTGGCCGGGGCTTCCAGTCACTGCAGGGCGGGTTCGGCGGCATCTACGTGGCCTTCGGCTGGGTGGATGATCCCCGCGGTGGTTCGTGGAAACCCTCTCAGGGTGGAAAGACCGGCGTGAACTACATGTACGTCCCCGATACCGAGGCCAAGGATAATAACGGCTACCTGCGCTTTGTGACCTTCCCCGGCTCATCCACCGCTTCGGCCGCTAACGGCGGAACCCTGGCCGCCGACGGGACGTGGAAGCTCACCATGCGTACCCCGGGCGCGAAGTTCAACGCCGTGGACCGTCAGGGCAACCAAAAAACCGTGGACTGCACCAAAGTCACCTGTGGGATCATCACCATCGGCGCCCACGGCGTGCACAACCCGTCCAATGAATCCTTCACTCCGGTCGAGATCGTCGGTGCTGCCGGCGACACCGTCTCGGTGAGTGTCGATGACTCCGCTGCAGCCGCCAACCGCAGTGCTGCGGGTCACCACACTGGCGGTGGCGGCCAGGCCGGAACCGTGGAGAACCCTCAGCAGGCCGCCGTCGATGCGGCTGCGGCTGATCTGGCCAACGGACAGCCAGCTGAACAGGATGAGGCCGGCGACTCCGCCGGCGCTGTAGACGCCGGACAGGCAGAAGAACTGACCGACAACACCGCTGAGGCCAACGCCGCCTTTGCCACCGTCGGGCTACAACAAGAGGCCATCCAGGCCGGTCACGTGCTGGGCTTCACCGGGCAAGGTTTCCAACCGGGCGAGCAAGTGGTCGTCACCCTGGGCGATGGTTCTTCTGGAGCCGGCCCGTTGACCGCCGGTGCAACAGGAGAAGTAGCCGGAGCGATCCCGATCCCCGACGATGCCAGTCCGGGCACCCACACGCTACGACTCACCGGCGCCTCCTCGGAACAAACCGTTGAAGCCCAATTCACGGTCGCGGCCAACGCCACCGCGACCTCGGCCGAGAACTCCAGCTGGTGGTCCCCGGCCTTCATCACGGTCTTGTGTCTGGCCGCGGCCATCCTGATCTTTGTCATCGTCTGCGTCATCGTCTCGCTCCTCAAGCGTCGCCGGGCCCGAGCAACTGTCTCCGAGCAGCCTGACCAGTCTGACCCATACGACGAATACGACCAGCAGGACGATGTCGATCCAGAACCCGAACTGGAGGAATATGATGACGCCACCCAGATGACCGAGGAGATCTCGGCCAGCCACGACCCTTACGCCACCGTGCCAGCCGCCTCGCCAGCAACGGCACCGGCTGAGCGTCTCTCGGGCGGTGGACGCCACCGCCACCTCAGCTCCTCGGACCGGTGGTGAGCCATGGCTAACACCACCCCAACCCGGCAAGCCACTCGGCGCTGTCTGCGCAGACTCGGTGCACCACGACGCGCGTCGGCAGTGACTGCATTGTTGACGGCACTGCTGTTGGTCCTAACCGCATTGCTCAGCGTCCCGCTGGCCGCCAGCCCCGCCATCGCCTCACTCGATGACTCATCGGACGCCCAGGGGTCCTCACGTCGCCAGGTCGATATCGGCGTCGAGATTCCCGAGGGCCTCAACGCCCGGGTCACTCCCGACCAACAAGGCAATTTCACCATCGACAACGCCCAGTTCCGGTGGGGGATCAACGTCGAATCCAACGCCGGGGCCTTCTTCGGCGGCTGCAATTGGCTGCAAGCCGGAAAGGCCGGCAACTGGGGCCGGTCCGAGGTCTGGAGCAACGACAGGTTGTTCAAGGTCAAAGAGGGCAATGTCCGGATCGAAAAACGGCTCGGCGCCACACAGTGGACCACCCCCACCTGGCAGAACAAATGCCAGGATCTCACCGGTTCGACACCCCGCACGGTGCTGACCAACCCCGCAGAAACCGGCACCCAGGCCGAAGTCGTGATCGATGGCGGTCAAGGCCACTACGATGCCACCACCGATACTCTCCGGATCAAGTGGAAGGGGAGCTTTACGGTGGTGTTCTACGGCGGGATGACCTACTGGTGGGCCACCGACCCGGTGCTAGAGCTCACCAACGGCAAAGGCACGCTCACCGCGGACCTGGGTGGGTACGGCGCGGACATGTACGACCTGTCCAAATGGACGGTGCTGGAAACCCACAAAAAGGTGCCCATGGCCACCATCAACTCCGTGTCAATGAAAACCGACCCACAGACCAAACAACTCAACGGGTTGACCACCACCCCTCGCTACCGCGGGGTGAAAGTTGATGTTGCCGCGGTGGGTCCCTCCAACCCGCAAAACCGCAACGAACCCAACTGGGGTTCTTTCCCCCAACAGTTCGTGGACTTCCAGGTCCTGACCGGTCAAGCCGGTTACTGGTACACCACCGGTGGGCTGCGTGACCCGGCCAAACCCCCGACCCCGATCACTGTCTCCTTCGACGCCACCCGCCCGATCTCGTCCGGCAGCGCCACCGAGGTCCCCCCACAGCTGACGGAACCCAGTGAGGCGACCCAGCCGCCCGCGCCCCAGGCGCCGTTGCAGACCGTCAGGAACCCGGCCGGTAGCGCTCGGGTCCCCTCAGCCGGCTGGGCCTCTCCCACCGGGCCCTCGACCACGGCGAGTTATGAGCCGCTGGATCTGAGCTCTTTGCTAGCAGCCATGGGCCACCCGGCCGCGCCAGAAGCCACTGGACTCGCCGATGCCAACGCGGCCGCTCAAGCCGCCGAGGAAGCCAAAACCTCCTACGGGCAGCCCGTAGCCGCCCAAGACATTGACTGGCTGGGAGGCAACTTGATCCCCGACGACATCGCCCAATTCATGCAGGATCACCGCGAAGCGTTCCTGTGGGCGCTGGCCGGACTGCTGGTGATCGGCGCCGGCACCGGTCTCGCCTTCTGGCGCGGCTGGCTCGTACTGCCCTGGAAAAACTGACCCCGCCACCACCACAGTCCCCTTTCCTGCCAACCCTTCAACCGATCAATCCATCAACTCACCACGCAAGGAGAGACATGCAGAACAAGATCACACGCCTGTTGGGCGGTGTCGCCGGTATCGCGCTACTGGCCGGTGGCCTGACCGCCACCGAAGCCAACGCCGATCAGAACCTCCCGGTCAGCGACGTGCAGTTTAGCTGGGCCGTCAACGAAGAAGCCGGTGGCGGTGCCTTCTTCGGTGGCGCCAACTGGCTGGTGGCCGGCGAGGTCGGCAATGTGCACGGCGATCAGAACCGCGGTGCCACCGTCTGGGATGAACAGAAGGACGCCAAGTACTTCACGAATCGCGACGGCAACGTCACCATCACCCGCCCGGATGCCCAGGGAAACCAGGTGCCCGCCACCTGGGCGGCCCGGAATTTTGAATCCATCACCGCCGATGGCAAGCCTTCTGGCGCCCGATTGAAAACGGCGCCGGGCTCCTCTTCCTGGAATCAGGCTAATATTGCCGCCGGTTCCGGCACCGTTGATCCCGAAGGCGAGAACGCCGAGATCTCCTGGGACGGTTCCTTCACCACCGTGTTCTACGGCGGGATGACCTACTGGAGCATCAACGATCCGAAGCTGACCGTCACCAACGGCAAGGGCGAACTGACCGCGACCCTGACCGGTTACGGCGCTGATATGTACGACCTGTCCAAGTGGGTCAAGCTCGATCCGATGCACAACGCCACCGTGGCCACCTTCTCCGATGTCGACGTGACCGAGACCGGGATCGAGATCAAGCCCGATTACCTGGGCGTTGCGGTTGAGGTTGAAGCCAACGGCCCCTCCAACCCGCAGAAGCGGGAGGGCAAACACTGGGGTTCCTTCCCCCAGGATACAGTGGACTTCAACGTCGGCACTGGCCAGGCCGGGTACTGGTACTCCACCGGCGGCCAGGTCGACCCCAAGAAACCGGCCGCCCCGATCTCGGTGTCCTACCCCAAGGTGAAAGCCCCGGCCCAGCCGACCCCCGAGCATGAAGATTGCACCACCGCCGGGGCAGCTGACGGTGAGAACACCGAATGTGTCGATACCGATGTGACCATCCCCGATGCTGATCAGAACCAACCTGGCCCTGGCAACCCCGGCGGACCCGATGAAGGTCCCGGCGATGGTGACGGTGATGACACCCCCACCGGCGCGTTCAAGTTGACCATCGAGAAGAACCAGACCTCCCTGGGCCAGGGTGAAGTGGATCAGGCTGGTGGGGTGGTGGCCTCCGGTCGCCTGCCCGAGGCCACCGTGCTCGATACCCGCTCGAACTCTCAGGGCTGGAACGTGACCGGACAGGCCTCGGCCTTCCAGAACGCCGCGGGAACTGAATCCTTCGGCGCAGCCGCCCTGGGCTGGGTGCCGCGGGTGACCCAAACCGGTCAGACAGCACGAGCCGGTGCCGAGGTGAAGCCCAATGTGGAGAACGGTTTGGCCGCCAACCGCACGCTGGCTACCGCCACCGGCGCTACCGGTGAAAAGACCACCCTGGGTGCGGAACTGAACCTTAACGTGTTGCAACAGAATATCCCCTCCGGTGGGAACTACCGCTCGGTGCTGACCGTGACCGCCATCGCGAAGTAGCCCAGCAGAGTATTACACCACCCGACAGCCTCGGTGAGGTGTTGTGCCCCACGGGGTCGCACCTCACCGAGGCCTCGGATCCTTTTTCACCACCCGGAGCACCATGACCACCCGCCTGACTGTCCCCGCAGCCGTGATCACCACCCTGTTATCAGCCCTGCTGTGCTTGATCCCGTACACCCCCACCGTTGCCACCGCTGCCACGCCTGAAACCCCTGCCTCGGCTAAGCTCCCTGCTACCGACCAGAGCCTTTCCCCGGATCAGACCGAGACCTGGGGGATCGCCCCGGCAGATAACGACTACGGCACCGGCCGTAGCTCGTTTGCCTACCAGGTCTCTGCCGGTGAGACCATTGAAGACCAGATGGTCGTGGTCAATTACGGCGCCGAAGAGCTCACCCTCAACACCACCATCGCCGATGCCGAAACCTCCGTGGATGGCACACTGTCCCTGAAAGAACCCGGCCAAGAGCCCACCGGCCTGGAACTCTGGGGCACCGTGGAGACCGAGTCCATCACCGTCGCCCCCGGCGAATCCAAGACCGTGGCCTTCACGATCGAGGTCCCCGCTGATGCCACACCCGGAGACCACCTGGGCGGAGTGGTCACCTCCCGGCTCTCGGAAGGCGACGGCCAGGTCGCAGTCAACCACCGGCTGGCCTCCCAAATCAGGATCACCGTCGACGGCGAGGTCATCCCGGCGCTGGAGATCAACGAGATTAGCATTGTCGACGCCCCGGTGGCCTGGATACCCTTCGCACCTGTGGAAGCCACTGTGCGGTATGAAGTCACCAATACCGGCAATGCGCTCACCCGGATCAACCCCGACAACTCGGTCTGGCTGGGCGCCGTCCATGAATCCGATGCCACCGATCAAGACTCCAGTACCGTGCTGGAACTAATGCCCTCTGGCACCGGGATCGTGGAAGAACGAGCCACCATCTGGCCGATCGGCTACCATCACGCCACCGTCAAGCTCACCCCAGAAGCCGTCTCAGGTGCCCTGGGCGAACCCGTTGAAGCCAACGGATCCGGGATCATCATCCCGTGGGGTACCCTGGTGGTGCTTCTCGTCGTGAGCGGAGGGATTATTGCCTACGTGGTGACCACCCGCCGACGCCACACCCAGCAAGCCGATCCAGCCAAGCCTCAGTCACCCCGCCAGTAAGGACTCCACCGTATGGCCTCTTCCCAGCGTTCAACCACCGTGCGGGATCTGCTCTTCGGATCCCTCGCGGTGCTGATTCTGCTGATCATCGTGGCCTTCGGAATCCTGGCTTTCCGCCCCGATTGGGCCACGAAACTCGGCATCGGCCCCACCACCGGCCAGGATCGGGTCGCGGAGATGACCGACGCTGACAAAGCCCAGGCTTCGGCAACCATCGCCCCGATGGCCGCCGTCGATGCCCCGGGTGCCGAGTCCACCGCTCGCGATGCGACTCAGACACCAGACAAGATTGACCCCGACTGGCTACACGCCGTCTCCGAGGCCACCGGGATCCCGCCCCGGGCCCTGTCGGCCTATGCCAGCGCCGATCGACGGGTCCGCGAGGAACAACAGTGCGCGGTCGGCTGGAACACCCTGGCCGGCATTGGCTGGATCGAGTCCCAGCACGGCACCCTGCAGGGTGGCTCGGTGGCCGACGATGGCCGCGTCACCCCCAAGATCTACGGCGTCCCCCTGGACGGCACTGGCCATACCGCTCACGTCCCCGACACCGACGGGGGAGAACTCGATCAAAACGAGGTGTACGATCGCGCTGTCGGCCCGATGCAGTTCATCCCCGAGACCTGGGCCCGTTGGGGTGCGGACGGTTCGGGCGACGGCGTGGCCGACCCTCATCAGATCGATGATGCCGCCTATACCGCCGCCCGCTATCTGTGTCACTCTCGCGCCGGGCTCGAAGGCTCTCAAGAGTGGATCGCAGCGATCCGGTCCTACAACAATTCGGTGCACTACCAAGCCGACGTGGCCGCCACCGCCGAACGGTACAGGGTAGCAGCCGCCGAGATCACCGCCAGCTAGTTCTCCACACACGTGGGACACTCGCCGGCTTTCTCCACCGTTGCCGCGCTACGGCTACCCTGGCTGGCAACGATCTCCTACCGTCATCGGTATGACAGCTCAGTTCCCTCCACCAACCCAGCCGGCTCATCCAGTCCAGCCGGATCACTCGGCACCTGCGGATCAGGATACCGTCACGCCCGCCGCTGAGTTGCTCGATGCCTTCCACAACACGGGCGATCAACTCCGCGACCAGCTCGTCACCCTGTCGCTGACCGACCAGGCTGATGCCATTGATTTGCTGGCTGCTGCCGAAGATCTCACCCGCACTCTGGACGGGATCAAAGCCACACTCACCGCCCAGCTGTCCACCCTGCGTATCGAGGCCGAAACCGCCGACAACATCCCGGCCTTACGCCGTGGCTCCGGGCTCGGCGCCGAAATTGCGCTCGCGCGTCGCGTGGACCACCGTACCGGAGCCAAGCTACTGCGTGCCGCCCGGACGCTCGCTGACTCGTTGCCCCAGGCGCTGGCCTCGATGACCAACGGGGGACTGTCAGAAGCCGCCGCCCTGACCTTGGTCCGTGACACCCAAGGAGTCGATGCTGACCACCGTCGCACCATCGATCAGCACCTGGCCGGCGACTACGCGACGCTGACCCCAGCCGAATTGGGACAGCGCGCTCAAGCCCATGCCCAGCGCCTCGATCCCGAGACCATGGATCGCCAGGCCTCCACCAACCGCACCAAACGCAATGTGAAAACTGGCCCCGCTGGTCCGGGGATGGGAACGCTCAACGCTTATCTTCCCGCCGAACAAGCCGCCGCCTGCCACGCCACGCTCCAACGCGACGCCCGCCGGATGATCCGTACCGGCGAGGACACCCGCAGCGAAGAACAACTTATCGCCGACCTGCTGGTCGAACGTCTCACCGGCCAATCCTCCGCCCCGGCCATCCCCGTCCAGGTCAAACTCGTGATGACCGACCGTACGCTCTTTGGCACCGATGACACCGTGGCCCGTATCCCCGGGGTCGGCACTCTGCCGGCCTACATCGCTCGGCAGTGGGTTGCGAACCCGGAGGCCAACGTCCTGCTCAACCGGTTGTTTACCGCCCCTCAGACCGGCCATTTGGTCGCGATGGAATCCTCCGCCCGACTCTTTCCTCCCGGGCTGAAAGAACTCATTCGCCTGCGCGACGATCTCTGCCGCACCCCGGGTTGCGAGAACCCCATCCACGAACTCGATCACGCCACACGCTTTGCCGACGGTGGCCCGACCTCCTTCGCCAACGGCCAGGGACTGTGTCGGGTGTGCAATCAGACCAAAGAAAAGAAACACTGGAAACACCACTCCACCGTCGCCGACATGACCGTCGAAACCCCGACGGGCCACCGTTACCGACGCCCTACCCCGCCAGTGCTACCCGGCCTCGACCTCTCCGATCCCGATCCGCCAGCTCCCGATCCGCCAGCTCCCGATACCCTGATCCCGCTGGAGGCGATCGAACATGGACCGGATGACGTCCCGGACCCTTTTAGCACCGACGGCCCGCCACCGTTCTAGGCCCACCGCTTGATGGCCCACTTCTCCAACAGACCCAGTAACGCATCGGTGATTTTGCCAATCACCGCCAGCAGAATGATCGCCAGAATCAGTCGGTCGGTCCGACCGTTGTTCTGCGAATCCGTGAGCAAGAAGCCTAGCCCCATCGAGGAGGCAATCAGCTCGGCAGCCACGACGAACAGCCACACCTGTGCCAAGGCAAGGCGTAGCCCGGAAAAGATCGACGGCACCACGGCCGGCAACTGGACGGTGCCTAAGAGTCGTAACCCGTGATAGCCGAAGGCTCTGCCGGCCTCCACCAGCTGTGGGTTCACGTGTTTCAGAGCCGAAAACACCGTGGTGAACACTGGAAAGAATGCCCCAATGGCGATCAGCGTGACCTTGGAATTCTCCCCGATCTGCAACCACAGGATCAACAGGGGAACCCACGCCAGTGACGGCACCGCCCGGATCGCGCCCAGGATCGGGGACAGCATCGCCTCAGCCCATCGGTTTAGACCCAGCACGGCCCCGAGTACCAGCCCCAATGCGGCACCGATGCCGAAACCAAGGAGCACCCGCTGCAACGAGATCAGGATGTGAAACCCGAGATCGCCACGTTCTGCCAGCACCACACCGGCATCGATGACCTGGAACGGAGAAGGCAACTGTACCGGGTTGAAGACCTCGGCGGCGGTGACACCCCACCACACCAGCAACAGCCCGACGGGCACGATCAGCCCGAGCACAAACCGCCCCGCGGTGGTGCCCAACCACCAAGAGCGCCCGCCTCGTTGATCCCATGGCTTTTCTGCGTGACCCGACCGAACCCTGGCCGCCGCTCCCGAGCGGTCAACGCTGAGGGTCTGATCAGCCTGACCAGCTGTTTCAGGGATGCCGGCGCTACCAGGACGACCGGAGGCCGATGCTGACGATGTTGATGTCGTGACAGTTTTTGTGCTGTGAGTGCTCATCAGTGATCAGTGCTCTTCTCGGTGGGTGCAGTCTCCCCGGTGTGCTGGTGCTTGCCAGCATGCTGCGCCTGCTCGGCAAACCGGGGCTCAAAAATCTCGTCCAAAGCGGTCTGAATATGTTCGGGCCGATCAACATCTGCGGTTCCGACGAAGATGGGGCCGATGGTGCGCAACACCGACAGCTGATCCTGACCAGGCACCGGTGAAATATCCAGGTTCGAACGTTCAAAGATCACCGTTTCGGCCACCTCGATCTCGATGCCGGCCTCCTCGGCCAGAATTTCCGCGGTTTCCTGGGGATGCTTCAGGGCCCACTGTCGGGCCCGCTCATAGGTATCGACCACCAGTTGCGCCCGGTCAGGATGGTCCTGAACAAACTCCTCGGTGGCGTTGAGGAAGTTGTAGGTGTTCAGCTCGACGTCCCGATACATCAGCTGTGCCCCCTCGGCTTCGGCCCCAGCCATGATCGGATCCAACCCGGCCCAGGCATCCACCGACCCTTGCTCCATGGCCTGCCGGCCATCGGCGTGTTGCAGATTCTGGATTTCCACGCTTGCTGGGTCCACGCCGTGCTCTTGCAGAGCTTGAATCAAGAAGAAGAACGGATCGGTGCCACGGGTGGCTGCCACGGTGCCCCCGGCAAGGTCTGCTACCGAGCTGATGTCGGCATCCGCTGCAGTCACCAGCGCCGACCATTCCGGTTGATTGGTGATGGCAATGGTCTTGACCGGAGCCCCATTGGCACGGTTGAGCAAAGAGGCCGATCCCGCAGCCGACCCGATATCGATGGCTTCGGCTCGTAGGTTCTCGTTGGCCTTATTCGAACCGGCTGAATAGACCCATTCCACTGAGATCCCCTGATCGGTCAGTTCATCTTCGAGCCAGCCCTGATCTTTGATGATCAAGCTCAGCGGAGAATACGTTGCGTAGTCCAGGGTCAGCGTGTCGTCAGGATTATCGATGGACCCCGATCCTTCACCGACCAGACAGCCGGACAGGGTCACCGACAGCGCAAGAACGCTTGCAGTGGCCACACCACCGCGGAGAAACTGGAATGTCATCGTCCTGCCCCCGCTGTGTCGGTGGTGGCGGTCGATTCGGTCACGCCCAGCCCTTCGTACAGATGCCGGGCGAGGTCGACGAGTTCTGGGGTGGAGAGATCCCGTGGCCGGGCACCGGGAACCTGGCAGATCTCCTGCACTGTCGCTCCGGGCTGCCCAGACTGGTCCGAGCCCAGCAACATGATGTGATCGGATAAGTGTAGGGCCTCATCCACGTCGTGGGTGACCAATAAGATCGTGGTGTTGGTGGCAGCATGCACATCCAGTAATAGCTGTTGCATTTTGATCCTGGTCAGCGCGTCCAAGGCGCCAAAAGGCTCGTCCAGTAGTAGCACTTCCGGGCTCCGTGCCAGCGCCCGGGCCAGGGAAGCGCGCTGGGCCATACCTCCGGAAATTTCTCGAGGCCGGTGCTTGGCCACCTGCCCGAGCCCGACCAGCTCAAGGAGTTCGGCCACGCGCTCGCGACCGGCCCGCCGACCGGTGCCACGGGGTAGCCCGAGCGCTACATTGGCGGCAATGCTACGCCACGGCAACAGTCGGGGCTCTTGGAATCCGACACCGGTTCGGGGGTCATAGGCTACTACCGTGTCGCCACCGATCAGCACATGCCCGGTGTTTTCGGTATCCAGGCCCCCCACGGTGCGAAGCAACGTGGATTTTCCCGATCCGGAGGCTCCGATGATCGATAAGATCTCCCCGGGAGCAACCGTGAACGACATATCGCGCAGAATGGTGCGTGTCCCGGTGTCGGTGGTAAAGCTACGCCCGACGTGGTCGAAGGTGACCGATAGTTGTGAACCGGACGCGAGTTGACCGGAGGTACTGGAAAGGGGTTGACCGGAGGCGCCGGCGCCGGGGGTGGACGAAGCAACAGAAGGCACGTACATCACTCTCCATCGTTCCTGGCGTTAGCACCCTGCTGATTCACGTCAATGTGCCAGTCGAAGCAACAGACAATTGTGTCTAACGTGTCGGGGTTGCTGCGGTGTCAAAGAGCCAGATCTCTCAACCGCTCTGGATGGTTACGTGCTTATCTAATCTTTTCGTTTCTCCGCTTGTCAAAATCGGGTGTCATAAAAGACCCCGAGCAAACGCGGTCTGGGATCTCATCGTGGTGAAACCGCGTTCGTCGGGGTCTTGATCGGGGAGTTCAAAGCTCGGGAAATTCCAGAGCGTTTAGGCGTCGTCTCGGTGACGCCACCGCACCAGCAGGATGCCCACCAGCAACACGATCGCGCCACCCACGCCAGCCCAGAGCAACGAGGAGGTACTGCCGGTCTTGGCCAGTTCATCGTCAGCTACCTGGGGGTTGTGTTCACCGTTGTTGCTGTCTGACTCGGCCCGGTCGGTGTCATCCACCTTTGCCGGGGCATTGACCGGCTTGGCGACGTCCGGGGTCGCGGGGCTAGATTCGGTGTCTGCGGGCTCTTCACTGGTCTGGGTAGGGGATTCTTCCGGTTCGTGTGTGGGGGTTTCTGCGGGGGTTGGGGGCTGCTGGGGCGTTGCTTCGGGCGACGTCTCAGAGTCTGCCGGCTCCTCGGCTGGGGAACTGGACGCTACGGCCGGCTGAGTCTCGGTCCGGAAACTCAGCTCCACCTGGTCTTCGTGCCCGTGTTGCCGGGCGGTGACGAGCAAGAGCGCCTGAGAGCGACGGTGTGACTCGGGGTGTACCGGCAGAGTGACGAACCGGTGTTGGGAGACGTGGGATTGTTCCAGTGTCCAAGTCACGGTGTCTTCGTCAGGAGAATCCGCAGTGTGCGCTAGGTAAATCTCGTCGCCGTGCGCCACGCGTTGTAGGTCGACCGGTTCGCCGTCTTCATCGGTGTAGGTGTACTCCAGGCCGGAGTCTGACTCAGCCGACAGGGCCAGATGGCCTGATGCGGCGTCGATGGTCACCGGCCCCAGCAAGGTCGGGTCTGACGCATCACGGTCGGCAGGAATGAGAAACTCTTCGGCGTCCACCTGCAGGCTCCCCGGGGCCGCCGCGGTGCTCTGATGCGCCTGAAGATCAAGTCCCGAGGCCTCTTCGATGAGATAGTCGTAGACTGCCCGCACGTGATCCACCGAGTTCTCACCCAGATCGGCGCTACGGTTTGAGGCCGAGACGGTCTTGTCCTCCAGCTTGATCTCGTCGGTATAGTGCCAGATTGCCGCCTGGGTGGCAGCGATGGCCTCGTCGCTGGCCAACTGGCTGACTCCGGGTACGTTGGCCGCCAGCTCCTCCAGTTCCAGGGCCGGGTAGGAATTCTGCACGATCCACCCCACCCGCAAAGAGGTGGAGGCATCCCGCGTGTGCTCCGGGCCCGGGGAGGTTTTGGCGAAATCGTCCCACCGATCTACGGTGCCGATAGAATCGATCAAGGTCGCTTGCGAGATCTCCAAACAGTAGGCCGGAATTGTCTCGCCGTTGATCTCAACCTGGAACAGGCCGGTGGCCACCGTCCGGGGGTTGCTCCCGTCGGCCTCAGTGGTGTGCACGCGGTAGCCGGGTTCACCGTGGCCGGTCAGTGTGGTGGAATCACCCACATCAAAGTCCGGGACCGAATGCCATGAGGCCGTCTCGTGTGAGCCGGTATCCCGCCAGACGCCGGTGAATCGTGTCTGCGTGATCTGGTGGTCGGTGACAGTGGCGTGGGCGAGATCCGGGGAAGCGGTCATCGCCACGGCCACACCCAGCGTGGCCCCGGTGGTCAGCAACCGGGTAGGAATCAGAGGTGTTGAGCGTGCGTTCACAGCGAGTTTCCCTTCAGCAGAGATGTATCGGACGGTGTTTACGCTAGGAGCCGGTGGGTTACCCCGGGCCGGGACCGAACTAATCTGTGGATACAGCCTGCGCTGTGGATGAGGCTTCGCATGGATCGAGCCCGATATGCTATGCGAGCCCTGATGCAGCCGATCGGCAGGTCACGTCGCTGATTGGCGCCTGAGCGATCATCGGTTACAGTGGATGCATCAATCGTTCAGAGCGCCCGAGAAACCTCGCTCGTTGACGCCGCAGTAATCGCCTGTTCTTTCGGGAGCGGGCGCTCATGCCAACAATGATGGAGGCATTACCGGCTGTGAGTTACGCACATTTTTCCCGTCAGTTTCGGCAGCTCTTTGACGAGATCGGCCGTGGTGATCGCGCGCGAGAAGCCGGGCGACATCTTCCGATCATTCCGCTCGAGCAGTTGCGCGATGCCGGGCTCGGGGCCGTTACGGTGCCCCGACAGGATCCGCAGCAACCGGTCGCGAGCTTCGAGACGGTGCTGCGCCTGATGATGGATCTCGCCACCGAAGATGTGAACGTCGCCCATATGTGGCGATCGCATGTGGTGTTTATTGAGTATTTGCGCGCGGTGACCACCTCGTCCGAGATGCAGCAGTGGTGGCATCGGATTGACCAGGGCGAGTGGGGCGGTTCGGCGTTGTCAGCCACGATGGATCAGGTCTCCCAGCCCACCACAGTCAGCGCCGATGAGGTGGGCAACCTCACCGTGTCGGGCACCAAGTACTACTCCACGGGCACGCTGGCCTCGACCTGGACGATGGTGGGCGTGGATCGTGACCATGATTTGGCGCTGAAACGAGCCCGTCAGCGACGCCGTCATGGCGAATCGGGGGTGCGCGTTGAGGATTGTCTGTCCGCGGTGGCCGTGGTTGCGGTGAAACAGCCCCGCGTGCGAGTCCGTGATGACTGGGACGGATTTGGGCAACGGCTGACTGCGACCGGATCGCTGATCATGAAAGACGCTTTGGCCGAGGCGGTTTATGACCGGCCGGGTGATTCCCGGCGGGGTATTCTCAACGTGATGCTTGAGGTCACGTTGCTGGCCCTGCAGGCCGGTATTGCCCGGGCGGCGTTGCGCGATGGGATGGCCGCGTTGCAACAGCGCACCCGCGTTTTCAACACCTCGACCGGGTCCACCCCGCGCGAAGACGATCAACTGTTGGGGATTGTGGGAGAACTCTCCGCCAAATCAGCGCTGTGTGAGCAAGCGGTGCGCGCGATCGGTGCGCAACTGGATGAGGCCGTGGTAGCCCAAGAGGCCACCGACGCTGGTCGTCAAGAGACTCAGCCCGGTTCCGGGTGGATCGAGACGCTGGTGGCCTCCCAGCGGGCAGCGATTACGGTCCCGTCATTGGCGTTGGAGGTCTGCACCGGTATTTTTGACGTGCTCGGGGCCTCGGCGACCTCCACCGGTTTGGCCCTGGACCGGCACTGGCGCAACGCCCGGACCTTGGCCACCCATGATCCGTCGGTCTTCAAGGCCAGGATGGTCGGTGACTGGGAAGTCAACGGAACCGTGCCCAGCACCTATTTGGCGCAGAACCGATAGCCCCGGCAGCACGCCCCGGTAGCAACCGGTCTCCACTCGCACTGCGGTTTGCCTCACCCACATTCTGTCGAAAAGCCCCAGGTCAGGTGATGGTCTCGTCCCATCCAGAGTGGCTGAGAGACTTGGCTCGTTGACGCCGCAGCAACCCGTGGTCCACGGTCCGTGCCCGGGTGCTAATGCCAAGACCGATGGAAGGAGTATCTTTCGATGTCGACCACCCCTGAAACCGGCCAGAACGGTGAGCGCGAGATTTTCTTCAACGCTTTCGACATGAATTGCGTGGTGCACCAGTCCCCGGGGCTGTGGCGCCACCCGGAGGATCACGCCCGGGAATACAACACGATCGGCTACTGGACCAAGCTGGCCCAGATCTTGGAAAAGGGCCTGTTCGATGGGCTATTTATTGCCGATGTGCTCGGTCCCTACGACGTCTTTGAGGACTCACCCCGGGCAGCGCTGAATTCCGGGGCCCAAGTGCCGGTCAACGACCCGTTCTTGCTGGTCTCGGCGATGGCCGCGGTGACCGAGAACCTCTCCTTTGGGGTCACCGCCGGTACCGCCTATGAGCACCCCTACCCCTTCGCTCGGCGACTGGCGACCTTGGATCATCTCACCGACGGCCGGATCGGGTGGAACGTGGTCACCGGGTATCTGCCCTCCGCGGCCCGCAATATGGGCAATGTCGATCAGATGGAACACGACGAGCGCTACGATCACGCCGATGAGTACATGGACGTGGTCTATAAGTTACTCAATGGCTCCTGGGAGCTCGATGCGGTGGTCGAGGATCGTGGCACCGGGGTGTTCACCGATCCGACCAAGGTGCATAATATCAACCACCAGGGTCGGTACTTCTCCGTTCCCGGCACCGCGGTCACCGAGCCCTCCCCGCAACGGGTGCCATTGATTTTCCAGGCTGGTGCCTCCACCCGAGGTCGGGCGTTTGCCGGTAAGCACGCTGAAGCCTCCTTCATTAACTCGCCCACCCCACAGCTGATGAGCGCGACTGTGGAAAAGCTACGCCAGGCGGCAGTGGATGCCGGCCGTGACCCCTATGATCTGCGGATCTTCGCGATGCTGACGGTGATCACCGCAGCCACCGATGACGAGGCCCAGGCGAAGTTTGAAGACTACGCCAGCTACGCCGATGTGGAAGGCGCCCTGGTGCTGATGTCAGGCTGGATGGGCTTGGACCTGTCCACGTTCGATCTGGACGAGCCGCTGGGTGAGGTGGAATCAAACGCGATCCAGTCCACGGTGGAGACCTTCAAGCAGGCGTCGGGAGATGACGGGGAGTGGACCGTGCGCAAAATGGCCGAATGGGTCGGTGTGGGCGGCTTCGGCCCGGTCATCGTCGGCTCCGGCGAGACCGTGGCCCGGAAGATGATCCAGTGGCAGGATGAGACCGATATCGACGGGTTCAATTTAGCCTATGCGGTCACCCCAGGCACCTTCGAGGACATCGTCGAGTACGTGGTGCCACAGCTGCAGAAGCTGGGGCGGTACAAGACCGGCTACGCTCCGGGCACGTTGCGTCAGAAGCTGTTTGGTCAGGGCGATCACCTCAATGAACGCCACCACGGTTCCCAGTTCACGCCGGGATCTTTGCAGCGCTAGGACCGCTAGACAACAAACCGGCAGGGCCTCTCCCGCTGAGGGAGAAGCCCTGCCGGTTTTCTCATGCCGTGTGGGACTCAGCGAGCCCCGGCCCTTACTGGTTGCGGTCCTTCCTGGATACCTTGGGTAGCGGGGCCGAGCTAGTGCGGGCAGCCAGGGTACCGTGCTTGGCCCTGGGCTCGATCGTTTCCAGATCCAGGTACGGATCGCGCATGACCGGAGCCGGTTCTTCGGCCTCGGGCTCGACGACCACATCATCGGTGTTGAAGTCATCGTCGGCGTCACGACGGGCGTATTCCTCCGGTGGCAGGACTTTCTTCCACTCGCGAGTCCGGATCTGGGGCAATTCACCGGCGTCCTCACGCAGGGCGCGGTAGAGCGCGTACATCTGGAAGTAGCCCATCACGAAGAATGGCAGACCGACCAAGATAATGGTCTGTTCCAGTGCAGTCAGACCGCCCTCAGCGGAGAAGACCAGCAGGGTGGCGGTGATCAGACCGATGGCCACCGCCCAGAAGATGCGTTGGCCCAGCGGGTTGTAGTCCTCGTGACCGTTGGTCATGGTGTCGGTGACCAGTGCGGCCGAGTCGACTGAGGTGATGAAGAAGATCACCACGAGGATGATGGCCAGGATCGACATCGGGTAGGACCACGGGTGGTGTTCCAGGAAGGCGAAGAGCGCGCCGGGGATGTCTCCCTCGTCGACCACGCGCTCGACCAGCCCACCGTCGCCATTGAGCTCGATATCGAAGGAACCGTAGCCGAAGATACCGAACCACAGGATGGAGAAGGCCGATGGAATAGCCAGCACACCGAGCACGAACTGACGCACGGTGCGACCCTTGGAAATGCGGGCGATAAAGATTCCGACGAACGGCGACCAGGTGATGGTCCAGGCCCAGTAGAACACGGTCCAGGTGTTCTGCCAGCCGGTATCAGCGAAGGTGTCGTTCCACAGCGCCATTTCGGGCAGGTGGTGCAGGTAGCTTCCCAGGGACTCGAAGGTACCGCGCAACATGAACAGGGTCGAACCGGTGATGAGCACGAAGATCAGCAGACCGATGGCCATCACGATGTTGATGTTGGAGAGCACTTTAATGCCCTTATCCAGCCCCAGCGACACCGAGAGCAGAGCCACACCGGTGACCACACCGATAATGATCAGCTGCCAGCCAGCCGAGTTCGGCACACCGAAGAGCTGACCCAGACCACCGTTGATCTGCAGGGTACCCAGACCGATGGAAACCGCAACACCGAAGACGGTACCAACGATGGCCACCACGTCGATGAACTTACCGATCGGACCGTGGATTCTTTCACCCAGAATGGGCTGGAAGATCGAGGACACCCGCGGGGGCAGGTTGCGTTTGTGAATGAAGTAGGCGAAGCACAGTGCCGGCAGGGTGAAGATGGTCCAGGTGTGCAACGTGAAGTGATAGAAGGTGAAGTTCATCGCCTCCGCGGCGGCCTCGTCGGTACCTGCCTCAATGCCCAGCGAGGGGCCGCGTGGCGGATCACCGAAGTGGCTGACCGGTTCGGCCACACCCCAGAACATCAGAATCGAACCGATACCGGCCGCGAACAGCATCGCGAACCAGGCTAGACCGGAGTGCTCGGGCTTTTCGTCATTGGGGCCGAGCTTGACGCGACCGAACCGGCCAAGCGCGATGTAGATCAAGAACCCCAGGAAGACGGTCACACCTAGGACGTAGAACCAACCCAGGTTGGTCAGCAACCAATCGGAGGCGGTGGAGACTGCCCCGCCCAGTGGCTCGGTGAAGGCGATGGTGGCAATCACGAACAGAATGATGATCCCGGCGGAGGAAAAGAAAATCACCGGGGATGTTTTCAACTTTAACGCGTCGTGCAATTTGGTCAACATCGGTGCCTAAGCACTCCTGACAAGGTTGAGTAGATGATGAACCGAGCCATCGGCCACGACCCAAGGGCGGGTATTCGTCGTCTCAGGCACGTTCAGGCCCTGGTTTTCAGGGCTGAGCTATACGATACAGAAGTAGGTGTTAAATGCAAGTGAATTAGGTGATATTGATGGTGACTCATAGATGAACAACGGCGTGACGGAGCCGTTATGACGACGTAACACGGGAGGTCTCAGGTTCTGGTGTGCTGTTGCTCTCGAGCATCACAACCGAGCCCGAACCCCCGCTCATTGAGGGATCCAGGCCCGGATATGACGGTGTATGACACGGCGGGTGAACGCCGGTGGTCATCATGAGTTGGCGTGTGCACCGCCGGACGGCTTGGTGGTCTTGGAGGTGGAGTTCGACGTCGAGTTGGACGTGGTGTCGGAATCAGCGGATGTGCCGGTGTTCTCGGACTGGGCGGTCTCGGAGGTGTAACCGGTGGAGCTGTCGACGATGCCGGCGGCGGTTTCAGCAGCGTCGCCCAGAGCCGGAGACTTTTCCTTGACCACACTGGTCACCTTGGAGGTCACATCGTGTACCTGTTGCTGGGTCTTGGGGTCGGTCCAGAATTCCTGGGCCTGGCGGGCGATCTCCTCGGCCTGCTTGCGCCCCTCGCGGGAGCCCAAAAAGTACCCGGCGGCAGCACCGGCACCGAAGGTCAAGATGTTACGAAAGCTGAAAAGACCCATGTCATTCTCCTTTTTCTTCACCCGAGGTGGGGGTGATACGAAATGGTGGACACCCGATTTTCAAGCGAGGGTGCTCTCACTTCGATTCTTCCCTACGGCTGTAGCAAGGTCAATGTTCGACGTCTTCCCAGGACACGCAGGACCGAACTTGGTGCCTCAAGGCCTGCTCGAGCCACCAAGCGCCACCATCCGAGGCGATCTTGGCATCCACGATCAGCGGGGTGCCGGTCAGGCGACCGTGCTCATCGGCGCTCACGGCGGTCTCGAGCCAATCGGTGACCTGGCTGAGGTCCTCGGCGACACGCACGGTGATCCCCCGGGCCCCGTAACCGATAGCGATCCGGGCGAAGTCGGTGTCGGGGAAGGTCACCGCGTTCCGGGCAGTATCTTGCCCCGGTTGCAGGCCGAAGTGATGGAGCTCGGCCCCATAGGCGGCATCGTTATAGATGATCACGACCGCTGGGATGCGCAACCGAACCAGGGTCTCCAGTTCGGAGATGCCCATGGCGAATCCGCCATCGCCGGTGCCGAGGACCGGCATGCGGGTCGGTTCGGCGAAGGCAGCACCGACCAGCGTGCCCAGTCCCAGCCCGATGGACTGAAAGGCCTGGGTGAAACAGAATCCGCGCACGTCCGGAACGCGCAGATAGGCCACCGGGTAGCCCATGAAGTTTCCCGAATCGGTGGTCACCACGCGCTGTTCGGGCAACAGCCGGTTGAGTTTGGTAGAGAGCACGCGGGGGTCAATACGGTCCTCGGTGCTCAGATCGCCACCGGCAAGGGGGACCTCGTTGAAGTATTTTGCCGAGAGCTTGGTACGCACGTGATCGGTGCGGTACCCGGTCACCGACGGTGTCTCGGAATGTTCCGCAGCGTCATGGTGTAGGCGAGTTAGCTCGGCGTTGACGGCCTCCGCCACCGCAGCGGAATCAGCCACCAGGGTTTGGGAGACCTCTCGGAATTTCCCGATCGCCCACGGGGAATGGTCCACCTGGATCAGGGTGGCCTCGTCGTTAATCAGCTCCCCGTGGCGGGTGGTCCAGTCGTTCAGGGCACAACCAAAGGACAGCACCAGATCGGCCTGGGAGATGAGCTCGGCGGTCACCGGAGAGGAGAATCCACCGGAGATGCCCAGGTTCCACGGGTGTCCCTCGAAGAGTCCGTTGGCCACCGCGGAGGTGGTCAGCAGTGCCCCGGCGGTTTCGGCCAGAGCGATGATCTCGGTGCGGGCGTGCAACGCGCCCCGACCAGCCAGTACCACCGGGCGCTGGGCGTGAAATAAGGATTTGGCTGCTCGGGTCACCTGGGAAAGTTGCGGGATGGTGCCGGTGCGCGGGCCCCGGTGGGGGACTTGACGTTCGGCGGTGACCGGTTGGGTCTGCAGATCGATCGGTAAGTTCAGCACCACGGTATGACGTCGGGCGAGATGTTGGAAGACCTCGTCAAGTACTGTCGCCACTTCATTGGGGTCACTGATGCGTAGCGGGGTGGCACCCACGGCTTCCACCAGGCTGAACTGGTCGATCTTGAAATTCGAGCCCACCGACTCCTGGGGTGTTTCAGCGGTGAGCACCAGCATGCCGGTGCCGGATTTGGCGGCTTCGGTCAGTCCGGTCAGGGTATTGGTCAGCCCGCACCCTTGGTGGACGCTGACCGCAGCGAACCCGGTGGGGTTCAGCTCGGGACGGACCTGTCGGGTTTCGGGGGAATCGAGGCTGGCCAATCGGGTGTAGGCGTCGGCCATCGACGCGGCTGCTCCCTCGTGGCGGGCTGCGGTGAACTCGATCCCGGCGGCGATCAGCTGGTTGGTGAGATGAAAGTTCCCCGAGCCGACCACACCGAAGACGTGGGTCAGGCCGTGCTCGGCTAAGATCTCGGCCACACGTTGGACCAGAGTCGGCTGGGCGGGTGAGTCGTGCGGGGCGGGTTGGGGTTGTTGAGCTGGTTGTTCGGTCATCGGCGATCACCGTCTGAGCTGGAAGGACTGGCGGGGCTGGAAGGATAAGACGGGCTGGCGGGGTGCTGGCCGGCCACGGCACCGGGGCGTTCAACGATCGCGAAGACGCGCGCCGGGGCGGCGGTGCCGTTTTTGATCGGCAATGGGGCGACGACGATCAACGCGCCGGTGGGTGGTAGCTGATCGAGGTTTTGGAGGGAGGTGACCCCATATTTATCGGCCCCGAGCAGATAGTGGTGCACCGGGAAGGCCGGCTCGAATCCGGCAGCCAGGCCGGCATCGATGCCGACGGTTTCAACTCCGAAACCGGAGACCTCCTCACGCTGGGAGAGCCATTCGGCGGCTGCGGGCGACACCCCGGGGGTGTGGGGGCCATGCTGGTCAGCGTTGAGGGATTTTTCGGGATCGCGGGCGTAGGCATCCCAGCCGGTGCGTAGTAACACCCAGCAGTTTGGCGGTAAGGGGCCGTAGGTGCGCTCCCATTGCTGAACGTCGGCAATCTCCAAGCACCAGTCGGCATCAGCCCGCGCCTCGGCGACGAAATCGAGGACCACGGCCGGACCAATCAGTCGGGTTGGGGCCAGCTCGTGGATGTGCTTGCCATCGCGACCGGTGATCCAGTGGGCGGGGGCATCGACGTGAGTGCCCACGTGTTCACCCATCCGGAAATTATGATGCGCCCACAACGGGGCCCGCTCATCGAAGGCGGCCACCGGCTCGAGGGAGAAGTCGTGCAAATTGATGTAGGGGGCGGGCAGGCGCAACACCGCAATATCGGCTGAGAGCTCGTTGGTGAGATCGATGATCTCCACCGTGCCTGTTGCCTGGGCCCGCACCAGGGCGTCGATCAGTGAGCCCTGGACCGGGGGTCGTTGGGAGTCGTTCACAACTTGACCCTACTACGGCTGACGTGAGTGTGTCAGGACCTGTCAGGGTTGTGCCGGTCCACGGTGGTGCGCCAACAGTCGCGCACGCCTCAGGCAGCCGGCCGACAGAGCCTCAACCCCACGCGGCGATGAGTTGTTTGTCGACGGCGAGCCGGTCGGCGGGGTCGAAGATGCCACCGGTGACTAGCACCTCATCGGCCTGGTAAAATTCGGCCAGCTCACGCACCCGGGCGGCCACGGTCTCGGGGGTGCCGGCCAGGCCTTGAGCGAGGTGCTCATCGGTGTGCGCACGTTCGCGGGCGGTGGCGTGATCCAGGGCGTGGCGGACCTCGGTGGGATCGTCCAAGGGTGGGAAGGCGCCCACGTTCCGGGAGCGGGCCATCGCCCAGGCCTCGGAGAGCAACAGGTCGTGGGCGTGGGCTTCCGTCTCGGCTACTGCCACGTTGAGGGATAAGATCACCCGGGGTTGCTGGTCGCGGTGCGGATCGGGGACAAACTCATCCCGATAGGCGGCCAGTTCGTCGCGGTGGGCTACGGAGAACTGGGGGAGGGCCGGTCCGCCGATCACCACACCGGCCCCCACCTCGGCAGCGGTGGCCACCGAACGCTTTGAGGCGAGCACAAACAACGGGGTGGTTGCCTCATTCGGTGGTTGCAGGGTGATCTCAGCAGTCCCGTTCAACAAAGCGATGATCTCGCGCAGTTGCTCAGGAAAATGGTAGCGGTCGGCATGTTGTTGGTGGAGTGCGCGACGGATTGGGGCCGTGAAGCCGACCGACGAGCCCAGCCCGATATCGATCCGGGAGGAGAACAGGGCCTCCAGGGTGCTGATGTACTCGGCGGCCACGAGGGGCTGATGGCTAGGAGTCATGATCCCACCGGAGCCGATCCGGATGGTCTGGGTAGCTTGGGCGATGGCGGCCATCAACACGGCGGGGGTGGATCCGGCGATGCCGGGGACCGCGTGGTGTTCGGCGACCCAAAACCGGTGGTACCCCAGGGTTTCGGCGTGTTGGGCGCGGGTGATGACGTCATGCAGGACCGCACCGGGCGAGGATCCGGTCCGCGTATTGGCCCGATCCAGGATGGACAGGGGCAGGGATGTCTGCCTCGGTGGGGATATTGGCTCTGCACAGGTCATCTCTCTAGCCTATCCCGCCGGGAGTGCTTCGGGCTGATGCGTGCACAACCAGCGGTTGTGCACTCGGTAGACCAGTTCGAGCCCGAGCGATCCGGCAACCGCAATCCCGATTGAGGCCAGCAGGATCGGGGTGGGGGGCAGGATGAACTGGTGGTACCACTGCGAGAAGGGCACGGCGACCACCAGCACGAGGCCGGCGTACATGATCGCCAGGATCCCGATCTTCTGCCAATTCAGCGGACGGGAGATGACATTTAGTAGCCACAATCCGGTCAGGGTCAAGGTGATCATGGTGGCGGTTTGGAGTTGTTCCATGGTCAACGCAGCACCGGCGACGTGCTCTGCGGCGGCGACGTACCCATCCCAAGAGGCCGGGGAGCCCAGCGCGTCGAGGGGGTCGTCGAAGAAGGGGAGCTCGCCGGCGAAGGATCTGGCATAGCACCGGCCTACCAGGTTGATCGCCACCAGTGCGAGGACGATGACCGCCCCGGAGGGGATGGCGAAACGCAGTGCGCGGTGGAGAAAACCGGGCACATAGCGACGCGGGTTGGGCATCAGGGCCAGAAGGAAGGACGCGATGCCGATGAACAGTGCGTCGGCGGTGGAGGCTTGGCGGGGCAGGAGCGGGTATTGCCAGAACAGCAGAGAGAAGATCAGCACGAAGCCGAATGCGTAGGCGGTTTTGGCCAAGAACAGATGCGCTAGGCGCTCGACGTTGGCGATAACTTTGCGACCCTCGGCCAGTACTGAGGGGAGGCGGTCGAATTTTGAATCCAGTAGCACCATCCGGGAGACGGCCTTGGTGGCCGGGGCAGCGTTGCCCATAGCGATCCCCAAATCTGCGGACTTCAGCGCCAGGGCGTCATTGATGCCATCTCCGGTCATGGCCACCGTGTGACCGGAGGCGCGCAGGGCCTCGACCATGCGTTTCTTCTGGTCCGGGGAGACGCGGCCGAAGACGGAATATTCGTCCATGATGCCGGCCAGTTCGGCGTCATTTTCGGGTAAATTGCGGGCGTCGAAGGCGAGGCTGGGGGCCGTACTCTGGGTGCGCTCGCTAGCTGGGGCGTCGTGCTCCCAGCCCACGGCACGGGCCACGGCTGCCACGGTGTGGGGAGAGTCCCCGGAGATGACCTTGAGCTGTACGCCTTGGGAACGGAAATAGTTCAGGGTCTCTGCGGCGTCTTCACGCACGTTCTCTCCGAAGGTCAGCACCAGCTCGGGTACTAAGCGATCGGGCAGGTCAGCGCTGTCACCGAACCAGGGGTGCTCGGCGGTAGCATGAGCAGCACCGGCGTGGGCTCGGGCCAGCACCATGGTGCGCAGACCGTTGGTGGCCAGGGCGGTGGTGTGTTGCTGAATGACCGGTGCCAGCGTGGGATCCAGCTGGGAAATCAGGGCCTCCGGGGCGCCCAGAAACCAGCCACCGGTCACCTCGTCTGCTGCCGGGCCCCCGGTAGTGGGGGTGCCGAAGCCAAAGGCTGACCAGCGCCGTTCGGAGGCGAAGACCACGTGATCGGTCAGTGGCTGATCGGGTTGCTGGGTGAAGTGTTCCCGCAACGCGATCGCGGTGGGGTTGGCGTTGGGGTCGGCGCCAATGGTGGCCAGTACCTGTTGCCAGGCGGGTGGCTGGGCCGTGGAGTCAGTGGCCGATGTGGTTGGGGTCCTCAGCGTGGTGAGATCACCGCTCGTCGGGTCGATCCGGTAGGCGGCGTCGAACAGGATGCCACCTTCGGTCAGAGTGCCGGTTTTATCCAGACAGACCGTGTCGACACGGGCTAAGATTTCCACGGCGGGTTGTTCTTGGATCAACACTTTTTTGCCGGTGAGCGACAGTGCGGCCATAGCGAAGCTGATCGTGGTCATCAGGGCCAGGCCCTGCGGGATCATGGTGGTAATACCGGCGATGGTCGAGATCAGCGGGGTCTCCAGACTGCCGTGGCCTAAGACCTGGTCCCATCCGCCCACGGCCATCACCTGGCCGAAAAGGGTGATGGCGATCAGCGGGATGAGTGAGACCGTGATCCAGCCGGCGACTTTTTCCAGCCCGGCGCGTAGCTCGGAGTGCACGGTGGTGAATTCGCGGGCTTTCAAGGTGAGCTGGGCGGCGTGGGAATCGTGCCCCACCCCGGTGATACGCATCAGGGCGGTTCCGGAGACAACCGAGGTGGCTGACAGCACGGTGTGCTGGACTTTTTTCGCCACCGGGTCGGCTTCACCGGTGACCAGAGATTCATCGACCTCAAAATCCTGGGAGGAGATCACCACCCCGTCGGCCGGGACTTGATCGCCACGACGCAGCACCACGACATCGTCGAGCACCGCGTCCGTGAGGCCGATCGAGGTGGGGGTACCGTGGCGCATCACCACAATGTCGTCCTGATTCAGCAACGCGATGCGATCGAGTTTCTTTTTCGCCGAGTACTCCTGGATCACGCCGATGATCACGTTGGACAGCGCGGCCAAGGAGAACAACAGGTCCAGCCAGCGGCCTAAAAGGATAATGCCCAGCGCGCAGAGTCCAATCACCAGATTGAACATGGTGAATAAGTGGGTGGACAGGATCGCCCACAGCGTGCGGGAGGTGCCCGCAGGTTGGGTATTGATCAGCCCGCGGTCGATGCGGGCCTGTACCTGCTCGCCCGTGAGGCCCTGGGTGCCGGTGACCAGGCCGGGGTCGTTGACATCGCGCTCGCGGAGGAATTTTGCGCGAGCGTCGGGGGATGGGTCAACCTCGGTGGAGGGTTGAGAGCGTTTCCGGATCTTGCGGGTACGCTGGCTACTCTCCGGGTCAGTCACCGTGGTGTTCCTCCCTGGGCTGTGTGATGTGGTCTGGGGATGGGCCGGGTGTCGGTCCGGGCCTTACTTTAGCCGGTGTGGGGTGTGGGTGGGGTCCTCCTGGAGGATGATGTCGCTCATCGAGACTCACAGTAAGTTTCCAGCTGGTTCCCGGCCAGCTTTCATCGCGGCTTCTTAGACTAGATAGTGCCTCTTCAAGGTGTGAGTGATGAGAATAGGTGCATGGCCCCGGTCGCAGTCAGCGGCCGGGGCCATGTGCTGTTTCGGGTCAGTCACTGCTGGTGGTCACTGCTGGCGTGCTCGCCGCGGCGGTAGGTTCCGCCACGTTCGGTCAGCGAGTACAGTACCGGCACAATGATCAGCGTGACCACGGTGGAGAACGCCAGCCCGCCGATCACCGCGATCGCCATCGGGGCGGAGACGAAACTGGATTGCCCCGACAGACCCAGGGCTGGGGGAATCATCGCGCCGATGGTGGCCGCAGCGGTCATCAGGATCGGACGGATGCGGTGCCCGCCACCGTAGAGTAGGGCGTCGTTGATCGACATCTTCCGATCACGGTACTGGTTCACCAGATCGATCAGCACGATCGCGTTGGTGACCACAATGCCGATCAACATCAGCTGGCCGATCATCGCCGGGGCGCCGATGGGCGTGCCGGTCAGCAACAACGCCAAGATCATCCCGCTGATGCCGAAGGGGATCGACATCAGCAACACCAGTGGTTGGATCAGGGATTTGAACAGCCAGACCAGCACGACATAGATCAGCAAGACCGCGGCGACCATGGCCAGCATCAGCTGGTAGAAGGTGGTGTCAATGTCGCTGGCCAGACCACCGATCTCCGCGGTGACGCCTTCGGGTAGATCGGTGTCGTCCATAACCTGGGTGATCTCGTCGGTCAGAGTACCGATATCGTCGGGGTTGGTCGGAGTGGCCGAAAGGGTCACGGTACGCACCGCATTGGAGGTATTGATTTGTGGGGCGATGGAAATCCGCTCGATGTCGGCCACATCGGTCAGTGGGATCCCGCCTAAATCGAGGTCTTCCAATTCCTGGATGGTGTCAATATCGGCGGCCGGGGTGAGGTGGACGTCCAGATCGGCCCCGTCGATACTGACATTGGCCACCGGATAGTCGGTGGTGTAGGAGGTGATCAGCCCGGTGACCTCGTTCAGGGTCATTCCTGCCTCGGCGGCGGCCTGTGGATCGATGGTGATTGACACCGAGGGCTGGCTACCGGCCAGATCGGAATCGACGCGTTCGACCGAGTCGAGCTGTTCGATCTGATCGACCAGCAGGTCGTTGGCCTGAGTACGGGAATCATCGTCAAGGGATTCCAGCACCACATCGACGGTGGAGGAGCCCAGGATGGATGAGGCATCGGTGAGCTGTATCTCACCGGCCTCAGGATGCTCTTCGCGATAGGCGGTCACGGTCTGCTCGATGGTGGCGGCGGCCTCGGCTTGATCGGCCTCGGGGTCGGTAATCAGCGTGTAGTTCGCGATATTGCTGGCCAGAGCTCCGGTTGTGGCATCGGCGCCAATATCGACCTGGACCACATCGACCACCTCGAGTTGTTGTAGTTGCTCCGAAAGGCCCTCGGTCAGCTCGGTGGTGCGTTGCAGGCTCGTGCCTTCAGGGGCGGTTTGGTCTACGGCGTGCATGTTCATACCTGAGTCGCCGAGCAAGTTGACCTTCAGCAACGGGGTCAGCGCCAGGGAGCCGAGGAAGACCGCGATGGCCAGGGCGACGGTGATCCAGCGGTGTGACAGGGCCAAAGACAGCACGGGGCGGTAGCCGCGGGCCAAGACGCCGGTGGGTTCGTGAATCTCGGGCTGGGTAGCAGTCTTGAGGTCAGCCTCAAGGTCATGATCGAGGTCAGAGTCCTCGTCGGTGCTGGCAGTGTCGGTGGACGTTTTCGGAGCCCGCATAAACCAGTAGGCCAACACCGGCACAATGGTCAGTGCCACCAACACGGAGCCCAACAGCGCCAGCACCACGGTGATCGCAAACGGTCGGAAGAGCTCACCGGCCAGTCCGGAGACGAAGAACACCGGGGCGAAGACCAGCATCGCCACGACGGTGGAGGACACCACCGCGGAGGCGACTTCAGCGGTGGCCCGGTAGATGGTGGCGCGTCGTTGGGCGCGCGTGACCGGTCGCGTGGTTTTCAGGTGGCGGACGATATTTTCGATCACCACAATGGAGTCATCGACCATCCGGCCGATGGTGATCATCAAACCCGCCACCGACATCATATTCAGCGTCGTGTCGGTGATCAGCATGCCGCCGAAGGCAAATAAGACCGACAAGGGGATCGAAAGACCGGAGATGATCGTCGGCCGCACGGCGAAGAGGAACCCGAAGATCACCACCACGGCCAGCGCGAGACCGATCAGGCCTTCTTGGGCCAGCCCAGAGAGGGATTCCTCAATAAAAGGGGCCTGGTCAAAGATGACGGTGAACTGAGTGCCATGGCCGAGCTGTTCTTCAGACTCGTCGAGCACCTGGGTGATCTGGTCGGAAAGCTCGATGAAGTTGGCATCGGCGGCCGGGATGACCAGCAGAGACACACCATCCTGGCCGTTGGTGCGCGAGACGGTGGTGGGCTCAGGCTGTTCAGCCTGCACCTGGGCAAGATCACCGAGCGGGACGGGGTTCTCATCGGTGCTGATCAGTAATTGTTCGAGATCTTCGACGGCGGTGAGCTCATTGCCGATGGCTACGTCCATCTCGCTGCTGGGATCATCTTCGTCGTTGACGGTGCCCCCGGGGAGCACTACCCCGGCGTCTTCCAACGAATCGACGAGCTCGGTGCGTGAGGTACCCGCTGTGGCCATCGCCTCATCATCCGGGGTGATGCGCACTATGCGCTGGTCCCCACCAAACTGTTGGACCGAGGCCACCCCGTCAATCGTTTGCAGATCCGGAATGGTGGCCAACTCGAGATCGGCGATCAGCTCCGCGGAGTCCCGGTCCGAGGACGCAGAAAGCACCATCGCCGGGATATCACCGGTGCCACCGCTCAACACGGTCGTCGTGGTGCCCTCGGGCAACTGATCGTCGAGGTAGTTGGTGATCACTTCCGCCTGCGAGGCTGCCCGATACGTGTCGGTGCCGTATTCCAGCTCGACGGTGACCATGGAGAAGTTGGAGCTGGAGATGGCCGAGGTTTGTTTCAGCCCGTCGAGGGTGCGTAACTCACGCTCGAGCGGTTCGGCCACCAGATCGGCCATCTGCTCTGAGCTGGCGCCGGGATTCACGGCGGAGATGGCGACCGCCGGAAGCTCCACCGGTGGGATCAGCTCGCGTCGCAAGAGAAACATCGACAGGGAGCCCAGTAGCGTGATCACGATCGAGACCAACGCGATAAAGGCGCGGTTTCTCAGCGACAAGCGAGGCAAGAATGACATGGTTTAGCTCTCTTTGTCAGGACCTGGGGCAACAGGCGCCGTGATCTCAACGGCCTCGGTGCTGGCATCAACGACGCCGATCCGGCCTCCGGAAATCCCGCGGGCGGAGATGAGCCCGCGGATCCGGACTTCTTCGGACAACGGGACCGAGACCACTGCGGTGTTGGGACGTTCGGGCCCTGGTCCGGGCTGGGGCGCGGGGTCGTCACCCGAGGGAGTGGGAAGGGTAGCTCGCAATCCCACGTGGTGGGGCGCCGCCATTGACTGCAGGGTAGCTTTGATGGGGCCGGTGCCCACCGCGTCAATCATCAAGGATCGTGATGCGGCGATGACGATCGATTCCAGGGTGGTCGGATCAGTGGGGCCCAGAAGATAAAGGGCCGAACCGTCATGCTCGGGACGTAAGGGAATATCAGTAATCACCAGTGCTCCTCAGAGATGAGCATGAGCGCTCCTCACGGTGCAGAGTCTGCGTGGATCGGACCACACACATGTTACCCGCCCGCGCACGGGGGCGCGAGAATTGTCAGCTGAAGCCTCGGTGTAGCGTGGGTGGCACGACCTTCGGTTTCAGGCCTCATATGGCGGTGGCCTGGCCGAGCCGTGAACAGCGTGTTGCGCGCGATCGACCGCAGAGTTCGGCCCATTCTGTTGCGACGGAGATCTCAAACATGGTGTCGTGACATACGGTGATACCACCAGCTGCTCCTCGCCCGCGGGTTCCTGCTCGTAACGGTCCTCTATCACCGCTTTCACCAAGCATTCCCGAAGTATTCCAGGGGTTGGTTCCGAAGGCGGTAACGCATCGAGCTGGACGACGAGCATTGTTGGGCTTCGTCTGTCGAGGGAGAGTTCGGCCGATGTGAGAACGTCATCAGTGTGGTTGGTGCGTGCCGATGCTCGGGCATACTCCAGCAGGTGTTCAAGAGAAGAGTTGCTACAGCGGCTCGTCATGGATCGGCGCTTCTGAAAGAGAAAGGTGCTCCCGCTGCTGGGTTGCTGGTGAGCGGGAGTGTAGAAGAAGGGCTGCGGAATGCCGAAAATGCGAACGTCAGGCCGAGGTGTGCCAACCCGGAATATAAGGCACCACGACGCTTTCGGAAAACTGGCCCGAGAGCGCCGTGGTGCGAGTGAGGGCGTTGAGGGTTGAGATGTGGCTACCGATTAACGGGAACCTTCTGCTGTTGCTGGGCGGGGTAGCGGATCGACTCCACCATCTCCTGAACTTCCTGGCTGGGAGGTCTGGTGAGTTTTGAGACCACAATGGTAATCAGGAAGTTCAGCAACGCGCCGACGGGCCCGATGCCTTCCGGCGAGATACCCAGGATGGGCTCATTGGCAGGGGTGCCGAATAGCTCCAGGGTGTAGACCATGTAGCCGCCGCTGAAGACCAAACCGGTGAGCATGCCGACCGCTGCACCGATGGCGTTGGCATTCTTCCAGAAGATCCCCAAGATCAGGATCGGGAAGAACGTTGCGGCCGCCAGTCCGAAGGCGAAGGCCACTACCTGGGCCACAAACGCCGGAGGATTCAGTCCGGCAATGATTGCGATGACTACCGCAACTGCCATGGCCAGGCGTCCGACCAACATCTGCCGACTCTCGGAGGCTCTTTCCTTCGAAATCATCCGGTAGTAAATATCGTGGGAGGTCGCCGAGGAGATCACCAACAGCAGGCCAGCTGCCGTGGAAAGCGCTGCCGCCATTCCACCAGCTGCCATCAACCCGACGATGGGGGTGGGAAGGCCTCCAATTTCGGGGGAGGCGAGCACCAAAATGTCGTTGGAGACTACGAGATCCGCCGTTCCGGACACATTCGACACCGAATTAATGTCACCGGTGGTGTTCACCTCAACGAGTCCGGTTTCTTGCCATGGTGTGATCCATCCCGGAAGGCCGTCCTCGTCGGAACCCTGGGCGCCCCGGAGCAGATTGAGCTTGGTAAAGGCGCCCATCGCCGGAGCGGTCAGGTACAACAATGAGATGAAGAACAGTGCCCAGAAGGCGGAGAAGCGAGCGCCACGAACTGTTTTGGTGGTGTAGAACCGGATGATCACGTGTGGCAGACCAGCGGTGCCCAGCATGAGCGAGAGAGTGACTAGAAACACATCCAGCTGGCCCCCCTCACGACCGGCGAATGCATCGGTGAACTCATGCAGACCGAAATCCGTACGGAGCATGTTGAGTTCTTCTAAGATCTGCCCGTAAGTGATCTGGGGGATTGGAAAGTTACCGAGATACTGCGAGATGGCCACCGCGGGGATTAAGTAAGCGATGATGAGTACCACGTACTGCGCCACCTGAGTATAGGTGATGCCTTTCATCCCGCCCAGCACCGCGTAGAAGAAAATCACGGCCGCACAGGCCACCACGGCCCACTGCGGGTCCAGACCGAGGAACCGCGAGAAGACGACACCCCCACCGGTCATCTGACCGACGACGTAGGTGAAGGAAACGATGATGGCGCAGATAGCTGCCACGAGCCGGACCGTGTCGTTGTAGCGTTCGCCCACGAATTCCGGGACAGTGAACTTGCCCCATTTACGCAGGTACGGGGCCAACAACAGGGCTAGCAGAACATAGCCGCCGGTCCACCCCATCAAGTAGACCGACCCATCGGAGCCGAGGAAAGCGATCATGCCCGCCATACCGATGAAGGAAGCCGCTGACATCCAGTCTGCGGCTACCGCTGCACCGTTGGCTATCGTTGGCACCCCACGAGAAGCGACGTAGAATTCCTTGGTCTCTTTAACTCGGGAGCGCCAGGCGATGACGATATAGATACCGAAGGTCAGGATCAGGAAGAAGAATGTCCAGAATTCCAAGGAACTCATGACGAGTGACCTCCCTGCTGAGCGTCGCGCTGGTCAACTTCAGAGACGCCGAACTCTCTATCGAGCCGGTCCATCCACAGCGCGTAGACCAGAATCAGGAGCACGAAGGTGTAGATCGAACCCTGCTGGGCAAACCACATGCCCAAGGGGAATCCAAGAATCACGATGTTATTCAGAGGCTCGATCAACAGAATCCCGAAACCAAATGAAACGGTAAACCAGATGATCAGTAGCACAATCATCAGTCGAAGGTTCTTCTTCCAATAGCGTTGCCGCCAGCCGTTATCCGGAGGCGGAGCGTGTGAAGAAGGGTTTTCTTGTGCCTTGTCAGACATGTGATGCTCCTTTGTCGTCGATCGTGGGCACGGGCCCAGTAGATTCAGGAATGCGGCAAAAACGCTTGAAAGGAGACTACCTGAGTGTGCGCTACGTCACAATAAAAAATAAGAAGAGATCTACTGGTCATCATTGACTGATGGGTCACGTAAGCTTTCCACCCCAGTGCTAGGTTATGGGGCTCATCGTAATTGAGAGTGTAGAACCGGTCTGAAGCCGCCGGACTCGAGCAGACATCTCGCGATGTAGTGCGTGAGGTTGCGGAAGCCGAGTGCTGAGCCCCGTAGGTATTCGAGCCTGCCATTGATCGCTTCGGTAGGCCCGTTCGACGTTCCCGGTCGGGTGAAGAACGCCAGGATATCAGCAGCTCGACGCTTCAGAGTCCGTCCTAACCGCTTGAGTTCGGCCAGTCCTGTC
>NZ_QHLO01000009.1:0-104806 GCF_003185945.1 Auritidibacter sp. NML120636
TGGGAGAGTAGGACACCGCCGGACAATCATTACACGGTCGGGGACGAACAGACCACCCTGGTGACAACGACGCCACCACCCCCCAGGCTCTGTTCGTCCCCGACCACCATTTAACCCACCAAACACCACCCAGCTCTTCCGCGGACTGTCGATCGGTTGCGACAGATCTGCTGCGCATTCGCTTCGTCGAAATGTTTCCGGTGGTACTTGGGACGGGACTTGTGCTCGGGCACGCGGTTTTCAATCTGATTTGCTATTATTTGTTTCGCTGGGTAGGTCTTGATTGTTGTGTGACCGTTCACGAGGTAGAGCTCGGGGTGTTGACGCTTTTCTGGCTGAGTATCCGTGCGTACCACGGACACTGTCTTGGGTAGGTTGACTGAAGGAAGGAACCACCATGAATTTCTTTGCTTTTCTCGTACTTGGACTCTTGGCCGGCATCATCGCCAGGATGATTCTGGGACGACAACATGGCTGGTTCGCCACTCTGATTGTGGGTGCACTTGGGGCCATGGTCGGTGGCTGGCTCGGTAACCTCATCTTTGGTGTCGGGGTGAACGAATTCTGGTCGCTGTCCTCGTGGGTGCTGGCCGTTGGAGGCGCGGTGATCGTTCTGGCGATCTATGGAGCCGTGTCGGGCCGGAACAAAGTACAACGCTAAACTAGCTACGTGACCAGCAGAAAGAGGCTGCCCCACTGCGGGCAGTGGAAAGACCTGGACCCCTTACTCTGCTACGGTATAGCGCGTTTGCGATTCCAGGTTTTTGTCATGGAGCAAGGCGTGATCAGCGTCGAAGAATTAGACGGTCGAGATCTCGAGCCCGGCGCGGAGATGTGGTGGTTGCAGGACGGTGACGTCCCGATCAGCACGCTACGTGTGCTCCGTGAAGGGCCACAACGTATTGCCATTGGTCGGGTTGCTACCCATCGTGATTATCGCGGTCAAGGACTGGCTGGAGCTCTGGTGCAAGCAGCCGTGGCTGCTTATCCGGAAGATCAGATTGAGTTGCACGCGCAGGCGCATTTAGAAAACTGGTACACGTCGTTGGGTTTCCGCAGAGAGGGCGAAGTTTTCATTGAAGCAGAGATTCCGCACGTGATGATGCGACGTGGCTGAATCAACACAACGTGTCCATGTGTGAGCTACGAGACGTCTTTTGGATATTTCCGGTTGTGGGTTTATGATAGGTACTCGTGGCTGAAAGGCCACGGACTCAACCCACCGGGGTGTGGCGCAGTTTGGTAGCGCGCGTCGTTCGGGACGACGAGGTCGCAGGTTCAAATCCTGTCACCCCGACCACCTTTGAGCCCTTCGTGCATGGCACGGAGGGCTTAGTTATTTCTCCGATACGCTATTTTAGTCCTGGCGGGACCCTGGCAACAGATAGCGGAGCTCATCGATCATCACCTCAGCGTCCATCGGCCGGTTGAAGAGTTTTTCGCCCGGCTCGAGGACCCAGCCAGACGCGAGGTTTGGTAACGTGACCGGGGCGAACCCGAGTTGGTCGAGCATACCGGCAACCAGCGTGGCTACCTGCGGGACATCGGTGGCAAGTGCTGAGGCACGTCGTGGAGTGGCAGTGAACCGATCGGCGGCATCCAGGTCCCAATGCGAAATATGATTTAATGCCTTAACCACAGCCAGCGTGCTGGAGAAGTGCGCGGCAACAGCCTCGGAGGAGGAGAGCCCCTCAGATCGCAGTGCCTGCAGCCAGGCCGGCAATGGCTCCTCCTCCCACCGATTGGTGGCATCAACCAGCACCACTCCAGATAGGGTCTCAGGATCGACGTCGTCCAGATCTTCTTGGGGCACCATCAACACCACGAGGTCAACTTCGGCTGCAATCTCATCAGCCTCAACGGCATGAGCATGGGGAGCGTACTGTGCTAGATGGTACTTCAGAGCTCGCGGTGGCCGGGAAGCAGCAATATCGACCTCAAAACCGGCCTGGTGGGCGACCCGGGCCAGCGCGGTTCCGGCTCGACCTGCCCCAAGGATCCCGAAGCGAGTGACCGAGTCAGGACGAGACAATGTCATTATGCTGGACACCGAGTCCCTGAATGCGAGTTTCCACCTCATCACCGGGCACCAGCCACGGTCGGCGACCTTTGTCGTTCTTCATCGCCAGTGCGACGCCACCCGGAGTCCCGGTCAGGATCAAATCAC
Source organism: Auritidibacter sp. NML120636 (assembly GCF_003185945.1). Classification (NCBI taxonomy): domain Bacteria; kingdom Bacillati; phylum Actinomycetota; class Actinomycetes; order Micrococcales; family Micrococcaceae; genus Auritidibacter; species Auritidibacter sp. NML120636. Next base: position 2,168 of record NZ_QHLO01000009.1, read on the forward strand.
CGGGTGACAGCGTAATAATCTCGGAGAGGTAGCTGATCAACTGTGCCGGGGTGAAGACCAGATCGCCCACGGAATCGTCTTGGCGCACCTCACCGTTGACCAGCGTGGTAATCCGGGCGTTGGGGTCAAACTCATCGGGGGTGACCAGCCAGGGGCCGATCGGGGTGGTAGCTTCAAAAATCTTGCCCTGTGTCCACTCCGAGGTGCGTCCCTGATAGCCACGCAATGAGAAATCATTGGAAATGGTGTAGCCGGCCACGTGATCTAGGGCCTGGTCTTCGGGGATGTTCCGACCCGGTGTCCCGATCACCACGCACAGTTCCCCTTCGTAGTCAAGCCGGTGGTCCACTGCGGGGATCGCAATGGATGCTTCTGCTGAGGTCAGTGTCTGGGAAAATTTCGTAAACACCGTGGGATAATCCGGAAGTTCCAGTCCTGTTTCCTTGATGTGGTTGCGGTAGTTCAGCCCAATGCAGAACACCTTTGCGGGGTAGGGGATCAGCGTGTCATAAGTAGCCTGACTGACATCGAGCAACTGGCGTGGATCCTTTGTCGTGGTCTCTAAGGCGCGTTCCGCCAGCTGCTGGCGGACCTCGGGCGGCTGAGTGACTAGCTGCCCCACATCTGTGAACTCGGGGATCTGGACTCCCAGAGTGGCGTGCTCGGTTCCCTGTGCGTCAGTTTCGGTTTCGGTAATCAAAGCGACGAAACTCGCACCGAGCTTATCGGTGGGCTCATCGGGGACACGGAAGGTCGCAAACTTCATATCCTCATACCACCACAGATTCTGTGACCACCACAATAGGCTTCCTCTCGTCTTCTGCCAGGTCAGAGCCTAGGGTGGTGGGTATGAGTAAGCAGGCCTCAATCATGCTGGGCACCATGGAATGGGACGACCCGGTGAGAGCGCGTGAGATCCTTTCCCGCTGGGTGCAAGCACACCAGCAACCGGGCTCTGCGGTGTTCGACCATCAGCTCTGGGTGGACACCGCGGATATTTATCGTCGGGGTCGTGCAGAGACAGCGCTGGGTTGGTTGTTGGTCGAACAACCCGAATGGCGCGAGCAGTTACAGGTGCAAACAAAAATTGGCGTCGTTGCCGGCACCGACGAAACCCCAACCTGCTATAACAACTCCGGCGACCACATCCGCGCCGGGCTGGAACGTTGCCTGCAACACCTCGGTGTGGACACCATTGACCGGGTGCTGATTCACCGTCCCGATCCACGGACTTCGTTGCGGGATACTGCTCTGGCCCTGGTCGGTGCACACCGACAGAAGATCACCCGGCAGGTGGGCGTTTCCAATTTTTCCGCGCCCCGGTTGGAGGCCTTCAACCAGGTGTTGGCCGAGGCTTCCCAGGGGACGTTAACGATTAGCGCTCACCAGGTGCAAGCCAGTCTGACCGTCCCCGACGTGCTGGGGGCAGTGGTGGACCCCAACCGGTACCCCGGCTGGATGGGAGTGATCGAACACCGCGACACGCTGGGCATTGAGATTCAGGCCTACTCGCCCTTGTCGGGTGGCGCGGTCTTTCAGCGGGCCGGTGGGGCCCGTATCGCCGAGGAGCTCTCCGCACGAATAGGAGCGGTGGCAACCGGATGGCTGATGGCCGCCGGGAGTGTGGCCTCAGCGATGAACTCATCAATAGCTGTGAACGGCGAGGTTGCCATAGGCGAGAATGGACATATGTACGAAACACTTGATTTACAGAGCGGGAACCTTCTGATCGGGCTGGGAGTCATCCTGGCGATTGCGGGGCTCGCCGTATCGGCTCATGCCGCCTGGCGGAAACGCCGTTACCGGGCTATCGACACCGGTAAGACCATGGCCTTTGAAGGCGCCGACGCCCGGGTGGAAGGTCCCGAGGGCCGGATCGATGCCCGCTTTGAAACCTGGGCGGGACTCGGGTTGGTGGTGATCGGCGCCGGGCTACTGATCTGGGGGCTGGTGACCAACGCGAATACCAACCGGGTCATCACCAACAACGTCACGACCAAATATCCCGAGGTCGTGGAAGTCGAACCCAATCGCTGGATCGGTTATGCCCTGGACGCCACGCTGGTCTATGAGGACGGTCGTGAAGAATCTGGAGTTCGGATCATCTTCGATGAGCACACCGGTGAACCCCATATCAGTGGCGAGACGGACGAGAATCAACAGTGAGGACACCTCGATGACAGCACCTACCGCTACCTACCGCGTGCAGCTGAGCGACCATTTCACCTTGGCCGATGCTGGCCAGCTGTGGGGATATTTGCGTCGGTTAGGAGTGACCGGACTATACCTGTCTCCGATATTGCAGGCCAACTCAGGGTCAGACCACGGCTACGACGTGGTGGACCCCACCTGCGTGGATGCTTCCCGCGGTGGTGCCCAGTCCCTGCAGGCGCTGGCCGAGCAGGTGCATGCCGACGGGGGACAGCTGATCATCGATGTAGTGCCCAACCACGTCGGGGTGGGGGTGCCAGCCGAAAACCCGTGGTGGTGGGATGTGCTCGCCCATGGCCCGACCTCGCGCTACGCGCGATTTTTCGACATTGACTGGGCGGCCGGCGACGACCGGCTGGTTATTCCGGTGCTCGGGGAGGGCACCGCACAAGACCCGGGCGCCGAACGCGACCGGCTGTGCGTGCGCGAAAGCACTGCGGAGGCCGGGGCCGGGGCAGACCAAGGCATAACAGATCTGCGGTTGTGCTACGACGACAATGAGTACCCATTGGCCGAAGACACCGACCTGTCGGGCCAACCCCCGCAGGACGACCCAGTTGCTTATGCCGCTTGGGTGCGGGGTATCCACGACCAGCAGCATTACCGGCTCGAGCCGTGGCGAGATGGCGAGTACGAGGTCAACTATCGACGGTTTTTTGCGATCAACGAGTTGGCCGCGCTGCGGATAGAAGATCCGATAGTCTTCCAAGAAGCCACGACAGAAATCCGTCGCTGGTTCGCCGACGGGGTGGCAGACGGGCTACGCCTGGACCACATCGACGGACTGGCCGATCCGGGGCAGTTTCTGCGTCAGCTCCGGGACCACATTGGCGACAACGCCTGGGTGGTGGCCGAAAAGATTCTGGAACCCGGAGAAGCACTACCTGAGAGCTTCCCCGTGCAGGGCACCTGTGGCTATGACACGTTGCAGGCACTCGACCGGGTACTCATCGACCCGCGCGGAACCCAGGTTTTAGCGGGTATGACCGCCAGCGAGGCAGCGGAAACACCCCGGCAGCACGATCCGGTCGAGCGGTACCGGGACCTGGTCTACCAGCTCAAACACCGGGCGGTGACACAGATGCTGACTCCGGACCTGCACGCGGTGGCCCGGCTGGTGGCCCCGGACCTGGGACGCGAGTCCGATGACCAGCAGTTATTGGTCGGATTGACCACGCTGATGTGTGCCTTCCCGGTGTACCGTAGCTATGTGCCACTCGGCGAGGAGTACCTGCATCAGGCCGCCGCGGTGGCGGTCGAGCGCGATCCCAGCGTCGCCGAGGTCGTTGGACAGCTGATGCCGGTCCTGGCCGACCCGCAACATCCCGGCGCCATCCGATTCCAGCAAACCACCTCGATGGCGATGGCCAAGGGAGTCGAAGACACCGCCTTCTATCGGTTCAGTCTGCTCAGCTCAGCCAATGAAGTCGGCGCAGACCCAGCCCAAATCGGCATCAGTGTCCAAGAATTTCACGACCAGCAACGCAACCGGCTGACCCGGTGGCCAGAAACGATGACGACCATCTCGACCCACGACACCAAACGCTCGGAAGACGTGCGCGCTCGCATCCACGTGCTCAGCGAGTGTGCCCAGCAGTGGGCCGAGACCTTCGCGCAACTGACGCGGATGATCACCGACCAGCTCCCACGGGTGGGGGACGATCTGGCGCTATGGAAAATCGTGGTAGAAACTGGATTCGGCGCTCAGCCACTGTCCAACGCTGGGCTGGAATATCAGCGGTGGGACGACTACGCGGTCAAAGCAGCCCGGGAGTCTGGGGCGATCACCTCCTGGACCGAGCAAGATCAGGAGTATGAACACCAGCTGGGCGAGGCCCTGGAATTGTTACTCGATGATGCCCACCCCGTCGGGGCGCTGTGGGAGCAGTTCACCAGCGAGCTGGTGCCGGCCGCGGTGTCGAATCAGCTCAGCCTGAAGCTCTTGCACCTGGTCTCGGTGGGTGTGCCCGATATTTATCAGGGCACCGAAATCGTGTTCCCGACTATGGTAGACCCGGATAATCGGTGCGCGGTGGATTTCGCCTACCGCGCCGATCTGCTCGATGAGTTGGACCGACGGGTCGAGGCGCTGGGTTCGCCCGGTCTGACCCCGCCGCCCGACCCAGCGCCCGGTGCCGGCATCGATCGAGCGGCCTGGGGCGAGTTCGCCGATCTGACGAAGTTGTGGATCACCACCCAGGTCTTGCACCTGCGTTCGGATTGTCCTGACTGGTTCACCGAATACATCCCGCTTGAGGTACATAGTGACCAGGCTGGGGACGACCACGTGATCGGCTGCATCCGTGGCCAAGCCATTGCGGTGGCAACCCGGTGGCCGCTGGGCCTGGAACGCCAGGGCGGATGGGACACCACGACCAGCATTGTGGTGCCGAAGGCAGAATGCGTCTACCTAGACCTGCTGACCGGTACCAGCTACCGCTCGGATGCTAACCGCCGCATCGAGGTGGCTGATGTACTCCACATTCTTCCGGTGGCCCTGCTTGCCCCACAGGACCTGGTGCACCAAGACGATCCGGACACAGCCGGTGACACAGAACAGGCAGGCTAGTCCCGTGATGAACAACGACTCGGCCTTTCACTTCCACTCTCCCCCGGCCAGCCGTCGCCGGTATGCGGTCTGGGCCCCCGAAGCTGAAGAAATCGAGCTGGTAATCGTCACCGAACCTGCCGGTGAGCTCGCTCAACGCACTGACGGGCTGGCCACCGCAGACACCTGGCCGGTGACTGCCCGCTACCGGTTGACCACCGATGATCAGGCCGGGGGCTGGTGGTGGTTGAATGAGAAACACCGGGGCGAGATCCCCAACGGGGCAGGGTACGGCTACGTGCTGGACGGGTCCGGGCCCTTCCCGGACCCGCGCTCGCGGTATCAACCCGACGGCGTGCACGGCCCCTCCCGGCCGGTACCACCGTTACCGTGCGCATCGTCGCAGACGGCACCCAGCCACCCAGCACGGTCCAATGAACTCGCCGAGATGGTGATTTACGAGCTACATCCCGGCACGTTCAGCCCCACCGGGGATTTTGCCGGGATCATAGAACGGCTGGACTATCTCGTCGAGCTAGGGGTTACCCACGTGGAACTCATGCCGGTGGCAGGATTCCCCGGTCGTTTCGGGTGGAGCTATGACGGCGTGAACTGGTTCGCTATTCAGGCCAGTTACGGCGGACCGGCCGAATACGCCCGGCTGGTCCAGGCGGCTCACGCCCGTGGGCTCGGAATCATTCAGGATGTGGTTTATAACCACTGGGGCCCCGAAGGACATTACCTCAATCAATTCGGCCCCTATCAACGCGCCGACGAGACCCGGTGGGGCGCCGGCCCCAATCTGGACGGTCCCGATTCCGACGAGGTCCGGACCTATATTCTCGATCAGGCCCGCATGCTCTTGCTGGACTACGAGGTCGACGGGTTCCGGTTGGACGCGGTGCATGCGCTGTCCGACACCCAAGCAGTCCACATCCTACAACAGTTGCGCGCGCTGACCGATGAGATTGGCGCCCAGACCGGGGTGAACCGGGTGCTGATCGCCGAATCCGACCTGAACGACCCGCGCATGATCGATGGGCTCGAGACCAACGGCCTGGGACCGCATGGGCAGTGGTCCGATGACTTCCACCACGCCGTCCACGTGGCCGCCACCGGGGAGACCCAGGGCTACTACGCTGATTTCGCCGACCCGAACGCGCTACCCAAAGCCATTGATCAAGGGTTTTTCCACGACGGGACCTATTCCAGTTTCCGCGGTCGCCACCACGGCCGAGCCCTGAACCATCACCGGCACCGGCCCAGCCAGCTAATCGTTTCCATCCAAAACCACGATCAGGTCGGCAACCGGGCCGCTGGCGATCGTCCGACCGCCAGCATCGAGTTATCCCGGGCCATGGGGCAAGCGGCCCTGATGCTACTCGCCCCGGGGACCCCAATGCTGTTCATGGGCGAAGAATTTGCCACCCGCACCCCGTTCCCCTTTTTTGTCGACTTCGCCGAACCCGAGCTGATCACCGGGGTCTCAACCGGGCGACGTCTCGAGTTTGCCGCCACCGGTTGGGACCCCGACACCGTGCACGAGCCCACGGCAACCGCCACCCGAGACCTGGCGGTCTTGGACTGGGACGAGCCAAACCGCGTGGGGCACCGGCAAGCTCTGGCCTTCTACCGCCGGCTGATTCAGCTTCGACGACAGCTCCCTGCCCTGCTGCGGACCGGTGAGTCCGAATCGCCCGAGGCGCTCGACTCGTTTGACTCGGTGCACACCACGGTGGACCCGGAGACCGGACTGATCCACCTGATCCGGACTGTTCCTACCGCACCAAGCCCCGCAGTGCCACGATTGCATCTGCTCCTCGCCTGGGGGCCCGACCCCGTCGAGGCTCGGATCTTACGTCGTGAGCAACGCCCACAGGATGTGCACCTACTGACCGGATTTGATCCGGTGCACGAGGTGGTCACCAACGACCTGGAGGCGCTAGTCGTTCCCAGACGGGCCCTGATACGTCCCGGGGCGGTGATGGTACTCGGTGTTGGGACGAGAAGCCTGTGAGCGGGAGACCGTATCTGCGGTGAGGGGATCATCGGGAGCACGCGGTGTCAGAATCTCCTGGAGATAAGACGTCACGGTCTCTTCAAGGCTGACCTGCTGTCCGGCCCGTTCGGAGAGATACCAGCGGTGCTCCAAAATCTCGTGCATGATTTCCGCCGGCTCCATCTTGCCAGCCAGTTCTGCCGGTAGGTGCTGAATGATCGGGTCGAAGACTTGCTGTAGCCACAGCTGAGCAGACAAGTGTTCATCGGTCTGCCAGTGTTGTTCTCTTCGGTAGTCGTCAATGGCCTGCAACAGTCGGCGAGCTTGATTTTCTTCCACGCTCAGCCCGGTCAATTGCAGTAGCCGACGGCGATGGTGGCCGGGATCGACGACTTTGGGGTTCAGCACCAGTTCACGACCACCGCGGGCGGGCGTGACATCGTATTCTTCAACATCAAAACCTAGCTCGTTGAGCCGACGGATGCGGTCTTGTAGGTGCATACGCTGATCGGTGGGCACCGCAAAGTCGGTGGTCAATTCATGCCACAGGTTGCGGTAACTGGCAGAGACCTGCTCCGCGGTGGCCACCGGGTCAACGGTTTCGGCCAACAAGCCACCGGCGATCAGATCCATGAGCTCGCCGGCAATATTGGTCCGAGCAATCTCCATATCGTGGGCGCGTTGCCCGGCCGAGACGTTCGTGCGTAGCTCCCCGGTCTCGGCGTCGACCAGATAGGCGGCGAACCCGCCGGCATCGCGACGAAACAGCACGTTCGACAGTGAAATATCGCCCCAATAAAATCCTTCGAGGTGTAGTTGGACGATCAGTACTGCTAGCGCGTCGATCACCCTGGTGAGGGTGTCGCGGGAGAGTTGCTGACTCAACACGGCCCGATACGGCAGAGAAAAAGGTAGATGTTGGGTGACCAACATAGCGGGGAGTGGTTCGTCTGCGGGATCCCGGCGGCCGGTAATCACCGCCAGGGGCACCACACAGGGGATATCGCGCCGGCCGAGCTGGCGTAATAATCCGTACTCAGCTTGGGCCTGTGCCGGTGTGGTTTCTTTCAGCGCTACCACTGCCGAGGGCAACCGGACGAATCGCACGACGTGTCGCGAAATACCACGGGGCAGTGCGGTGATCACCTGCTCGGGCCAATCCTCGAGGTTCTGGTGCAGGGGTAGGTCCAAGAGCTCGGCGCTGAGCGTGGGAGAGGAGTGTGTCGAGGAAATGCGGACCTGGTCATTGATGGGATGTGGAGCGGAATTCATTAGTACATGAGTGTGCCCCGAACTCCGGTTGCTGTCGAGTCCTGTGTAGCTGAGACACAAACTTTAAGATATTCAGATCCTTGGCACGATCACCGGTTATGCTATCCCAGGAGCCCGTGACCACCACGTTGTCGAGGATCAAAGATATGGCCAAAAACTCCAAGTCCGCAGGGGATGCGCGAACCAGAGCGCGCCAGATGCACGAAAAACAACTGAAAAAAGAAAAACGCAACGCCCAGATCACCACCTGGAGCATTGTTGGTGTGGTGGTTCTAGTCATTGCGGTGATCGCCGGGTTGCTTATATGGAACCAAAACCGTTCCATTCCTGAATCTGGTGAAGCCCCGACCATCGCCAATGAACACGGTGGTATTACCTTGGTGTCCACGACAGAATTCGCTGAGGGCGAGTCTCTCGGCGAAGTCAGCGCCAACGAGGTCGGCGAATCCAATATCACCGATGAACCCCCCGAAGAGGTGCCCGGCGGGGAAGAACGTGACCAGGATGAGCCCGCCCAGGTCATTATCTATGCCGACCCGGACTGCGTGCACTGTGCTGACTTCGAAATGGCCAATTCCGAGTTCATTAATGAGAAGCTAGACGCCGAAGAGATCACGGTCGAGTACCGCTTGGTTAACTACCTGGATAACCCCGGAACGAATAACTTCTCGTCTCGGGCTGCCAACACCGCGCTGTGCACCGCTGCAGAGCATCCCGAAAAGTTCAATGATGTGCTCACCGCATTATTCGAAACCTATAGCACCCATCAGGGCCAAGGCCTGTCCAACGATGAGCTGAAACAGCTGGCCAGCGATAACGGTGCTGACGTTTCAGACTGTATGTCGAATAACACCTACCGTCCGTTCGTGGACTACACCGCGGCGAAGGCTCGTGAAGGTGGTATTGCGGGAACTCCATCCATTTGGGTCAACGGCACGTTTACCACTCAGGATTCCTTCCAGGACGATGTGAATAACGCCATCGAGGACTAGGCACTCGAGGCATGAATGCAGCTGGGCGGCCCGAACCGGTTGGCATCTGCCACCGTTCGGGCCGCTCGCGTCTGCAAGATGAAATCGCCGACAAGTCTGCCGATCCGGTATGCTAGAGAAGTTGCCTGAGGGCTTTGCCTCCTTAGCTCAGTTGGCCAGAGCATCTGTCTTGTAAACAGAGGGTCGCCGGTTCGAATCCGGCAGGGGGCTCTGACGCCGAGGGCCCTGTATCCACTAGTGGGTACTGGGCCCTCGGCGTTGAATTCGAGGAATAACCTGCACGCCGGTCACCTTCCGCCTGTGGCTGGCATCCTGGGATCGATTCCCAGACAGTCCTCAGGCATGGTCGGGGCTAACGATGCAGTGTGGTCACCGCGACGTCCGATTTCGCGTTGACTCATCTTCCTGCTAAAGTATGACCTCTGTACGGATCCTTAGCTCAGCTGGTTAGAGCGTTCGCTTCACACGCGAGAGGTCGCTGGTTCGAATCCAGTAGGATCCACGGCGAGTCCCTGTTTGCTCCGAGCAAGCGGGGATTTTTTCATGTCTAAGATGTAGATGATAGACAACGCGGAGAGTGATCTGTGTTGCACTCCGATTATTGTCATGTGTACATATTGCAATATCTTTATATGTCTGGTGGAATAGAAATATGGACAGCGAATCAGGCGTTGCCGAGGCGGCGAAATTGTTCAAAGTTCTCGGTAGCGTTCCCCGATTGGAACTGTTGCACGAGATTGGACATGAGCCTCGCACTGTTGGGGCGCTTGCGGAAGCGACAGGACTGTCGCAACCGCTGGTCTCCCAGCATCTGCGGACCCTTCGGCAGGCCAGTTTGGTGACCGCGGTCCGATCGGGCAAAGAAGTGATCTATCACTTGGCTGACCTTCACGTCAGTCACGTGATCGATGATGCGCTGGCCCACGTTCAAGAACCTGAGACAAGCGTTGACGCGCCAATAGAACCCACAGGCACCGATGAAAAGGAGTCGTCATGACCGAGCAAGATGTACACGCTGAGCACACCATTGAAGAGCACGAGCACGGCGAGGACTGCGGCCACGAAGCAGTTCAGCACGGTGATCACGTGGACTATATTCACGATGGCCACCGTCACGCGCTACACGAGGATCACTACGATGAGCACTAAGCGCTGAGTTTTGGCTCTGGATGTTAGCTCAGTGGGGATGCCCGAATTGGGTAGCCCCACTGAGTTTTTTTAATCCCGGGCTAACGCGCAGCTCACGACGGAACAGCAACGTGCATCACTGTTCGTGTGCTTCGCCAATTCACGTCGCATAAAGCGCCTTACTGGAGAGTAGAACGTGATGAGTCACTCTCACGACAACTGTCACGGACCAGCTCAACACGGCCTAAAATTTAGGGTGGGTTAAGGCTGAGAATCTCGGCATCAGAATGAACTTTTTGAGGAGGCAGTATGTCTAAAAATGTGCGTACCGAACGCGACGAAGACGTCACAGAAACCACCTCAACGGATCATTCTGAGGCCCCGACAGAACAGCCCAGCACAGATTCGGACGTCATTCCCGTCATTCGCCCGGCTGTGGTGGCACCCAACCCGGATGCGTCAGCGCCACAGACCGCACCGGTGTACGAAGAACCGGAACCGGTGGCTGATCATGACCCGGTGCCTACCTCGGTGCTGTCGTCTACCACCACGGACCTTCCCTCGGTTACTCCCCGAGACTCGGAGGACCAGTCCGAGCGCGGTGGCTCCTCGCCCGAGAAGACTAGTGAGGACCAACGTCATGAGTTTGATGAATGGCGGCGTCCCGCGACCGACCCTCAGCCGATAGTTCCAGCTGGCTATGCCTCGGAGACCGAGACGGAAGCCGAGCCTTCCCGTCGTCGTTTTCCCGGGCTACCGACCTGGAAACCCAATCTCGGCGGGCGCACCCGCGGGGGCGTGTTTCGGAAAAGCGCCACTGATACTGCTCCCAGTAACGCCGCAGAGGATCGTCACTCCTTCGTTGACTCGATCCCTACCCAAGCGCTCCAGCTCAATAACCGTCTTTTCCAGTCGCCCTATCAAGCCCGACGAGTTGCCAACGCTGGACGCGACTATCGTCAAGTCGCTGAAAATGCTGATGTTGGCAATACGTTGCAATTTGCGTTGCGTTTGGGTGAGACCATGTTCCGTTTCGGAGCTGGTGCGCTGGAGGTCGAAACCTCCATTATTGTGGTCACCCAAGCATTCGGCGTCCCCGACGCGGAAATCGACATCACCAACCAAGCGATCTCTCTGAACTACGTTCCCGCCGGGGAAACCCCCTTCACCTATCAGCGCGTGGTGCGTTCCTGGTCCTCGAACTACGCGGGGCTGTCCTTCCTCCACCAGCTGGTCACCCGGATTGCCAACGGCGACGCCACCCGAGACGAGGCCGAAGCAAAACTGGCCGAGATCCGTCACCAGTCCAAGACCTTCCCGGGCTGGGTTGCACTGCTGGCCACTGGACTATTCGGCACGTCGTTCGTGATGTTCATCGGCGGTAGTCCAATGGCCGGCTTGATGACGTTTTTCTCGATGATCATGACCATGACGGCCGTGGATCTGATGGGACGGATCCGCATGCCTGAAGTCTTTGCCACCATGACCGGTGGCGCGGTGGCTACCGGGGTGGCGCTGGCTTTGTACGCCTTCGATGTTTTCCAAGACCCCTCGGCGGTCATCGCCGGGTCGCTGATGATGCTCCTACCTGCGCTTCGCATCGTCTCGGCTGTGCAGGACGGTATTAACGGCTTCCCGATGACGGCTGCCGGACGTATGGTTTCATCCCTGCTCAGTTATATCGGTCTGGTGGCGGGCATTGTGGTCGCTGTGGCGATCTCGGACCTGATCGGAGTGCCACAAATCGACCTGACCCGGGTTCCGGACTATGAATACCCGGTATGGCTGCTGGCCTTATTCATCCTGATGGCCGCTCTGTTTGCGGCCATGAGTGATCAGTCTTCGGTGCGACTGCTGTTGCCCACCGGCTTGGTCTCCGGCATCGGTTACTTGGCGTATGTGGCCGGAGAAAATCTCGGCCTGGGGCCCACGGTCACGCCCGCGTTCGCAGCAGTGGCTGTCGGTTTCCTAGCACGTATTGTCGCGCTCCGATTGGGCGCACCCCAGCTGGTGGTTGCCGTGCCGGCGATCATGTTCTTGCTACCCGGGCTGATGATCTTCCGCTCGATGTACCGGATCACCATCTCAGCTGAAACCGTCCCCTCGGGCTTGATTGGAATGTTTAACGCGATGGTGATCATTCTGGCTATGGCCTTCGGGTCGGTGCTCGGTGATACTCTGGCTCGGCCGCTGACCGGTCGACTCTCCGATAACGAGCGTCGCCGGATTGGTCGTCGTTAGTCGCAAAGACGACAGGGGTTCACCTACTGCGGAAGTTCCCAGTCAATCGGTTGGAGCCCGTGGGCGACCAAGAACTCATTGGTGCGGGAGAACGGTCTGGACCCAAAAAAGCCCCGTCGGGCCGAGAGGGGTGAGGGGTGCGGTGACTCAATGACCGCAGTGTTGGTGCCGCCGAGAATCAGGGGCTTGGTTTTGCGGGCATCAGCGCCCCACAGCAGAGCTACCAGCGGCGTTCCTCGAGCGACCAATGCTTCAATTGCCTGCTGAGTGATCTCCTCCCACCCCAGTCCGCGGTGTGACCCCGGCGATCCAGCGGTGACGGTCAGCACACGGTTGAGCATCAGCACGCCTTGATCGGCCCAATGAGTGAGATCGCCATGCTGCGACGGGGTGATGCCCAGGTCATCGTGTAATTCCTGAAAAATATTGGTCAGCGACCGTGCCAGGGGCCGGACGTTACGATGAAGAGAAAAACTCATCCCCATCGGATGCCCTGGAGTGGGATAGGGGTCCTGTCCCAGCACTAAGACCCGTACGCGATCAAAAGGCTGGCGAAACACCCGGAGAATGTTGTCGGGTTCCGGCAAGACTTCCACATTCCGTGCGTTCAGGTCACCCAGCCGGTCAGCAATGAGCTGAAACTGTGTCGCACACGGTGCCAACGCCTGGGCCCAGCCAGGATCCAATGGATGACGCATCGGCGGTAACTGTGAGGCGGTAGCGGCTGAGTCACGGGCCGAGCCGGAGGCGCTGGAGGGTCTGGAGGAGTCTGCCGAAGGTGCAACCATAGTGCGAGCCTAACCGGTGAGAACCAGCCTGCTCTACTAGACTGGGCCACGATGACGAAGTTGGAACCGCTGAACGACCGTGAAAAAAAGGTGCTGGACTTGGAGCGCCGTTCTTTCCGGTACTCCGGAGCGAAGGACCGGGCCATTCAAGATGACTTGGGCATGACGCCCACCGGCTACTACCAGTTGCTGACACGGCTCGTTGACGACGAACGCGCCATCGCCGCCGACCCGATGTTGATCAACCGCATTCGCCAACGTCGTCGCACCGCCGACCGCGCCGACCGCCACCCACAGAGCACCACTAGATGAACAAGATGTCCAAGACAGAGTATGAGCCAGACCGGTTCTCTCACGTTCCGGAATACACCACCGAGCACGGGGCCCACCGGGCAGATTTCCGTGGCCCCGAATCCAGCGCCCACCTGATCTGGATCATTCTGGCCGCAGGGTTGGCGTTGGCCATTGGTGCTTTCAGTTTCATTTTGCTCCCTCAACTACGGTCGCAAATTTTCGCTGATGCTCCTGTGGTGGCAGGCCCCTCGCCCGAGGAGGATCCGGACGCTGTCTTGGAATCACCCACAGACGCCTCGGATGCTAGCAACGATGTTGGCTCGCCGGATCCCGCTGATTCCGCCGTCCCGGACGACGCTGAGACGGCTGTCGACGAGGACGCAACCGGTGCTGAGCCCTCTGCCACGGAAGAGACTCAGGAATCCGCGGAGGTTGACTATCAAGCTCCCGTCTCGGTATATAACTCGACCACCATTAACGGTCTCGCTGCCCAAACCGAAGCTGAGTTGACCCAAGCTGGGTTCAATGTTGTGACCGTCGGAGATTGGAATGGGGGCCCGGTGACCTCCAACATCGTCTACTTTGATGATCCAGCACTGCAAGCCACCGCCGAAGAAGTTGCCTCTCAGGTGGGTGGCCAAGCCCAGCAGAATGACACGGTCAGCGGTCTGACCGTAGTGGTCGTTCAGTAGGGCTCGTCTTGCGATGAACAGCCCCGGAACTCTACTTGCACTCGCCCGGGGGGAGTGCTAATAATGGAGTTAGCACTCTTAGGTTGTGACTGCCAAAGTTGCCCTAAGAAGTAGACGCCCTTCACTCCAGTGAGGTCGGGAGTAAACCGCCACCCGGTGGTTGCTCCTCACCGTCCGTCGCGGGCACTTGAGTGTGGGACTTCACCGAGAGATTCGTCCAGAAAGGACTTGTGCATTTCATGGCTAAGACCATTGCATTCGATGAAGAAGCACGCCGTGGCCTCGAAAAGGGTTTGAACACGCTGGCTGACGCCGTCAAAGTGACGCTCGGCCCGCGTGGTCGTAACGTCGTCCTGGAGAAATCCTGGGGCGCTCCGACCATTACCAACGACGGTGTGTCTATCGCTAAAGAAATTGATCTCGATGACCCCTATGAGAAGATCGGGGCCGAACTGGTCAAAGAGGTCGCGAAGAAGACTGACGATGTTGCCGGTGACGGTACTACCACTGCGACCGTGCTGGCTCAGTCCCTGGTGAAAGAGGGACTGCGCAACGTCGCTGCCGGGGCTGATCCCATCGCGATTCGTCGCGGTATCGACAAGGCCGTACAGGCTGTGACTGAGAAGCTGGTTGCTCGCTCCCACGAGGTCGAGACCAAGGAGCAGATCGCAGCGACCGCCTCTATTTCTGCTGCTGACCCACAGATCGGCGAACTGATTGCGGAAGCCCTAGATAAGGTCGGCAAGGAAGGTGTGGTGACCGTTGAAGAGTCCAACACCTTTGGCCTGGACCTGGAATTGACCGAAGGCATGCGCTTCGATAAGGGCTTCCTTTCCGGTTACTTCGTCACTGATACTGACCGTCAGGAAGCGGTTCTGGAAGATCCCTACATTCTGATCGTCAACTCCAAGATTTCCAACGCTCGCGACATGGTCGGTCTGCTGGAAAAGGTCATGCAGTCCGGCAAGCCGTTGCTGATTATCGCTGAAGACGTTGAAGGCGAAGCCCTGGCTACCCTGGTGGTCAACAAGATTCGTGGCACCTTCAAATCTGTGGCGGTCAAGGCTCCGGGCTTCGGTGACCGTCGTAAGGCGATGCTCAACGACATCGCTGTCCTCACTGGCGGGCAGGTCATCTCTGAAGAAGTCGGCCTGACCCTGGAGAACGCCACCGTTGACATGCTGGGTACCGCTCGGAAGGTGACCATCACCAAGGACGAGACCACCATTGTTGAAGGTGCTGGCGAGGCCGATGCGATCTCCGGTCGTGTGGCGCAGATCCGGGCTGAGATTGAGAACTCTGACTCGGACTACGACCGCGAAAAGCTTCAGGAACGTTTGGCTAAGCTGGCCGGCGGTGTGGCCGTGATCAAGGCCGGTGCTGCTACCGAAGTTGAGCTCAAGGAACGCAAGCACCGTATTGAAGACGCTGTGCGCAACGCTAAGGCTGCTGTTGATGAGGGCATCGTTGCCGGTGGTGGCGTGGCACTCATTCAGGCTGCTGCTGAAGCGTTCGCCGAGCTGAAGCTGGAGGGCGATGAAGCCACCGGTGCTCGGATCGTTCAGATCGCTGTGGAGGCGCCAGTGAAGCACATCGCCGAAAACGCTGGCCATGAGCCCGGCGTCGTGGTGGCTAAAGTCAAGTCCCTGCCTGCTGGTGAGGGCCTGAACGCTGCCACCGGTGAATACGAGAACCTGCTGGAAGCTGGCGTGAACGACCCGGTGAAGGTTACCCGCTCGGCTCTGCAGAACGCTGCTTCGATTGCTGGTCTGTTCCTGACCACCGAGGCTGTTATCGCCGACCAGCCGGAGCCGGCACCTGCCGGTGGCGATGCCGGCATGGACGGCATGGGCGGTATGGGCGGCATGATGTAACCACCCCACCCTCCCCCCCGGGGGTGATGGACCTCTTGAGATCACAGCGGGGCGCGAACCGGATGGTTCGCGCCCCGCTGTGATCTGAGTCGAAGTCCGCTCTAACGAGCGGACTTTTTGGCTTGTTCTATCTTCTTGATCGCCTGCTTGCGGGCACGCTCAATACGCTTGACGTCGTCGAGCTGGCGGGCTGTTTTCGTCTCTGAGGCGGGATCCTTCTCGATGCCTTTCGGTCGTGGATAGATCTCGGCAATCAAATTCTTGCGGGCCTGACGCTCCCATCGCTTGATCGCGGTCGGGGTATTGAAAATCGGGTTTCTCGCCAGAATTCCGCGTAGCACTTTCTCCCGCCCGGTGGTGAAGTCGTCATCCGAAACCTTGGCGAAATCCCGACGAACCGCTTGTTGGTAGCGCTGATACGGGCCGGGGCTGCGACCTAAAACTTCCAGGTCGGCATCGCAAAGGATGCGACCAGCTGCGTCGTCGTTATGCGGGTCGTGGGTGAAAGTCAGGCGGACCAGACGGGAGACTTCAAGGATCTCGGGGCCGGGGACGCCGAGGGTCGGCAAGACACGTTCGGCCAGTCGGGCTGAATCCTCTTCATCTTGTCCGGGCGGAAGATGGGGGTCGGCCCGATAGACCGCGTCGTGGAACCAGGCCGCTAATTTTGCCGCGCGAGGAAACTCGCCCAGAGGTTCTCCGGCCCGCTCGAGAAGATCTATCCCTTTTAAAACCGACAGTAGGTGTGAGGGGTCATGGTAGTGCCGGTGCGGCTGCGACCACCGTTGATACAGATCGGTGAACACCGGGTCTCGATCCAGTTCGGATGTTTCTGGGAACAGTCGGTCGAAGCGACGGTGGAGGATTTTTTCGAGTTTGGAACTCCGCTCAGCGGCAGTGATGCGTAGCCCAGATTTCACCAAACGACGCACCAGCTCATGACCGGAGACTTCTTCGGCACCGGCTGCGACCAGATTGTCGTAGAGCTCGACCGGAACGTCGTAATGATCACCGTCAAAAGCCCTCGGATCGAGGTTATTCACCCGCGCAAACTCGTGTAGTTCCTCGAGAGACTCATCTGAGACCAGATGAGAAAACACGGTGCCGTAAGCCGGCCACCGCGCCGGGTCAATGAGAACGGTCATGGTCCCAGCTTACCCATTGTCAGCTGGATCCATGACCGCTACTCTCTGGTACTGGACTAAGATCAGAACATGAAGAACCGGGTGTTAACCACGGAACATTGAAGCATTTGAGGTTTCGGTATTCAGGTACTGGGTGGCTGCCTGTGACATCGCTTCACGAATGGAGGACAAGGATTCTTCCACTCGGGCTTGTACCGCGCGCCATTCGCTCAGTAGCGTCTGGAAGTTTTCTGAGGCCTGCCCTTTCCAGGTGCCCTCGAGCTGGCGCAGGTGGCTTTCCATGGTGTTGACTTCGGTTTGCAACCGTCCCACTGAGGTTTCTACCTGGCGGGATTTGGCCAATAGGTCGTCGGTGTCGATCTGAACAATAGCCATGTCGTCTCCTGGTCATTTCATAAGGATCGGGAATCTCCGGCGCCGGAGTGGGCCGGTGATTTCAGCCTAAGAAGTTCTCCCGAGGACACCGTGGCACCGCACGATTTTGTGGATAACAGATCTCACGTGGCGTTGTGACCTAAGAAGGTGTGGATGAGCCCGAACTGTCAGGCCCCGCGGGGGTCCTCAGACCGGTGATGCTGATCTGCACCTGCGTTCGTCTCGTCCATCTCGTCCTGATCCGTGGGCTCGTCGTCGGTAGCGTCATCGTCGTCACTATCATCCTCGACTGCCTCGTCACTGGGACGCCATGGCAAGCGAACCGACATCGTCGCGCCACCGCCTGGTGTCTCTTGCAGGCGAACGGACCCGTCGTGTTGGGAGACAATCCCGGCAACGATAGCCAGGCCCAGTCCGGTGCCCCCGGTTTGGCGATGTCGTGAGGAGTCAGCCCGATAGAAGCGTTCGAAGATCCGGGAGGCATCTTCTTCGGAAATGCCTGGGCCGTGGTCACGGATTTCGATGACGGAGTTGCGCTCTTCAGCGTTGCTCGCACCGGAACTTCCTGGCAGACCTGAGAGAACATCCACGGACCCCACAGCAATCTCCAAAGGAGTGCCGTCGGGCGTGTAACGTAGCGCGTTGGTAATCAGGTTTGAGATGACCTGCCGGAGCTTATTTTCGTCTCCAGTGGTCATTGCGGACTCGGGTTGATCGGTTTCGAGTCCCACCAGTTGGATAGTGCGATCCGGAGCTGAGGCTCGGGTGTCCAGCACGGCGTCACTGGCCAGAACCAGCAGATCGACCGGTTGCTGGTCACTGTCACGCAACTCGTCCAATCGAGCTAGGGTCAGAAGATCCTCCACCAGCTGGGTCATACGGGTGGCTTCGGATTCAATACGGCTCATGGCCGTTTTCACGTCATCGTCATTCGTGATCGCCCCGTGACGGTACAACTCAGAGAATCCTCGGATCGTCACCAGCGGGGTGCGCAACTCGTGCGAGGCGTCCTGGACGAAACGGCGCATTCGTGATTCGGAAGACTCTTTGGCATGGAAAGCGTTCTCAATGTGGGCCAGCATCGCGTTCAAGGACCGGGCCAATCGGCCAACCTCGGTATCCGGCGGGCCCGGAGGCACGCGTTGGGTTAAATCGCCAGCAGCAATCTTGGACGCGGTACGTTGCACTCTATTCAACGGCCGGAAAGACCGGGTGACGACCACGTAGGCAATGACGGTCGCCACCACGGTCGCGAGCAGTCCGATGCTGACCACCAAGGTGGTGACACGTTCCACCGACTCCTCAATCGGCGCCATGGGCAATGCCACCGCGACCGACCCGGACCCGGAATCCAATCGATAGACCTGGACACGCCAGGACTTACCTTCCTCATTGCGCCCGGGTACCGTAAATGGCGTGTTGCCTTGGGCGATGGCTTCCTCGGCGGTCATGGGCTCGATGGCTGGAGTATCGGAGCCTTCTGAGCGGATGGAGGCTACGACTTGGCCATCGTTGGTCCACGATTCCCCATAGAACCGCACAATAGATTGCTGAAAGTCGCCCAGATATTGGTCGGCTTGACCCAGCGAGGTCAAGTACACCGAGACATTGGAGCGGTTCGCGAAGAGATCTTCATCCATACTGCGAATCAGCTCGTGGCGGTACAGCGAGGCGGTCAGGACCGCGGTCACCATCACCGTAGCCAGCATCAGCAACGAGGTAATCACGGTCAGCTGGGTGCGCAAGGAAAAGCTACGCCAAGAGCGTGAGGCGTACTTCACTGGATTGCGCGTGCGCGGACCGTGATGCGGTCGCGGGGGCGGATACTGCGGAGGTTGCGGAATCGAAGCGGACGAGGTAGCGGACATAGCTGAGTGAGTGACAGCCCAGAATTAGCGTTTGCCGGCCGAGGTACGCAGAATGTAGCCCACACCGCGTTTGGTGTGGATCATTTTTTCTTCGTCGTCGGTGTCGATCTTGCGGCGCAGATAAGAAATATAAGACTCGACAATTGAGGCATCACCGTTGAAGTCGTACTCCCAGACATGGTCCAGAATCTGTGCCTTGGACAGCACGCGGTTGGGGTTTATCATCAAGTAGCGCAACAGCTTGAACTCTGTCGGTGACAGATCGATGGAGCGTCCAGCGCGTCGCACTTCGTGGGCGTCATCATCGAGTTCCAGATCGTCGACCCGCAGGATAGCCTCGTCATCTTCGGCCGGTGCGGTGCGACGCAATACGGCACGAATACGAGCGACCACCTCGTCGAGCGAGAACGGCTTGGTCACATAGTCATCGCCACCCACCGTAAGGCCGGTGATTTTGTCGCCGGTATCATCGCGGGCGGTGAGAAAGACGACCGGGAAGTGCATACCGTGAGAGCGCAACTTCCGGGTGACGGTAAAGCCATCCATATCGGGCAACATGACGTCGAGTACAGCCAGGTCAGGTTGTTCTTGTTCGGCAGCCTCCAGTGCTTCACGGCCGTTGGCGGCTGCGACAACCTCGAACCCTGCAAAACGCAGGGACGTTGACAGCAACTCACGAATATTCTGCTCATCGTCAACGACGAGCAACTTCGCCTCGGCAGGCTGAGCATTCATATTGGTCATGCTGTTAATTCTGGAATACTTAGCTGGAAGATGTCTGAGATGTTGCTGAGTAACTTCCCCGGCGCGGTCAGGGTAGGTGGTCTGGCAGATCGCCGGCATCCAGGATCCGATAGCTATAGCCTTGCTCACTCAAGAAGCGCTGCCGGGAGGCGGCATATTGTTGGTCGACGGTGTCGCGGCTGACGACCGTATAGAAGTACGCATTGCGTCCATCGGATTTGGGGCGCATGAGTCGACCTAAACGCTGTGCTTCTTCTTGGCGAGAGCCAAAGGCCCCCGAGACCTGGATGGCGACTGTTGCTTCGGGCAGGTCCAGGGAAAAGTTTGCAATTTTAGACACCACGAGCCGTTGCACTTGCCCGGCGCGGAAAGCATTAAAAAGCTTCTCCCGTTGAGCCACCGAGGTCGACCCGGTGATGACCTCAGCGTCGATGGCATCCCCGATGGCTTCGAGGTGATCCACGTACTGACCAATGACCAGTAGTTGCTCGTATCGGTGGAAGTCAACCAGCTCAGTAATGACCGGCATCTTGGACTCGGCGGTGGCAGCCCAACGATATTGATCGCCACGGTCACTGATGGCGTACCCCATCCGGTCCTCGGCTGAGAGAGTAACCCGAATTTCGGTGCAACTGGCCGGGGCGATCCAGCCTTGTGCCTCAAGGTCTTTCCACGGTGCGTCATAGCGTTTCGGGCCGATCAGCGAAAAAACCTCATCGGCGCGATTGTCTTCACGCACGAGAGTGGCGGTCAGTCCCAACCGGCGCCGAGCCTGCAGATCCGCGGTCATCCGGAAGATCGGGGCTGGCAAGAGGTGAACCTCGTCGTAGATGATCAGCCCCCAGTCGTGATCGTTGACCAGCTCAAGGTGCGGATAGATGCCACCACGGCGAGTGGTCAGCACCTGGTAGGTGGCGATGGTGACCGGGCGGATCTGTTTCTTCGATCCGGAATACTCACCCACATCAGTCTCGGTCAGGGTGGTGCGGGCCAGCAGTTCGGCTTTCCACTGTCGAGCCGAGACAGTATTGGTCACCAACACCAGGGCAATGGTACTGGAGGCAGCCAATGCGGCCGCCCCCACCAAGGTTTTTCCCGAGCCCGGAGGTATCACCACCACCCCGGAACCGGTCGCGAAGAAGTTGTCCACCGCCATCCGCTGGTAGTCGCGCAACTGCCAGGTTTCGTTCTCGGTGAGCTGGATCGGGAATGCGGTGCCCTCGACGTAACCGGCCTGGTCATCGGCCGGCCAGCCCAGCTGGACCAGGGCCTGTTTGAGCTCACCGCGGGCGGTGGAATGAACTACCACCGTGTAGCCATCTAACTGTGCACCCACCAGGTCCCGGGTGGTCTGAGCACGGAGCACTTCTTCCAGGACCGCGGCATCATCGCTACGCAACACGAGCCCGTGTTGGGGGTCAACGGTCAGAGCGAGTCGTCCATACCGCGACATCAGCTCGGCAATATCGATCAGCAGGTTCTGCGGTAGGGGATAGCGCGAATGGGTGAACAGCGTATCGATGACTTGCTCAGCGTCCACTCCCGCCGCCCGCGCATTCCACAAGCCCAGCGCGGTCATGCGATAGGTATGGACATGCTCGGGCGCGCGCTCGAGCTCGGCAAATTGGGCCAGGGCCCGCCGGGCGTCGTCGGCGGCAGGATGTTGGAGCTCGAGCAGAATACTGCGATCGGATTGGACGATGATCGCCCCGGTGGGTTCAGGCGCTGGTGAATTCATCTCACACTCCGTGCTTGCTGATCATAGTGCTGGATGGGGTACTGATTCCTCGGTGTCTGGGTCCTTTTCGGTCACATCGGATCGTCTGGGTCCACGTCGTTAGCCTCGGGTGGTTCGGCCGAAAGAATACGGAACAACGGGATTGGTGGCGTTGGATCCGACTGGCCCTGAGGTTCTGCCGTCTCCACGACCGCGCCGTGTCGGAGACGGGGACTGCGGAGGAAGTGTTGTTGTAAGTGACCAGACTGGTCGGTGTAGGTAACAAGCATCGGGATCCCACGTTCGGCGGCGAGACGAATCACCGACACGGACACGGCCTGCTCGGTATCGCGCGACAAGGGTGTCGTGGCGGAGGTCAGAGCAGAGTCGGTGTGGTCTGCGGTGTCTGCCTGGGTGAGGTACTCGGCGAGCTGATGCTGGTGCCGACGATCATCGGCGGTGCGGCACAGCCCGGCCTCGGCCAATTCGGCGTCGACGTACCGCGCCAGTTCGGCGTAGTCATCCAGCACCGTGTGCGTGGTCTGTCCCTCGGCGGTGCTGGAGCCGGATGATGCCTGCGGTGGTGGCACCGTCAGACCTAGCTCGGTGAGTGCGCGGTGGAGTTGGTGGGCGGTCAGGGAGCTGACCGCCACGGTGTCGGACAGGCGCTGGGCAGCCAGCCTGTCGGCGCGCGGGCTATTCAGTAAGACATCTAGTTCCTCGGGATAACGACACCGGATCCAGGACCCGGCGGATCCAAGGCGGATCCGCTGATAGTCGGTGGTGGTCTCGACGATCAACCGAGTCAGCGTTTCCGGGATAGGGTCCTCGGAAACCTGCTCGAGGAACTGCAAGAGCTCATGGTGGCTGGCCCCGGTGTCGAGTCCGGCACGTACGGTCTGTTCCTTGATGCGGTACACCGTGGCGTAGCCGGAGGATTCGACTTTCGCCCAGCGGGCCAAGATCACCGCCAGTTCAGGGCTGGGTGGGGCGGTGGTGATCAGCGTGTGGTCGGGGAGTATCCGAACGGTATCGGCGGTCTCGGGCAAGAGGTCTCGCAACGTAGCCAGGGCTTGTAGAAACCGGTCGTGGGCGATCAGTTGCCCGGGTTGGGTGAGC
The DNA here is from genome assembly GCF_003185945.1 of Auritidibacter sp. NML120636. NCBI lineage: Bacteria > Bacillati > Actinomycetota > Actinomycetes > Micrococcales > Micrococcaceae > Auritidibacter > Auritidibacter sp. NML120636. Next base: position 25,175 of record NZ_QHLO01000009.1, read on the forward strand.
GCTCCGGCACAGAGCAGGCCCAGAGCCACCGCGTCGTCGATGACCTCGGCGATGGGCCGGGATAGGGGAGTGAAAGGATCCTCGCCGGCTAGCCAGCTCATTCGGGTGGCCAGGACCGGCAGAATGCGTCGGGGTGATCGCGTCGTCTGCGGGCTGGACAACTCAGCAGCGGCGCGGAAAAAGATCCGGCGCCACCGGCCTTGATCCTCCTGAGTAGCATCCGAAGACAACGCCCGGTCTGTGCGACGGGTCAGCGCTGGACCCGTGGACTGTAGCCAGCATCGAATCAGCCACACCCACCGTCGTTCGGGGGGCAGTCCCCTGAAACCGTGTCCCAACGGGGTGAGTGTCCACCGTGAGTGGTCGCGGTCTCGGGTGAGCAGGCATGCTGTTGCTGCCAGGTGCAGGAGAAAGTGTAGGCGGGACTCGCTGAGGCGGGCTTGGGCAGCGATCTCGGTCTGGAGAGCTCGGAAGCCCCGCACGGAGAGCCCCCCGGCTTTAACCTCGGGTAACCCTTCACGCACCATATCAGCGTCCAAAACGAGCTGAAGATGCTCCAGTAGCGTGCTGACCTCGGTCACGGTGGCGGTGGCCAGCTCGTCGGGGGAGATCTGTTGCAGCGGGGGTGTCACCGGGGTAGCACGAAACTCTCGATTGATCAGGGTGCCACCGGTCAGCGCCAAACCGTAGCGTGCTGGAAAGATGACCTGCTGTGTTCCGGCAGGAGTGCGGACCAGGCCGAGGTTTCGTAGGCGATGGATCAAGGCTGTCGCGGTGCGTTGTGATCGAACCGGGTGGATCCGGAGCCGGTAGAGCTCACTGACCAATTCTGCCTGATCCGCAGAGCCATCCGCTGGGTCGGACCCACTCTGCTCATCGAGCTCGGACAAAGTCGTAGCGCGAACCGTCCGGGCTTGAGTTAATAAGGAGCGGGCGGTGGCGGGTAGCTCGTTCAGTTCAGGGGCCGAGACCTCGGTAGCAAGGCCCGCTGGGTGGGGCCCGATGGCTTGGCGCACTTCCGCCGGCAACATCCAGTGCTGCTGGGCAGAGTCGTACGAAGGGGATTGCGCGAAGATCAACAAGACCCAGGACAACTCGTCGAGGACCTGGTCCACGTCCGGACTGGCTGAGTCGGGTACTGCGAGTAAGTGTCGTATAGTTGCGGAGTCAACGGTGCCAGCAGATGAGGATAAGGCAGAGGCACCCGAGAGATCGGTAGCCACCGCCAGGGCTTCGAGAACATCGCGTTGGCTACGGTTGAGTCCTGCAAGGCAACGGGTTAGCGACGAAATGCTCAGGCACCGTCGAGCTAGCTCTTCCAAATTCTCAGGTGGTGGGAGACTCCCTGTCGTGGCGAGATCGGGGCGGGACGTGACGAGCTCGACAAGCTGGTTTTTGTCGCACCGGTGTAACCAGCCCTCAATTCGGCGGACCGGGGTAGTGGTTAGCCTGCGTGAGAAGGTGTGCTCAGAAGGCATCCGCGCAGGCTACCTGGTGTACTCAGATTGCTCGGATTGCTTATGGGCTCTTCGAGAGGTCCGGTTCCGGCGGAGAACAATCATGCCGACCAGATATACCAAGACAAGAATAAACCCAATCGGGAACCCATACAGGCCCATAAAGAACAGGAAGGGCGGCTCGTGGATATCGGTGAAATACACCACCACGATCGCCACCAACGAGATAAAGGAGGCCACGACGAGCACGACCCCGATGCAGAGAACGATCGGAAGCCATAGCGGTGCTCGCACGGGCTTGGCGCGCTGCACGGAGGCATGCTGAACGGTGTGGGGACTCTCAGACGAGGAGGGCATGTCGTCATTCTACGCCGGGGGCGATGAAGGCCCGAATGACGGGGCTCTTTTCAGCGGAATATTGCTGAAGCGGTTATCCTAGAGGTCAAGATTTGAGTTTCTTCCGCGAGCAAGGATGAAGAGAGAAGACCTATGCCAACTGGCAAAGTGAAGTTTTATGATGCCGAGAAGGGGTTCGGGTTCATTCGAACCGATGATGGTCAAGATATCCATCTGCCCTCCTCAGCTCTGCCTGCAGAGGTTAATAAGGTCCGAGCAGGGACCCGCGTCGAATTTGGCCTGGCCGAATCGCGACGGGGCCCGCAGGCACTGAGCGTGCAGTTTTTAGAAAAGACCCCGTCGGTGGTCAAAAATACCCGTCCGCATGCTCACGACATGGCCTCGGTGGTCGACGATCTGATCCGTCTGTTGGATCATGCCTCAACTGAATTGCGTAAAGGCAAGTACCCCTCCTCACACCAAGCCCAACGCATCGCGCAGGTGATGCGGAGAGTCGCCGATGATTTCGACGCCTAAGGTTGCTACTGACGAGACCGTTAATCCTGAAGACGGTACAGCGTTCCCGGTTTTCGGTCCACCGCGGCGCCGAATTCGTCGTCCCCGCCACGATGAGTTGCTCATAGAGGCCGTGGAGGTTGCCCGTAGCGCTCTGCTGGAGATCACGCACCCGGCCGAGCTGGGGGATCATCTCAGCGCGGAGATGGACGACGAACGACTAGCTACCCACCGGTTCGTTGCTCAGCTGCCGGGTTATCGCGGGTGGAACTGGTTCGTTACCGTGGCTCGCGCGCCGCGGTCGAAGACAATCACGGTGTGCGAGCTGGGACTACTACCCGGTGAAGATGCCCTATTGGCTCCAGAGTGGGTTCCCTGGGAGCAACGTGCCTCCGAAGAAGAACGTATTCGGCTCAAGGCCATTGCCGACGGGGAAGACCCGCAACAGGCCCTGAAAGCAGCCGGATTCGAGCCTGAGGCTGGGGGCACCGACGCCGAGCACTCAGATTCTGCGGACAAGCCTCGTCAGGACATCGCGCAGGACATAGAGGCCTCTCAGAAGCAATCCGAGGCCAAGGAGAAAAAGAAGAAAAAGAACAACGCATAACTTCTTCTTCTCACACGGTCTTTTTACACCAGAGTGGGCGGTGGTTGCTGCATCCAATGCAGCAACCACCGCCCACTCTGGTAATAGTAGCGTTATCGGATTTGGTCGATCACGTAGTCAATGCACTGTAGTATCTGGGCTACGTCGGTTGGCTCGATGGCTACGAAGGTAGCGATGCGCAACTGGTTGCGCCCGAGTTTACGATACGGCTCAACATCGACGACACCATTGGCTCGCAGTATGGAGGCGATGTGACCCGCATCGATCTCATCGATGAAATCGATGGTGGCAATCACCTGAGAACGGTCCTCCGGTTCGGCCACAAAGGGGGTGGCTACGTCACTGGCTTCGGCCCAGTGATAAATCTGCTCCGCAGACTCACGGGTCCTGGCTGTGGTAAATTCGAGGCCACCGTTGGCATTCATCCACTTGACTTGCTCATTCATGGTGATCAAGGTGGCCAACGCGGGGGTGTTGTAGGTCTGGTGCTTGCGAGAGTTATCCACGGCGGTTTTGAGATTTAGGAAGTCAGGAATCCACCGCCCGGAGTGTGCGATTTCATCGACACGTGCCAATGCGGCCGGCGAGAACAGTGCGCACCACAGGCCTCCATCGGAGGCGAAGTTCTTTTGCGGGGAGAAGTAGTAGACATCGACGTTGGTGATGTCTACCGGCAACCCACCGGCGCCCGAGGTTGCATCGATGAGAATCAGAGCGTCATCGTCGGCGCCTTGGACGCGTTCTACCGGTACGCAAACCCCGGTTGATGTTTCGTTGTGGGGCCAGGCGTAAACATCGACTCCGGGCTCAGCCTGAGGAACGGGGCGAGAACCCGGCTGTGCTGAGATGACGGTGGAGTCCTCTAGGAAGGGTGCCTTCGTGGTTGCTTTGGCGAACTTGCCACCGAATTCTCCGAACTCGAGGTGCTGTGCTTTGGAACGGATGAGGCCAAAGGTGGCCATATCCCAGAAAGCTGTTGCGCCACCGAGACCCAAGATGACCTCGTAGTCATCCGGCGCTTGGAACAGCTCTTTCAAACCGGCCTGGAGTTCTGCCACGAGGTTCTTCACTGGTGCCTGGCGGTGAGATGTTCCCATAACTGACTGGGAAGCATCAACAATCGCTTGAATTTGTTCAGGGCGGACTTTAGAAGGTCCTGCGCCGAATCGACCATCTCGGGGTAGTAGTTCTGCAGGGATAGTGATGTTGTCCTGAGTTGACACGCAGACTCCTATAAAAGATTGGCAGGCGTACACAGCTGGGCAACATTATCTTTTCATTCTTCTGCGCTTCATGCACCTCAACACCACGAAATGTTCAGATTATTGTGAGTTACTACATATAAAGGGAACACACTTTGGTCACTCGTTCTGATAGCTAGTATGGAAGGCGACATTGCGTGACCTCCCAGAGAGGGGCTCGGGGCGAGAACGCGTCAGGATGAGGGGTTAAGAGAAAAATGTCGGAGCTCATCGACACCACGGAGATGTATCTTCGGACCATCTACGAATTGCAGGAAGAAGAAATCGCGCCACTGCGAGCACGCATTGCTGAACGCCTTGAGCACTCTGGCCCGACCGTGTCTCAGACCATTAATCGGATGGAACGGGATGGACTGGTGGATCTTGGTGCGGACCGTAGAATCCGGCTGACTGACAAGGGATTGGCTATTGCCGCAAAGGTGATGCGTAAGCATCGCCTGGCTGAACGGTTGCTCTCTGATGTGATTGGACTTGAATGGCCCCAGGTCCATAACGAAGCGTGTCGGTGGGAGCACGTGATGAGTGATGAGGTGGAAGCTAAACTCCTCAACTTGCTGCCTGAGGTCTCGACCTCTCCTTTTGGAATCCGGATCCCCTATGTCTCGGAGCTTGAGGGAGGTTCGGGTCATGAAGGCCCAGAAAACTATCCGGGGCAGCGACTGACGGATCTGCTTCGTTCGCACCGGACATTTCGCCTCTTGGTCATCACCGAAGCCATTCAAACCGATCACGGTTTGCTCAACCACTTTATGGCGGCCGGCATCGTCGTGGGCTCAGTATTCACCGCTGAACTTGATGACGGGTATATCGACATCCAGGTGATTACTCCGGGCCAAGCTGTCACCGGTGCGACAGGGTACAGTCGCGAAGGTTTGGAAATCGTCGAAGAACTTGGGCAGCACCTCAGAGTCGAGCCCGTGGATTCTGTTTCCTAAACCCCAGTTGCCCTCAGGCAACTTCGCAGTTCCACCCGCTCGATGATCATTAGGATCTCGAGCGGGTTTTGAGTTTATGTAGCGTTGATACGCGCACAGTGACAAAGATCTCGATAGTCAGATGTCAGTCAGCGCGTTAGGGAGCTCAGCCCAGGAAATCGCGCGCTGAAATCGCGCTCTTGGGCGTTATATCGCCGATGATTCAGAGGTTTTGCACAGGTATCCCGATCGCTTGACGATAAAAAGTCACAGAAAATAACGACCATAGATCCGCATGATCATGCGGATCTTGGCCCAGATTCTAGGCCTGTCCACAGTTTATCGTTATCTCAGCGTGACTTTTATAAAGGATTGATATACGCTGTACGAGGTACCGGAGACAACCGGTGTCCCTCGAAGGTCTAGCACCTTGAGCCCCGTGGCCTTTGGGGACAATGCAGTCGTAACTATTCATCATGACGGGGCAGAGCTTAAAAGCTCCGGATACTACGTGAGAGAGGTTCTCAAGTGTCGAAGCGTTCCACCGCCCGCCACCGCGCCACCCCTGCAAAGGGAGCTACCTTAGCCGCTTTGTCTCAGTCTGTGACGCAGAATGCTGGTAGCTTTGGTCGTCAAGCCGCTATTGTTGCTACCGCATCCGGCCTGGCTTTGACTTTCGTTCCGCAGGCAGAGGCCGCGCAGGCTTCCACCGCCCGCGAAACCTCGGTCCTGCCAGCCACCGGCGCTGACCTGGAACGTGCTTCTCAGAACGAGACCGTTACTGTTGACTCTGACGCTGAAATTGATCTTGGTCGCGTCCAAGTCACCTCCACACCGGCTCCAGAACCTGAAGTAGAAGAAGAAAACGACACCGAAGACGACACTGACTTCTCTGCTGTGACGTCCGCTGAGCAGTTTGACAGCTACAGCGACGACGAACAGGACACCCCCTCGTCCGAGACCTCCTCTTCTTCTGAATCCGAAGATAACGATGTCGAGACTGCTAGCGCAGAAACTCCTGAAGCACCGGAGAACGCAGCTTCTGGTGCTATGGGCCAGGTTGTCTCGGCTGCTTACTCCGGCATCGGGACCCCCTACGTCTGGGGCGGTAAGACCCCGGCCGGCTGGGACTGCTCGGGCTTCACGTCCTGGGCATACGCTCAGGCTGGTATCAGCATTCCCTCCTCGACCTCTGCCATCCTGGGCTCCGGCAAGTTCGTCCGCACCTCCAGCCCGCAGCCTGGCGACCTGGTTTTCCAGAACGGTGGTGGCCACGTGGGCATCTACGTTGGCAACGGCCAGATGATCGGCGCCCAGAATCCTTCCGTGGGCACTCTGCTCCACAGTGTGGACCGTAATCCGTTGATGGGCTACTACACCTACGTTGGCTAAGACCAACATTCTGCGTCTCGGATAAACTCCGAGCCTTTGACGACTGCAACATCAGGGCTTCCTCCACTCGGAGGAGGCCCTGATGTATTTCTATCCCGGGCGTACTGACAAAGGAGTCACGGTGTCACACATCCCACCCGTAGCCCACCAGTTCTCTCCGCAATGGGCCCACGCTCTGCTGCAGGCGTTAGAAATTGACCCCCGCATCGAGATCAATTCCGCGCAACTACATCAGATCAGCTGTGAACAACACTTACAGACCGCACCGGAGCATCTCACCTTGGGTTTCATTGCCGGCTATGCTGCCGGATTGGCTGAAGGTAGCCGACAAGCTGAGTTTCCCCAAGCTCACCGTGCCAGCTTGCGCTATATTGCCAGGGTGCTACCCGAGATTCTGGCTACTGGCTCTCACAACGAGGGCGGGACGCGCTCATGAGCATGGACCGCGCTGCGCATTTGACCATGTTCCGGTTGCAACGCCACGCCGGACAATCGCACCCGGGGTTGCGCCCCGGCACGATCGCTCGATGCTTCAGATTCCTGGGTCGCTATAAACGACGAGTGCTTGGCTACGTGGCGGTGTCCATCTTGGGGGCGGCATTGACGATCGTCTCTCCCATCTTGGCCGGACGTGTGGTAGACGCTATCGTCGAAGGTCACAGCAGCGAGGACGTAGGAATCGTGATCCGCCTGGCGCTACTCATCGCCGCGGTAGCGGTCGCCGAGGCCATACTTGCCGTACTCTCCCGCTGGCAATCTGCCTCGTTGGGCGAACGGGTCATTTTCGACTTACGTACCCAGGTTTTTGATCACATCCAGACCATGTCGGTCGCCTTTTTCACCCGGGCTCGGACCGGTTCACTGGTTTCGCGGGTCAATAACGATGTCTTAGGCGCGCAAACCGGTATTGCCCGAACCTTTCCAACCGTGGTGATGAATGTCGTCACCCTGATGCTGACCTTAATCGTTATGCTGACCACCTCGTGGCAGATCACAGTACTGGCTCTGGTTCTTTTGCCCATCTTCTTACTGCCGGCACGCGCACTGGGGAACCGACTGGCAGCACTGACCCGGGCGCGAGCCGATCACCAAGCTGCCATGGGATCACACATGACCGAGGACTTCTCCGCGGCAGGCTCCACCTTGATTAAGCTCTTCGGCGACGCCGAGAAGCAATCGGCGCGCTTTCGTAGCCGCGCTGATCGAGTCCGTGGCTCAGGGGTGGAGATCTCGATCTGGCAGTCGGTGTTTACCACACTGCTCACTCTGGTTTCCGCACTGGCGTTGGCCGCTGTCTATGGCATCGGTGGGTGGCAGGCTATCGTCGGTGATCTCAATGCCGGCGAGGTCGTCACCATGGCGTTGCTACTGACTCGGCTCTACACGCCGCTGACCGGCCTGGCCACTGCCCGGGTGGAGCTTATGAGCGCGCTGGTGAGCTTTGACCGGATCTTTGAGATTCTCGACCTCACCCCCTACGTGCTCGATCCGGAACACCCCAGAACAATCCCGGCCGGTCCAATACAGGTCGTCGTAAAAGACGTGGACTTTTGGTACCCGCGGGCCTCGGATGTGTCTTTGGCTTCTCTGGAAGATGTTGCCCAGCTCCATGATGAAACCCCGCACCAGGTGTTGCACCAGATTAGTTTCGAGCTCAAACCGGGAGAGACCGTGGCGTTGGTGGGCTCGTCCGGAGCCGGCAAAACCACTATCGCTTCCCTGCTGGGCCGGCTTTACGACCCGGTTGCCGGGTCCATCACCTTCAACGGCATCGACCTGCGGGATACTTCACAGGCCCAGGTCCATTCCCGGATGGGAATGGTGACTCAGGATGCACACTTACTCCACGACACCATCCGCAGGAATCTCACCCTCGATGTGCACGAGTCCCCCGACGAGCAACTACTCGACGTGCTCGAACGGGCCCAACTAGGCCAGCTGATGTCCCAGCTACCCCATGGGCTCGACACTGTGGTGGGCGACCGAGGGTACCGACTCTCCGGTGGCCAACGGCAACGCCTGGCCATCGCACGGGTACTACTGGCCCAACCCGATCTGGTGGTGTTGGATGAAGCCACCGCCTCGCTGGATTCCACGTCCGAACAAGCTGTCCACGCTGCCTTGGATGAAGTGCTGACCGGTCGGAGCGCGGTGGTGATCGCCCACCGGCTGTCCACCGTGGTTTCGGCTCACCACATTCTGGTGGTCGAAGATGGCCACATTATTGAGCGCGGAACCCATTCCCAGCTAGTGTCAGCCCACGGACGATACGCTGAGTTATATCGAACTCAATTTGCCACCGACGACTAGTCACAGAAAGCGGTGAGATAGATGCCACGTTTCGCCGATCTCGATGCCATTACCGAAGAACAACTACGCGCTACCGGCGCCACCAAATGGGTGCACCCTGATCGCGCCATTGGTGCCTTTATGGCAGAAATGGACTTCGGCACCGCCCCCGAAATTACCGCTTCGTTGGTTCGCGAGGTACAACGCGGTCGCTTCGGATACCTGCCACAGGACCTTGCCGAGTCGTTAGGGGAGGCCGTGGCTCAGTGGCAAGCTAAGCGTTATGGCTGGCAGGTCGATCCGGCCGATGTCCACCCGGTCGCCGATGTGATTACCGCCTTCCGGGCCGCTATCGAACGCTTCACCACCCCGGGTTCCCCAGTGATTATCCCGACACCGGCTTATATGCCTTTCCTCCGCATGGCGCGGAGCTTGGACCGGCCCATCATTGAAGTACCGATGCTGACCGAGGTGAACGAACAAGGCCATCTGGTCTATACCCACGATCTGGACGGCATCCGCCAGGCCTTTGGTGCCGGTGGCGAGATCCTCGTGGTGTGCAACCCTCATAACCCCACCGGTCGGATCTTGACCCACGAGGAGCTCACCGATCTCGCAGCGGTAGTCACCGCAGCGAATGGGCGGGTTTTTGCCGATGAAATCTGGGCTCCGTTGATCTACGATCAGTCACCACACATCCCTTATGCCTCGGTGTCACCGGCTGCTGCCCAACACACCATCACCGGTTCTGCTGCCTCCAAAGCCTTCAATCTCCCCGGCCTGAAATGCGGTCAGTTGATCACCGCGAATCTCACCGACCGCAACCACTTCAACGCCACCGGTTACTTTGACCGGCACGGGGCAGCCAATCTCGGTGCGGCGGCAACCGTTACCGCACTGACCGACCCGGCGGCTGCCGCCTGGCTCGACGATATTGTGGCCTACTTACAGCGCAATCGAGATGAGTTGATTCGATTCGTGGACGAACGACTGGCACGTCATGGTGTGCGGGTTACCGAGATTTCCGGGACCTATATCGCCTGGTTGGACTTTAGCCAGACCGTGCTGGCCGGCCAGCCCACCTCGGTGGCCCGACAGCTGGTGAAAACCGCCGGGGTACAGCTCACCGACGGTGCTCACTGCGGTGAGGTCGGCATCGACCACACTCGCTTGGTGATGGCCATGCCACACCCGATTCTGCAACGGGCCCTAGAACAGATCGAGAAGGCCCTGCAACGGGCCGAATAAAACGACAAGTCCCCCCGACTGGAGTCGAACCAGCGACCTACCCTTTAGGAGAGGGTTGCTCTATCCTGCTGAGCTACGGGGGGGGATGCGGTACTACTCTAATGTACCGCTACCGGCTCTGAAGCGCGGGTGGAGGTCACGATTTTGCGGAAAATTGCCATGATCACACCCACCGCGAGCAATACCAACAGCACCCACCGGCCGATGGTCAACGCGGAGGCCAATGAGACTGTCTGTTGCGTGACCTCGCGCAGAGCCTGTTCGATGGCGATATTTTCCCACATATCGACCACAGCAAAGACCACACCGGTGGCGATCATCATCGACCGTGGCACCCACGACCGCAGGGCCCAGAAAGCAACCACCACGGCCAACAGAGCCACCAAGACCGGGAAAATCACCCCGGCGGTCTTGTGGGTCCAGTTTAGTTGCCCCAGTGCCGGATCATCCATTGCCGTCGCGACGGCGTCAACCTCGTCGAGACGGTAGCCAAAAGGGCGGTGGTCCAACATCGGCATCCCACCGGCGAGCTGGCGCATCTGGTTCAGCGCCAAGACGTGATAATAAAAGCCCATGAAGATCACCGTGCCCGCCAGGGCCAGCACCAACATCCCCGGGGAGGACTGCGGTTGCTCAGCAACCTGTTGCGCGGTGGCAGTGGGTCGGTTCTGGGTGTTGCCCACGAAACGTTTTCCTCCTCGTACAGTGACTCACCGTCACGGGGTGCATTGCAGTGCGGTGGGGATGCGCGGTGATAAGTGTTATCCCCACGCCCACCCATCCTAGTCTGCTGTGTCAGTGGAGCTGACTAGACTGGGGGACTATGGCATCGATGATCACCCCCTCGTCTTCGGATCCTGACACGCTGATCGCTGACCTGAACGACCAACAGCGGGCCGCAGTCACTCACCGCGGGGGACCATTGCTGATCGTCGCCGGAGCAGGCTCGGGTAAAACCAAGGTGCTCACCCACCGCATTGCTCATTTACTGGCCACCGGGGAAGCTCGTCCCTGGGAGTTCTTGGCCATTACCTTCACCAATAAGGCCGCCCGAGAAATGCGCGAACGCATCGAAGGGCTGATCGGTCCTGATGCCCACAAAATGCGGATCTCGACCTTTCACTCCTCAGCGCTACGCATCCTAAGAGCTGAAGCTAGCACCGTGGGATTGAAATCCAATTTCTCCATCTATGATGCTGCTGATTCCTTGCGGTTGATAAGCCAGCTTGTCAAGGTGGCGGACCTGGATCCCAAACGGGTGAAACCTAAATCGATTCAGCACAAGATTTCCTCGCTGAAGAATGATTTGGTGGATGCCGACGAGTTCGCCTCGAACAACAGCGGGGACCCTTTCCAGCAAGCGGTGGCCGAGGTCTACACCGAATACACCGCGCGCTTGCGTCAGGCGAATGCGATGGATTTCGACGACCTGATCTCTACCACTGTCAATATGTTCCGCGCTTTCCCCGCTGTGCTCGATAACTACCGTCGCCGGTTCCGTTACGTGCTGGTCGATGAGTACCAAGACACCAACCATGCCCAGTATCAGCTGGTCCGATTGCTCACCGGGGAACCCGGAGACCCCTCCGGGTGTGAGACCAGTGGGGGACAACTGACTGTCGTCGGGGACTCCGACCAGTCGATTTATGCCTTCCGCGGTGCCGATATCAGCAACATTATCGAGTTTGAGCGGGATTACCCTGATGCCACCGTGATCAATCTGGAGCAGAACTACCGTTCCACCCAGAACATTCTCGACGCCGCTAACGCGGTGATCTCGCATAATCCCTCCCGAGAGGCCAAACGGTTGTGGACCGATGCTGGGACCGGGGCAGCACTGATCGGTTACGCGGGCGAGAACGAATCGGATGAAGCCGGCTGGGTGGCCGATAAGATCGATGAGCTGATCGACAATGATGAGGCGATCCCCGAAGACATAGCGGTCTTCTACCGCACGAACGCCCAGTCCCGTGCGCTGGAAGAACGCCTCATCTCCGCGGGGATCCCTTACCGGGTGATCGGAGGAACCCGATTCTATGATCGCAAAGAAATCAAAGATGCCCTGGCGTATTTGCGCGTGATCGATAATCCCGATGACGACGTGAACCTTCGCCGGATTCTCAACGAGCCCAAACGCGGTATTGGTGACCGCTCCGAAGCGGCCTTGGCGGTACTACAAGACCGAGAACGCATCAGTTTCTTTGACGCACTCCACCGCGCCGATCAAGCACCCGGGATTGGGTCTCGAGCCGTGAAGAAAGTCCAGGAGTTTGCCCAGTTATTGGACGACCTGCAACAGCTGGCCACGACCGAATCCCCGGCCAGGGTGCTCGAAGCTGTATTGGAACAAACTGGGATGTTACACGCGCTACGCTCCTCAGAAGACCTGCAGGACGAATCCCGGGCCGATAACCTCGGAGAGTTGGTGGCGGTGGTGCGGGACTTCGAGAAAACTCACCCCGACGGAGATCTGAGCCAGTTCTTGGAACAAGTCGCCCTGGTGGCCGATACCGATCAACTGCCCACCCCTGTCGAAACCGACACTGAGGGTCAGGACTTGGCTGAGCAGTGGGGCCAAGTAACCTTGATGACCTTGCATACCGCTAAAGGTTTGGAGTTCCCGGTGGTATTTTTGACCGGAATGGAACACGGCGTCTTCCCACACGCCCGGTCGATGGGGGACACTCAAGAGCTGGCCGAAGAGCGCCGACTGGCCTATGTGGGGCTGACCCGGGCCGAAAAGCGACTGTACCTGTCCCGGTCCGAATCCCGTTCGCTATGGGGTCAGCATCAGTTCAACCCGCCCAGCCAATTCCTCACCGAGATTCCCGACGCCCTCATCGAATGGGAACGAGAAGGGCGCTTGAACGGCGTCGACACGCGTGGGTCCTGGAACGATATCGGTGCGGGGCTAGGATTTGGCGCCCCCGGATCTCGGTATCCAAAACGGTTCACTGGCTCCCATTGGGGCGCTTCAACCTCACGCAGCCACTACGGCAAGCCCGGCCAGAGTTCTGGGTCCCGAGCTGGGGCTACCGGGATCACCGAGGCGCAAGAACGCGCCGAGGTGGTTCGAGGCGAAAAACCGACCCGAGTGGTGCCCGACCACGAGGTCATCAGCCTCAGCCCCGGCGACCACGTCAAACACAAAAGCTTCGGTACTGGGGTGGTCACAGCCATCTCTGGCAGTGGAGACAAGACCGTTGCCACGGTGGCGTTCTCCGGTTCGGAGAAACGGCTGTTGCTACGCTACGCCCCAGTCGAAAAAATCTCCTTCTAATGCACGCCTTTGACCTGTACCGGCCCGGGGATGTGCTGACGGTCCTGGTGGGCACAAAAGCCCGTCATTTCTGGGTCAGTGGCTAATTTTCAACTGTCTACAAAACCCCAGGCAGTGCACTAAGGTTATTTACTGGAGCCCGCAGTGGCGGGTCGTCGAGTGCTACCGCGCAAACATCGCCGGTGAGACTCGAAAAATCGAACTATTGTCGACGTTAAAGGACTCCAACCCGTGGACCTGTACGAATACCAGGCGCGCGATCTCTTCGAAGCACACGGTGTTCCCGTGCTCGCCGGAATCGTGGCCGAAACCCCACAAGATGCCAAAGCAGCCGCTGAAAAACTCGGTGGCGTGACCGCCGTCAAAGCCCAGGTCAAAGTCGGTGGGCGTGGTAAGGCCGGTGGCGTCAAAGTCGCCAAGACCCCGGACGAGGCCTACGAATACGCCCAGCAGATTCTGGGCATGGACATCAAGGGCCACACTGTCCACCGCGTGATGATCGCTGCCGGTGCAGATATCGCTGAAGAATACTACTTCTCGGTGTTGCTGGACCGCGCAAACCGCACCTACTTGGCCATGTGCTCCGTCGAAGGTGGCGTGGAAATTGAGCAACTGGCCGCTGAACGTCCCGACGATCTGGCACGCGTTCCGGTCTCCGCTCTGGAGGGAATCACCTTCGAGGTGGCCAAGGACATCGCCACTCAGGCGAAATTCCCCGCTGAGCAGGTTGATGCTGTGGCCGAGGTACTGGTCAAGCTCTGGGAGGTTTTCGACGAAGAAGACGCCACCCTGGTTGAGGTCAATCCGCTGGTCAAGACCGGTGACGGCACCATCTTGGCCCTGGACGGCAAGGTCACTCTGGACGACAACGCGGATTTCCGCCACGAAGACCACACCAAGCTGGTCGATGAGCGCACCGAGAATCCGTTGGAGGCCAAGGCCAAGGCTAAGGGACTGAACTACGTCAAGCTTGACGGTGATGTGGGCATTATCGGCAACGGGGCCGGTTTGGTGATGTCCACCCTCGACGTGGTTGCTTACGCCGGTGAGAACCACGGCAACGTCAAGCCCGCCAACTTCCTGGACATCGGTGGCGGCGCCTCGGCGCAGGTGATGGCCGATGGTCTGGATGTGATCCTCAACGACGATCAGGTCAAGTCCGTGTTCGTCAACGTCTTCGGTGGTATTACCTCCTGCGATGCCGTGGCCAACGGTATTGTTCAGGCCCTAGACATCCTGGGTGACAAAGCCACTAAGCCGCTGGTCGTGCGTCTGGACGGCAACAACGTGGAAGCCGGCCGCCAGATCCTGGCCGATGCCAACCACCCGCTGGTGCACATTGCCAAGACCATGGACGCCGGTGCTGACCAGGCCGCTGAGCTGGCCCACGCCGCCAAGTAAGTTAAGGACGGATTGAACAACAATGTCGATTTATCTCAATAAAGACTCCAAGGTCATCGTCCAGGGTATTACCGGTGGTGAAGGTACCAAGCACACCGCGCTAATGCTCAAGGCCGGTACTAATATTGTCGGCGGTGTCAACGCTCGCAAGGCTGGCACCACCGTGACTCATGAGGACAAAGACGGTAACACCGTTGAACTACCGGTCTTTGGTTCCGTCGAAGAAGCCATGACCGAAACCGGTGCCAATGCGTCGGTGATGTTCGTGCCTCCGAAGTTCGCGAAGGACGCCGCGATCGAGGCCATCAAGGCTGAAATTCCGTTGCTGGTGGTCATCACGGAGGGCATCCCGGTTCAGGACACCGCCGAGTTCTTCGCACTGTCTCAGTCGATAACTGACGAGCAGGGTCAGGCCAAGACACGCATCATCGGCCCGAACTGCCCGGGTATTATTACCCCCGGCGAATCCCTGGCGGGTATTACCCCGAACTCGGTCACTGGTTCCGGTCCGATCGGTCTGGTCTCCAAGTCCGGAACCTTGACCTACCAGATGATGTTCGAACTCTCGGACTTCGGTATCTCCACCGGTATCGGTATCGGTGGTGACCCGGTGATCGGCACCACCCACATCGATGCGCTGGAGGCCTTCGAAAATGACCCCGACACCAAGGCCATCGTGATGATCGGTGAAATTGGTGGTGACGCCGAGGAACGTGCCGCCGAGTACATCAAGGCAAACGTCACCAAGCCCGTTGTCGGCTATGTGGCCGGTTTCACCGCGCCCGAGGGTAAGACCATGGGCCATGCCGGCGCGATTGTCTCCGGCTCCTCCGGAACCGCGACAGCGAAGAAGGACGCTCTCGAAGCAGCCGGCGTCAAGGTCGGTAAGACTCCGACCGAAACCGCGGAGCTGATGCGCGAGATTCTTAACAACGGCTAAGTGCGCGCAGTGTGAACTATGTAGTGACCGGTGCCCCGAACCGTTCTGGTTCGGGGCACCGGGGTTTAACGACTGGTGTCTTAATACGGCATGCACCCCACCCGGTGAGTGACAACGGCGGTACCCTAGATAGCGTTTGACCGTGGCCAACACAGACCACCGGGGAAGGAAAGCACATGGCAGAGATGCTGGCGACCATGGTCCCGCTCTTTCTGATTTTGGGGCTGGGCTTTGCCATCGGATTCTCGGATAAGATTCTGGGATGGCAACCAGCCCTGAACGGGTTTGTCTTCCACATCTCGTTGCCGACTTTCGTGTTCTCCTCCATGGTGACCGCGCCCATACCCGACGTCGTTCCCTGGGGAACACTGGCGATCGCAGGACTGGTGCCCATCGTGTTAGCCATTGTGCTCTACTTCGGGGCCCGCTGGCTGTTAGGCTCACAGGAGACACAAGCTTCCACGCTGTCGGTCTCAGCGGTCTTCGGCAACGTGGGATATCTGGGCATCCCGTTATCGATCGCATTCTTCGGCGAGGAGTCCATCATTCCTGCCGTGGTGATCGGCATGGTGCACAATATGGTCTTCCTGCTGGGATTCCCCTTGGTGCGCACCACCGTGAATATGCGACAGAACTACCGAACCCTGGCTCAGGCTGGTGGATCAGCTGATCCCGTCCCAGCACAGCAACGAAAAACCCACGGTTCGCTGACTTCTGTGCTCATTCGTGTGGTGGTCGATGGGCTCTTTTTCAACCCCTTATTCATCGCCGCCGCCCTGGGGTTGACCGTGATGCTCACGCCCTTTGAGCTACCACAGGTCATCAGCGAGTCCGTGGCGCTGTTGGGTGCAACTGCGGTGCCTTTGTCCCTCTGCGCGGTGGGGCTGGCCATCCACCCGGCCCTGCAGGCTTTCACATCCGGTTCGTTGAACTACGTGCTGGTGCTGATTGGTGTGGCGACGAAGGCTTTTGTGGTGCCGGCGATGACCTTCCTGGTGGCGGTGGTGTTGTCGTTCTGGGTGCCCGAAGACTGGCTCGGCGTCCTGGTGCTGATGGCAGCCACACCCTCATCGACGACCGTGTTTATTCTGGGCACCCAATACGACAGACAAGGGCCCTTGGCCGCTTCCATCTTGTCCATCACGACGGTGGCTTCTCTGTTCACCGTGCCTGTGATGCTGATTATGATTTAGATAACGTTTAGACTCACAGAGAAAGCCCAACGCCAGAACGTTGTTCAGACACCCCACAGGAGGATCGTCACGGTGAGCACCGAGTACGTAGAAGCTGACCCGACAATCACCCCGGAGCAGATCGAACAAGGTCAGCAGGCCTATCGTCTCGATCGTGAACATGTCTTCCACTCCTGGGCGGCGCAGGCGCAACTAGACCCGATGACCGTCATCAAAGCTGAGGGCAGTTACGTCTGGGACGGTCAAGGACATAAACTGCTGGACTTCTCCTCCCAGATGGTCAACACCAATATCGGGCACAGTCACCCCGCCGTGGTGGCCGCTATCCAGCAGCAGGCAGCGCGGATTGCCACCATCGCTCCGGCACACGTCAATGACGCTCGCTCGGAGGCTGCTCGGTTGATCAGTGACCTCGTTCCGGACCATTTGAACCACGTGTTCTTTACCAACGCTGGTGCTGAAGCGGTCGAGCACGCCACCCGCATGGCGCGTTTGCATACCGGACGGCCCAAGATCCTTTCGGCCTACCGTTCCTACCACGGAGGCACCGAACGAGCCATCAACATCACCGGCGACACCCGTCGGTTCCCGGTCGATACCGCCAGTCAGTCGGTGGTGCACTTCATGCCCGCTTACTTCTACCGCTCCTTGTTCGGGTCCACCACCCTGGAAGAGGAAACCCAGCGAGCTCTGGACCATCTGGAACAAACCATCATTTTTGAAGGTCCCGACACCATCGCCTGCATTATCCTCGAGACTGTTCCGGGAACCGCCGGGATTTACGTGCCACCTCCCGGCTACATGGCGGGGGTACAACACCTGGCTCGTCGCTACGGGATCATGTTCATCACCGATGAGGTCATGGTTGGTTTCGGTCGAACCGGTGCGTGGTTTGGTTTCCAGCACTGGGACCTGACACCGGATTTGGTGACCTTTGCCAAGGGTGTGAATTCCGGGTACGTGCCGTTAGGCGGTGTGATCATCTCCGATGAAATCTACACCAGCTTTGCTGACCGGGCCTACCCCGGGGGGCTGACCTACTCCGGTCACCCGTTGGCCTGTGCTGCCGCGGTGGCCTGTATTCGGGCGATGGACGAAGAAGGTATGGTGACCAACGCCGATCGGCTGGGTCGGGAGATCCTGGGACCGGGAGTCGTCGAGTTGGCCGAAAAGCACCCCTCTGTGGGAGACGCCCGTGGCCTCGGGGCCTTCTGGGCTCTGGAATTGGTGACGAACCGGGAGACCAAAGAACCCTTGGCACCCTATGGTGGCTCGTCGCCGGCCATGAACGCCGTGGTAGCAGAGTGCAAGAAGCTCGGCCTGTTGCCGTTCTCCAACGCCAACCGCATTCACCTGGCCCCGCCATTGAACATCAGCGACGCGGATGCCCGTCGTGGCCTGGAGATCCTGGATTCAGCCCTCGACGTTGCTGATAGCTACTACGAAGGCGCCTAAACCCCGAAGATCAATCCCACCAGGTAGGTGATCATCGCGGCACCTAAACCAATCGCCAGTTGGCGCAGTCCTCGCGTGACCGGGGAGGTTCCTGACAGCAGACCGGTGACACCACCGGTAAACAACAGGGCTACCGAGACCAACCCTGCCGACCAGAGGATTCCGGCAGTACCGGTCACTCCGAAAAGGAACGGGAGGACGGGAATGATCGCTCCGGAGGAGAAGAAACCGAACGACGAAAAGGCAGCGCCCCACGCGCTACCGAGTTCTTCGTGCTTCGGAGAGCGCTCCACCGGCCCCTGGGAGCCATCAGGGCGGGCCGACAGGCTGGGGTTACAGTCGCAGTTGAAATAGCCCATGCGCTCCATGGCGCGATGTCGGGCGTCCTCTTGAGACATGCCACGGGCCCGATAGACGAGCTCGAGCTCATTGGAATTCAAATCCAGATGCGGGGCAGCTTCCAGGGTTACTTGGGTTGGTGAGGAGGCCTCGATCAGCTCGCGTTGGGACCGCACTGAAATGAATTCACCGGCGCCCATGGACATCGCCCCGGCCAGCAGTCCGGCGATGCCGGCTACGAGGATGAATTCATTGGTCGCTGAGGTGGCTGCGACACCCATCACCAGGGCCAAATTCGACACCAGGCCGTCGTTGGCGCCAAAGACAGCCGCACGGAAGTTCCCGGCTAGTTTTTGACGGCCTCGGGCCGCCAGTCCACGGACGACTTCACTGTGGATGGCCTCATCGGCGGCCATGCTCGGGGTGGCATCGGCGTCACGGGCATACGGGTTATCCGTCTCGGCACGTTGCATCAGTGCCAAGACAAACACCGAACCAAAGATGCGAGCCAAGAAACGTAATAGCGAGCGTCTCAGTGATGGTCGGGGCGGATTGTTGGCGTGTTCTCCCAACAGATCGCGCCAGTGCTCTTCGTGACGTTTTTCCGCTGTGGCCAGATCCAACAAGATTTCGCGTTCTTCGCCGGTTTTTCGCTCGGCGAGCTGTTCGTAAATGGCCCCCTCGGCGATCTCGTCTGCTAAGTAGCGTCGCCACCGGCGTATCTGCGCTTTAGTGGGTGCACTCATTCGTGTCTCACGACTCCCTTAGTACTGCAAGCCCCGATTCGTGTACGAGTGTGCAGCTTCGGCTTGTAACCTGGTCAAGTCTACTGAAAGCGGGCACGCCCAGAGTACTGTGAGAGGTATGGGCACTGATCCACACGATTCATCGAAAGCGTCATCGTTGCGTACGAAACTCCTCGCCGAGGGGGAGGAACCAGATGCCCGCTTTTCATTGGCCAACGAACGCACCTTCTTAGCCTGGATCAGAACCGCGTTGGCACTGCTCGCAGCGGGGATCGGGATTGAAGCCTTTACCACGCACGTGTTTGAGACGCCAATTCGTCAGATCCTGGCCTCGATCCTGCTGGTATTGGGAGCCTTCATGGCCATTTCAGCGGCGATTCGGTGGGTGCGCGTCGAGCGGTCCATGCGCACCGGACGTCCGCTACCGTTGCCACTGTGGGGGCCACTGGTGGCTGTGGTCTGCGCAGTGACGGCGGTGCTGGTGATGCTCGCTGTGGTGACGGGGTAGTGTGATGGCCACCACTTACCGTCTCCACGAAGATCCTGCGTTACAACCGGAACGCACCATCCTGTCCTGGTCCCGCACCATACTGGTATTGTGTGTGGTCTCGAGCCTGTTTCTCCGCTGGTATCCCGACGTCGGGCTGATCTCTCTGGCCCCTGCGGTGGGATGCGTGGTGGCGGGGTTGGTCATCCAGCTAACCCAACGCCACCGTTACGCGCTCCAGTCGCGCGGAATCGTCCGTGGCCAGGTTGAAGCCAACCTCATCGCGGTGGGACTGATGACCGCTTTGGTGGTCGCGGTGGCCGGCTTGGGGCTGATGGCGTTGTGGCTCTAATTGGCTGAACCGTCGTGGCGAGACAACCGAGAGGTATCGGGGTGGCGGGGTGGCTCGGAGGTTTTCAGGTCCGGATCGTAGCGGAACCCACCGTCCTCGTCGCGCTCTGGTTGCCGGCCAAAAATGAAATGGCGACCGGATAATTCCTCGATTGAGATTGAGGCGAAGAAGTCTTTCAGTGTCGGAACCCAGGGAGCAATACCGAGTTGGCGCACGTGGTCAAGCTCCGCTGTATCGGTGACCATCCGCGCGACGCCACGAACCACCACCGACCAGGCCTGCTCGGGGAGAATCCCGTCGGTTTCAAAGGCCACATCGAGTCCGTGTTCGGCGGCTGCTAATTTACTCCCGGGTGCGGTGCGGAAATAGAGCAAGTCACCGTCGCGGACATAATTGATGGGGAAGATCTCGATCTTGGGACCATCGGCAAAGGCGAAACGACCGTGGCGAGTGTTGTCCAGCAACTTCCGGCACTGTTCCTCGGTCAGGGTCAGGACCGGTTTGTTTTCGGGGTGCTCAAACATCAGGTGGTTCATCTCACTATTGTCTCCCATTTAGGTCGTGAGGGGAATCGATGACGCGCCGAGGATCCGGTGATGCCCTGCTGATCATCGAGGTAGGCGCAGAATCCGCTCGAAGACCTCGCTGGCCGCAGCCGGGTCTCTGCCCGGTGAGAGCCCGAGGTAGCACGGCGCCCTGTGCGCCGGACCGGAATCGGCAGGGGAGAACCAACCGGGGCGGTAATGGCCACCGGCACACTGCAGAATCAGCTGTGCGGCCGCGATATCCCAGGGTTTGGTGTCCACCCCGATGACAAGGTCGAAAACCCCTTGGGCGGCTAAACACAACTCGAGTGCTCCAGAGACCATTCGGCGTACGGTGGAAAACTGGCAGACCGCCTGTCCAAAAATCTCCAACGCGGTCTGAGGAGTCGGTGGGCGAGCCTGCAAGATTTCGGCTGCCGGAAACGAAGTCACCAGATTATAGTCCTGGAGCCGTTGCGGGCACGGACGTCGGACGCGGAGTTTGGAGTCGTTCACCCAGGCGGTGCCTGACTCGGTATCGGCAGAGAACTCGAGGCCCATCGCCGGGGCAACGACTACTCCGGCGAGCACCTGGTCGTCGATCACCGCGGCGATGGAGATGGAATAGGTGTCGAGACCGTGGGCCAGGTTTGAGGTCCCGTCAATCGGATCGATGAGCCACACCACGGCATGATCTGGTCGGGGTTCCAGCGCCGGGGATCCAGTTGGGGAGTGCTGACCGAATTCTTCGCCAAAGATTTGTGAGGTCGGTAACCGCCCGTGCAAAAACTCCCTGAGGTGGATCTCCACAGCACGATCGAGGTCGGTGACCACATCGTGGTGGTTGGTTTTATGGGTAGTTCCCCACCGAACTGTCTCATCGTTAACCTGATGTTTGTTTGGTAGGTCTAAAACTCTCGTGGCAGAGCGTGCAGCCGCGAGCGCCAGTTGGCGCAAGGCTGATGGTCCAGAGATCGTTGTGCTATGACGGGATGCAGTGGCCACGGTGTGTATCCTAGCCAGTTTTACACCATCCAACGGTTCAGGCAACGGCCACGCCCGTGTGGTCACAGCAGCATTAATAATGGGGGATACTAGAGAGCATGGGAAAAATCTTTCGCCGCGCCGGACGTCAGAGGGCCACATCGACCACATCATCACGGCGGGACACCTCGGCGCATGCTCAGCGGAAGTTGGTTCAGGGGCGAAACTCTATCCGTGCTGCCGCGCAACACGATCGTCAGGACCCGGTGCCAGAACGCTTGGTGACCTGGGCTTATTACCGGTACCAAGGCATGCGCAAGAAACAAGCTCTCGACCGCGGAGATGTGCCGACTCTGCTACCGTTCATCGGTTACGGTTCCACCAGCTGGGTCCGAGTCTTTGCACGAGTGCTGCTCGCCCGTGAGGACGCCTTCGAAGCTGGGCACCGGTTGACTAAAGTCGTTCAAGATGGAGTCCGCGGGTGGCGTAACTTCGTCTCCCCACCGCTGCCGTATGCAGAAGTCCACGTCGATATCGACGGTGTCACCCACACGGTGCGTGCTGATCGTAGTGGCGTGGTGGACACAGTGTTACCGGCCTCGCTCGGCGAGGGATGGCAGTCGATCACCCTTCATGTAGCTGACGGTGACTCCGCTAATGCCGATATTTTCGTGATCTCCGATCAGGCCCGCTCCGGAGTGATGTGCGACGTCGACGACACCGTGGTGGTCACCGCCCTACCACGTCCGTTGTTGGCAGCCTGGAACTCCTTCGTTCTCGACGAGCACGCTAGAACGCCCACTCCGGGGATGTCGGTGCTACTCAACCGGATCGTCGAAGCCGAAGCGAAGTCCCCGGTGTTCTATGTCTCTACCGGGGCATGGAACGTCGCCCAAACTCTCACGCGGTTCTTAGCGCGTAACCTCTACCCGTTCGGCCCACTGTTACTGACTAGCTGGGGGCCCACCGAACACCGCTGGTTCCGCTCCGGTGTGGAACATAAGGTTACGGCGTTGCGCCGACTGGCCGAGGACTTCCCGCATATTACGTGGATTTTGATCGGTGACGATGGGCAGCACGACCCCGAAATCTATGCCGATTTCGCCCGAGACTATCCGCACCAGGTACGCGCGATTGCGATCCGTCAGCTGACGCCTTCGGAAGCGCTCTTGGCTGGCGGTCGGGCTGAAGAAACCCGTTACTCGACGCCGGGCATCCCGTGGGTATACGGCCCTGATGGGGCCACATTGGAATTGCAACTAGAGCGTTTAGGTATCCTGGATCCCCAGTCCGAAACTGCCTCGCCGTTGGCCTGGCCGGCATCCATTCAGCAAAATGAGTCCAAGGCTGTCGCTGAGCTACAACAAGACTATCCGCGATTTACCCAAGATATTCCACGGGAAGACTAATGAGCCAGGGGCGGGCTAGGTCAGCAGACACATTCGAGGAGGCCACCACCATGAGTCCGGTATCAACCAACAGCTCCCACGGTGTCAACACCACCGTGCAGATCCACCTGCGCTGGGGCGATATGGACGCCTATGGGCACGTCAATAACGTCCAAATCGTGCGTCTGATGGAAGAAGCCCGCGTGCTGGCTTTCGGGACTCCCTCGGGCACTGGAGCTCCCGAATCCGAAGACCAGCCGGAGGTGGCGGCCCCGATTGACTTGATTAGTTCCGTCCCCGAAGGCGTGCTGACCCTGATTTCCGAGCACACCGTAAGATATCGGCGACAACTGCCCTACCGGCGCCAACCGGTCCCGGTCCGTCTGCAAATCACGAAGGTGAAGGCCGCCGCGATCGAGGTTGGCTATGAATTCATCGACCCGGTGACTGCCGAGGTGGCAGTGACCGCCAGCTCCACCATGGTCTTCGTTGATGCCGAGTCAGGACGACCAGTGCGGCTCAATGATGAACAGAAAGCGCGGTTGCACGGTTAGCGCGCCGGTGCCTCTGGGACGCCGAGACGGTGGTACCGGTCATGACCGGATGGGACGGGCTCGCCGAGTTTAAACAACACCTTGGGCCAGCATCGCGTCGGCGACCTTGGTGAAGCCAGCGATATTAGCGCCCATCACATAGTCACCGGGGACGCCGAAATCCTCGGCAGTAGCCACGCAACGATCGTGAATATCTGTCATGATCTGCTCGAGACGGTCGTGAGTGTAGCTGAAGCTCCAGCTGTCGCGCACCGCGTTCTGTTGCATTTCCAAAGCCGAAGTAGCCACACCGCCGGCATTGGCAGCCTTTCCCGGCCCGAACAATACTCCAGCTTCTTTGAAAGCTGCGGCGGCGTCGTGAGTACATGGCATATTCGCCCCCTCAGCCAGAGCCACCACGCCGTTTTTAATCAGGGTCTTGGCATTCTCTTCGGTTAGCTCATTCTGGGTAGCGCACGGTAGAGCGACGGTGACCGGAACATCCCACACCGAGCCAGAGGATTGATAGGTGGCCTTGCCACCGCGGCGGTCGGCGTAGTCTGAAATCCGGCCACGCTCAACTTCCTTGATCTGGCGCAACAGATCCAGGTCAATGCCGTCAGGGTCATGAACGTAGCCGGAAGAATCCGAGGCAGTCACCACGGTGGCTCCCAACTGGGTGGCCTTCTGGATGGCGTAAATGGCCACGTTGCCCGAACCGGAAACCGCAACGGTTTGGCCATCCATGGACTGGTTCTTGGTGTGCAACATCGAATCGGTGAACATCACCGCGCCGTACCCGGTAGCCTCGGTACGGGCCAAAGAACCACCCCAGGAGATGCCCTTACCGGTCAACGTGCCGGCCTCCCACTTATTGGTGATGCGCTTGTATTGGCCGAACAGATAGCCGATCTCACGGCCACCGACACCGATGTCTCCGGCAGGAACGTCGGTGTACTCACCGATGTGTCGGTACAGCTCGGTCATGAACGATTGGCAGAAGCGCATGATTTCATCCTCGCTACGTCCGGCCGGATTGAAGTCAGATCCGCCCTTACCGCCGCCGATCGGCATACCGGTCAATGCGTTCTTGAAGATTTGCTCAAAGCCGAGGAATTTCACGATTCCTAGATACAGCGAGGGGTGGAAACGCAGACCGCCTTTATAAGGGCCGAGTGCGGAGTTGAATTCCACCCGAAAGCCACGGTTGATGTGGACGTTGCCTTCATCGTCGAGCCACGGTACCCGGAAAATAATCTGGCGCTCAGGCTCACACATCCGCTGCAAAATGGATTGTTCGGCGTATTCGGGATGGCGCTTCATTACCGGGGACAGCGTCTCGAAGATCTCGGTGACCGCCTGGTGGAATTCCGATTCGCCGGGATTGCGACGGAGAACTTCTTCGTGGACTTTCTCTAATGCTGCATCCATATCAGGCAACCTCTTTTATCTTTGGAGTCATAGATCATTCGGTGAGGCTGCCTCCGAAAGTAGGGTACGGCTGCACCCTCTCGGGGAGACAGCCGTTGTCTACCACGTATCACCATAACACCTTGAGGCGACAAAGGAAAATACCAGTTGCCATTATCTCGCAACATTTACCTTCAGCGGGTTCGGAAGTCTTTCGCTCCGAGACAGTAAATCCCCAGATCGAGCGTCGATAATGGCACCATAGGGAATGTGCCAGACAAAACTTCCCCCCAGCCTTCCCGTGGGGTTCGTCCCCTGCCGATGCCGTTGTGGCTTCAAGGCGTGATCGAATCCTGTGCTGCAGCTCTGATGGGTATTGCCGGGCTTGCCGTGCTCCTGATTGGGATGTGGCTCTTTGGAGCCTGGGCCAATATGGATCTACTGGCGGTGGGACAGCTTGCCGGCGTGTTGTGGCTGGCCGGTCAAGGAACCCCGGTAGCACTGACGGTTCCCCAACCTGGGACCGAAGAGATCATGTCGGGAACTCTGTGGTTCCTCCCCCTGGGCCTGACCGCGATCCTGCTGTATCTCACCACGCGCGTCGGGCACCGACTGGCTCGAGCCAGCGAGGCTCGCAAACTCTGGCAGGCACTGATCCCCGCGGTACTGGCCTACGGGCTGTTCGCTTTTGGGCTTTCCTCACTGATTTCTGTTGAGCGCATCCACGTTCCCCCGGCGGGCGTGCTGGCACCCCTTGGGATCTTTGGACTCGGTATTGTGCTCGGGTTGCGCCGACGCTACGGTAGCTGGCGTTTTCTGGGTACCGAGGCGATCGGCACCTGGATGAGTGCCCGTTCCCAGCAGGTGCGCTGGATGTTGAGCTTCCTGGCCTCGATGGTCAAAGCTGCCACCGTGGGAATCCTGGCCGCAGTGGCCAGCGCGGCAGTACTGACCGTCGTGCTCATCGGAGTGCAGTGGGCGCCGATTACCGAGGTCTATCAACGTTTAGGTACCGGAATATGGGGTGGCCTGGCGCTGACCCTGTTGCAGGCGGCGCTGTTACCGAACCTGGTGCTGTGGGTGTTGTCGTGGATGACCGGTATTGGATTCAGCTTGGGCACCGGCTCACTGATCGCCCCAGCCGGAACGATTCTGGGCCCTCAACCGGCGATACCGTTACTGGCTGCCATTCCACCGGAGTCTTCCTTGGCCGATACGTGGTGGGTGCTGTTGATCCCGGTGGCCTGCGGCATCGTCGCCGGTGTGTGGCTCTTCCGTGACGGGGAAAATCACGTAGAAGATTGGATCACTCAACGGGTTGGCCACCCCATCGTCGCGCCCGCGCTGGCCACCCTGACGACTGGGGTCATCTTGGCTGCGATCGTTGCGGTGGTCATGATGTTGGTATGGTGGCTGTCCTCAGGGTCCTGGGGCTTCGGCAAATTTGACGAGGTCGGCCCCACCGCATGGCTCAGCGGGTTGACCCTGGGCGGCGAAGTTGGGGTCGGGGCCATGCTGGGCTATGTGCTGGCTCCGCTGGTTGACGCTCCGCTGTACTCCAGTACGAAGGACCAGACCCAGCCAACGGTCACGTCAGGATCGGCTGACCCCGACTGAGTGCTACTACTCAGTCAGTCTGAGCTGATGGAGGACATCGGAGTATTGCTGATCGCACTCACTGACCGCAGTGTGGGTGATCGCCGAGTGCAAGCATTGTTCATAGTCCTGGGTGGGGGCCCACAAGATCATCTGCGCAACCGCAATGGCGGTAAACAGGACACAACCCAGTGCTCCGGCAGTGCCTGCTAACCAGGTCAGCATGGTGGTTTTGACCTGAGTGGCACCTCGGAATAACACGACCGCAACCACGACACCAGCAATCCCAAAGATCGGGGTGACGACTTTATACGGCAGAGGTAACGCCGACCCGGCGTAGGTGGCGATCAACGCGGCCAACAACCAGAGCACCAGCTGACTCAGCGATCCGGTGCGAGAACTGGTCGATGAGGCCGAGGTCTTATTCGACACGATCGTGGTGGTCCTCTATTCCGTCGTTGGGGTGATGTCCAGAACACCATCCTAGCCAGAGGTAGCCACTCTTTGCGTCGGGCCTCGCGTTAGAGTTAAGGCCGGTCATGATCGTCTGGCTCGCATCTAGCTCACCTCTGGCGGAAGGATCCCCCATACTATGCGCGTTGTTGTATTGCTATCTGGCTCCGGTTCCAACTTTCAAGCCGTGCTCGACGCGGTTCAGGCCGGGCGCCTGGCGATCGAGATCGTTGCGGTGGGGTCCGATACCGCCGAGGCCTACGGTCTGCATCGTGCAGATGCGGCCAAGTTGGAGACCTTCGTGGTGGACTGGGCCAATTATCACAACCGCACCGAGTGGACGAAGGCGCTACTGACTGTGGTGGATAGCTATGCACCCGACCTGGTTGTCTCTTCTGGTCTGATGCGGGTGGTCGGTGAAGAATTTGTCCGGGCCTACCACGGTCGATTTATCAACACTCATCCGGCGTTACTACCGAGCTTTCCCGGAGCCCACGCGGTCCGGGACGCTCTACAGGCCGGGGTCACCACCACCGGTGCCACCGTGCACCTGGTGGATGCCGGGGTGGACACCGGCCCGATCATTGCTCAGACTGAGGTCGAGGTCACCGCAGATGATGACCAGGACAGTCTGCACGAACGCATCAAAGTCGTCGAACGAGACATGCTGATTGACACCCTGGCCGCCGTGGCTGCGGGGCACACGGCGCTGGAACTGGCCGAACAATTTGCCCAGAAGCGACGGGGACGCGCCGGTGCGGACGCTACTGAGGCATCAAAAGAACACTCGAGTCCAGACTAGACTTGAACTGTGAATGGAGCGCTGGCCCGTTCACGCCCAATGTATTTTCGAGTGACCGCGAACCGATGGTAGGAGTAGCTGGCGTGGCAGAATCCACAGATAAAATCCCGTTCAAACGTGCACTGATTTCGGTTTACGACAAAACCGGTCTTCAGGATCTAGCTCGCGGTCTAGCTGATGCCGGTGTGCAGATTGTCTCGACCGGGTCGACTGCCAAAACCATTGCGTCCACTGGGGTGGATGTTACCGAGGTCGCAGATATTACCGGGTTCCCCGAAGTGCTTGACGGGCGGGTGAAAACTCTGCACCCGCGAATTCACGCCGGCATTCTGGCTGATCGCCGCCTGGAATCGCACCGGGCCCAGCTGGACGAACACCACATCGAACCTTTTGACCTGGTCATCGTCAACCTCTATCCCTTCGTCGAAACCGTTGCTTCTGGCGCGGGGGAAGACGACGTGATTGAAAAGATCGACATCGGTGGGCCCTCCATGGTTCGGGCGGCAGCGAAGAACCACCCCTCTATCGCGGTGGTCGTCGACCCGCGCTCCTATCAAGACGTTGTCACCGCAGCCCAGCAGGGTGGTTTCGACTTGGCCACTCGCAAGCGACTGGCCTCGTTGGCTTTTGCGCATACTGCCGCTTACGACAACGCGGTGGCGGCCTGGACTGCCGCGCAATTCGGTGAAGCTCCCGAGCAGGAATCCACCGTCAGCCAGCTTCCGCCCTACGTAGGGGTATCGCTGAGCCGTGCCGAATCGTTGCGCTATGGTGAAAATCCCCACCAGCCCGCTGCCCTGTATGTCGAGGATGGGGCCAGTACCGGTATCGCCCAAGCGCAGCTGCTGCATGGCAAGCCGATGAGCTACAACAACTATGTGGATGCCGACGCCGCGGTGCGCGCCGCGTTCGACTTCAGCGATCCGGCCGTGGCCATCATTAAGCACGCCAACCCCTGCGGTCTGGCCGTCGGGGATGCACATGCCACCGACCCGATCGCTGATGCTCACGCTAAAGCTCACGCCACGGACCCGGTTTCTGCTTTCGGGGGAGTGATCGCGGCGAACCGTGAGATCACCGCGACGTTCGCCACCCAGGTCAAGGACATTTTTACCGAAGTGATGGTGGCCCCCAGTTTCTCGGCCGAGGCGGTTGAGATCCTCTCGGCGAAGAAGAACCTGCGCCTGCTCGAATTGCCCGCAGGCTTTCACCGCGACTGCGTGGAGTATAAGCAGGTCTCCGGGGGCATGTTGTTACAGGTCGCCGACACCTTCCAGTCTCAGGGCGACAACCCTGCCGACTGGGAACTGGTTTCGGGCGAGCCCGCCGATGAAACCACCCTGGCAGATCTGGCTTTTGCTTGGAAAGCCGTGCGCGCGGCTAAATCCAACGCCATTTTGTTGGCCCATCAGCAGGCAGCCGTGGGTATCGGGATGGGCCAGGTTAACCGCCTGGACTCCTGCCGGTTAGCCATCGAACGTGCCAACACCCTCGGTATGGCAACCACCGGTGCTCAACAGACCGGCACCAACGATCAGGTGAGATCGGTCGGAGGCGCTAGCAACCCGACCTCGACCGAGCAGGCCCCGGTGCGCGCTCGCGGTTCGGTAGCAGCCTCGGATGCGTTCTTTCCCTTCCCCGACGGGCTCCAAATCCTCATCGATGCTGGGGTGCGTGCCGTGGTACAACCCGGTGGCTCCATCCGAGACGAGGACGTTATCGCCACAGCGCGCCAGGCGGGGATCACGATGTACCTGACCCATTCCCGACACTTCTACCACGGCTAAGCACGGCTGTAATCATTCAGGTGGTGCCAACTGACCGCAGGCTGGCAAAGTTTGAAGTTGGTCTCTGCGGTCGGCTAGTGTTAGTGACCGTTCAGCCAGCGCCTGAGCGACACAGCCTCATCACTCAGCTCTTTCAGATAATCCCGCGTAGCCACCGGCGTCTCCGGGGTCACCGTGACTCCTTCACGGTGTTGACCGACGTTGAGCTCAGGTGTTGCTGTGTCCCTACGGTGCCGGCGCGTTTGCAACGACTCCACCCTGGGCCGCACTCCCGGTCCGGACGGTGGCCGGTCGTGGCCTGATCTGGGGAACTGGAGGCGGGATCATGTCGAAACAGCAGACCACGATCTACGACGTGGAGGCACTGGAAGAGTCCATCCAAGACCACCTCAAAGAAGATCGGCTGGCTGAAGCCACCGTCGAGCTACGACGGTTACGCCCCTCTGATCTGGAGCGGTTCCTGGACCGGACCTCTCGCACGATGTTGCCGGTGGCCTTCCGCCTGCTGGATAAAGACGCGGCCGTGACCGTGTTTGAGACCATGGAACCGCAGTTGCAGTCGGATCTCATTGACGGGTTGCAAACCAGCCGGGTGCAGGAAATTTTCGGCGAACTGGAATCGACCTCCCAGGCTCGGCTACTCGATGAGGTGCCCGCCGAGGTCGCCCAACGGTTGCTGTCCGGACTCTCGGCTGCCGATCGTAATCAAGCCGGGCGCGTGCTCGGGTACCCCGAAGACGCGGTGGGTCGACGCCTGACCCCCATCACGGTCGAGCTCAGTGCCCACATGACTGCCACCGAAGCCCTGCAAGCCGTGCGAGCCGCTGACGTCGACGCCGACGATGAAAATGAGCTCGCCACCCTGCCGGTCGCCTCCTCCACGCACAAGGTCCTGGGCTTGGTCGACCTGACCCGCCTCGTGCGGGCTGAGCCGGATACCTTGGTCCGCGACATCATGCACGACACCGATACGGTCAATGCGACCGAAGAAGCCGAAGTGGCCGCGCGGATGGCCGTGCACCACCGAGTTCAAGCGGTGCCTGTGGTCGACGACGCCGAACGGCTCATCGGTATGCTGCTGGTTGATGATGCCCAGCGTATTCTGGAAGAAGAAGAGTCCGAAGATACCTATCGTTCCGGTGGTGCCGAACCCCTGGGCCAGCCGTATCTGACCACTTCGATCATGCAATTGGTCAAGTCCCGCATCGTCTGGCTGCTGGTGCTGGCGATCGGGGCAACACTGACCGTGCAGGTATTGCAGGTCTTTGAAGAGATGCTTGCGGTCATGGTGGTGCTGACCTTGTTCATTCCGTTGCTGACCGGTACCGGTGGAAATACCGGTAACCAGGCGGCCACCACCGTTACCCGTGCCATCGCCCTGGGCCAAGTGACGCCCCGAGACGTCTGGCGGGTCATCGGGCGGGAAGCACTGGTGGGTTGCACCCTGGGCGCCTGTTTAGGTGTCCTCGGGTTTGTGATTACCGGACTGATCTTCGGGTGGGATATTGGCACAGTGATCGGACTGACACTGCTGGCGATCTGCACGGTGGCTGCTACGGTGGGCTCGATGATGCCGCTCATCGCGTCCAAGATCGGTGTGGACCCGGCGGTGTTCTCCAACCCATTTATCTCCACGGTGGTGGACGCTCTGGGGCTGATCATCTACTTCATGGTCGCCCAGTCCGTTCTGGGGCTCTAAGCTCTGCGCCAGATCTGCCGGCAACTGCCTTTACCTATCGACCCATGACTCCGGTAGATTAAGAAAGAACCTGTGTTGGTCGACGGTGTTCGCACCGTTGGTCGGTGTGCCTTAGGGCGCACCCATGAGAAATCCGAGACGGATGAGCATCCACGAGGAGATTGGTACACCCATGTCCAAGATTATCTATACTCACACCGATGAGGCCCCCATGCTCGCCACAGCATCGCTGTTGCCGATCGTGAGAGCTTTTGCATCCACCGCCGGTGTTGAGCTGGAGACGCGCGATATCTCCCTGGCCGGACGTGTGCTGGCTGCTTTCAACGACGTCCTGCCCGAGGAACAGCGCACCAATGATGCGTTGGGCGAACTGGGTGAATTGGTCAAAGAACCCGAAGCAAACGTCATCAAGCTTCCTAATATCTCCGCCTCCGTCCCGCAGCTGGTGGCCACCATCAAAGAACTGCAACAAGCCGGCTACGAGTTGCCGGACTACCCTGACGAGCCTGCCACCGAGGAACAGAAGGATGCTCGGGCCCGCTATGACTCGGTCAAAGGGTCGGCGGTTAACCCGGTGCTGCGCGAAGGAAATTCGGACCGTCGCGCCCCGCGGGCGGTCAAAAACTTCGCCAAGAAGCATCCGCATTCCATGGGGGAGTGGTCTGCGGACTCCCAGACCAACGTGGCCACCATGCACGACCATGACTTCGTCTCCAATGAGCAATCGGTGACCATGGATTCCGACGATGTGCTCACCATTCGGCATACCGACGCTGACGGCAATGTCACCATCCTGAAAGACGAGCTCAAAGTCCTCAAGGGCGAGATCGTGGATGCCACCTTCATGTCGGCCCGTGCCCTGGATGACTTTTTGGCAGAACAGGTTGCCAAAGCCAAAGAGCAGGGCGTGCTGTTCTCCGCTCACCTGAAAGCCACCATGATGAAGGTCTCCGACCCGGTGATCTTCTCCCACGTGGTTAAGGCCTACTTCCCGGAGTTGTTTGAAAAATATGGTGACCAGCTGGCCGCTGCCGGGCTATCGGCCACCAACGGGCTGGCCTCGATCGAAAACGGTCTGGACCAGCTGGACGACCAGACCGCTGAAGGCATCAAACAGGCGATTGCTGATGGCTACGCCAACGGCCCGGATTTGGCCATGGTCAATTCGCATAGGGGCATCACCAATCTCCACGTGCCCTCGGATGTGATCATTGATGCCTCCATGCCGGCGATGATTCGCACCGGCGGCCAGATGTGGAATAAGAACGACGAAACCCAGGACACCTTGGCTGTGATCCCGGATTCCTCCTATGCTGGCGTTTACCAGACCGTGATTGACGACTGCCGTGCCAACGGCGCCTACGATCCGACCACCATGGGCACCGTGCCCAATGTGGGGCTGATGGCACAGAAGGCTGAAGAGTACGGCTCTCACGACAAGACCTTTATCCAGGACACGCCCGGCATCGTGGAGATCATCAACTCGGACGGGGATGTATTAACAAGCCACCAGGTGGAAGCACATGACATCTGGCGGGCCTGCCAGACCAAGGACATCCCGGTGCGCAACTGGGTTAAGCTTGCAGTCACCCGCGCCCGGGCCTCGAAGACTCCGGCGGTCTTCTGGTTGGACGCTGAGCGCGCTCACGATGCACAGCTGATTGCCAAAGTCAAAGAGTACCTACCCGAAAATGACACCGACGGACTGGATTTGCGCATCCTGGCACCCGAAGAGGCCACGCGGTTCACCCTGGAGCGGATCCGTGCCGGTGAAGACACCATTTCGGTAACCGGTAACGTGCTACGCGACTACCTCACCGACCTGTTTCCCATCCTGGAGCTGGGCACCTCGGCGAAGATGCTCTCGATTGTTCCACTGATTAATGGTGGTGGGCTCTTCGAGACCGGTGCCGGCGGATCGGCTCCCAAGCACGTCCAACAGTTCGTGGAAGAAAACCACCTGCGCTGGGATTCACTGGGTGAATTCTTGGCCCTGGCCGTCTCCTTCGAACACCTGGCCCAGTCCTTCGACAACTCCCGCGCCCAGGTGCTCGGCGATACTCTGGATGCCGCCACCGGTACCTTCTTGGAAGAAGGGCGTTCCCCGTCCCGTCGAGCCGGGGAGATTGACAACCGTGGCTCCCACTTCTATCTGGCGCTGTACTGGGCTGAAGAACTGGCAGCCCAGACCGATGACCAGCCGCTGGCTGATGCCATGAAGGATGTCGCTTCCCAGCTACGGGCCAAAGAAGACCAGATTATGGAAGAACTCAATAGCGTCCAGGGTGAGCCGGTGGATATCGCCGGGTACTACTACCCCTCGGTGGAGAAGATTTCTGCTGCTATGCGTCCCTCCGAAACGCTCAACAGCATTATCTCCAGCCTCGACCAGCGCTAAAAAATTGACGACCCGGGTCAGAATCGGCCGGTTCCTGCTTTCAAAGCGGGCACCGGCCGATGGTGGGTCGGTGGCCTGGCGCCGAGTACGTTGCCGGCGCTAGTCAGCGAATTCCTCACGAGCGCCGGCCTCGCGGGCTGACTGTTCCAGTACCGTGTAGGCCTCACGTGTCAAAGCGGTCCACAGCTTGATCGCCAGGTTCGGATCGGTTTCTTCCACCGATGCGATCATCTGGGCGGTGAGCACCAAACACACCACATCGTCCACGGCACGAATCGTGGAGACCTGACGCCCGCTACGACCCAGGGCGATCTCCCCGAAAGTGGTACCGGGGGAGAGATAGGTCTGCCGATACCGAGCCCCACCGGAACCGTGGGAGGTGGTTTCTACCCGTCCGGAGCGGATGAAGTAGATGCCGCCGAAAGGCTGGCCGGCACGGCGGATAATCTCCCCGGCTTTGTATTTGCGCCGTTCCATGATCGCAGCCAGCACATCCACGTCGCGATCGTCGAGGAACTCGAATAACGGAGCTGATTCTGGTTCTTCGCTCGAAGCGGGCAGATTGTCCTGTGCGTACCGTTGCGCCAGTCGGTGTTCGGCCCATTCCAGCGCTGCCGCACGGTTCTCGAACAGGCGGAAAGTGCCCTGAACTTCGGCGTTCGAGGATGCGGACCGGGGGCCATCGGAGAGTACCAACTCGCCTTCCGAGGCAGCCTTGGCCTTCTCCCGTGGGTCTTCGACGTCCAGCCCCTCGGTGCTGTTGACGAAGTCCATAATATGATCCACCAGCCGGTCTTCGTGATCGATAATTGCCAGGTCTCGGTTATCTGCATTGAGCTTGGAAGCCAGGGAGGCCAAGACGCGTATCGCGGAACGACCGAACTCATCGATCCCGTTGAGATCGATCATGATGGTCGAGACGTCGTCGTCGAATTCCACGATGCTACGTTGCAATGCTTCGGTTTCGGCAAAGCCCAGATCGCCAGAGATTTCCAAAATCTGGCATCGGTGGCCATAGGCTGAAACCGCCCGGGACAGGTCGGTGGAGCGGATGACACCTGAGAAAGCATCGGCCAGGGAGTAGTGGGCACGCAGGGTAGACCGGCCCAGTGGTGGGGCATCGGCGTAGTGCAGGCCCAGATCACTGGTGATCCGTGCAATGGCGGCGGCCCCGCGCACTGAGGTGCCGTGTTCGTCCAGTGGGGGAGAGAACACCCCGATGCCCAGCTGTCCGGGAAGCACCACCATGATGCCTCCATCAACCCCGGACTTTGCTGGCAGTCCCACGTCAATGGCCCAGTTACCGGCCGAATCGTACATACCGCACGTGTTCATGACCGACACCACCTGACGTACTGTTTCAGGCGTGAAGACCTGACGGCCGGTGACCGGGTTTTCACCGCGTCGTGCCAGGGTAGCGGCCATCATGGACAGCTCAGCACTGGTGAGTCCGACTGCACATTGCCGGAAATAGTCGTCCACGATGGGTTCGGGGTCTGATTCGATGATGTCGAAGGAACGTAGTAACCAGGCCAGTGCCCGGTTACGGTGGCCATGCTTATTCTCCGCCCGATAAATCTGCTCCATGATCTTCAGTTCCCGGTCGCATCCGGCTGAGGCTTCCTCGAACGCGTGCATGAGACGTCCGATGCGATTACGACCACCGCGACCTTTAATCAGCCCGACGGTGGCGATCGCCCCGGCATTAATCATGGGATTATCTGGGCGTCCCGTCCCGGACTGCAGAGAGATTTCGTTGAACGAGTCCCCGGAGGGTTCCACATCGACCTTTTCCCCGACTTTCTGGGGGCCCAAATCGTCCAGGGCCAGCGCGTAGGCAAAGACCTTGGCGATGGACTGGATGGCGAAGCGCTGATCCACATCGCCGGCCGAGTACTGTTGGCCGTTGACCGTGGTCAGCGTGATGCTGAGATGGTCTGGATTTGGGTTGGCCACTGATTCGGTTACGGGATTGACCGCGCCATGGCGCATCGGACGCAAGTCGGTGACGAGCTGCTCCAAATAATCCTGCAGAGGAGAACGCATGATGAGCGACAGACTTCTTTCTCCCGCGCATCACGCGCGGGCCTCGTCGAGTAAATGGGCGAAGATGGGATCGGGGGCGGGGAGAGAACTTAGTAACCCGCGTCGAGGTCGACCCGCCCCTGCAGGTCGGCCTCAGCCAGGTCACGATGGCGTAGAGCTTCGATGAGATTGTGCTGGATCCGCTCGTCCAACAGCGGAATGCACATTTCTGCGGTATCGGCCGAGTGTGGGGTGATGATCACGTTGGGTGTTGACCACAGCGGGTGGCCATCGGGGAGTGGCTCCGGGTCGGTGACATCCAGGCCGGCAGCCGAAATCTCCCCGGTTGTCAGGGCCTTGAGTAGATCGTCGGTGACGACCAGGCTCCCGCGCGCCACATTGACCAGCACCGCTGAGGACTTCATGACAGCAAACTCTCGGGCCGAGAACATCCCGGCGGTTTGATCTGTGGCAGCAGCTGCCAGGACGACGACGTCAGCGTCGGTGATGGCCTCGTGCAGATGCTGTTGAGTCAAAGTCCGGTAGGCGCCTGGGACCTCGGCTTCGGTCCGGCGCACCACAGTGATCTTCGTATCCCAGGTGGAGAATAATCGCACGAGTTCTCGGCCGATGCCACCACCACCGATAATGGCGATATGGCAACCGTCCAAGGTGGTTCCTTTGGGCTGGCCCCAGCTAGTGGCACGAAGGCGTTCGGGCAGGTGGCGCAATAATGCCAAGGTTAGCGCCAAACCATGCTCGGCCACCGGTGGGGCGTAGCTACCGGCCGCCGAGGTGTAGGTGATCTCGGGGGCCTGACGAATCACCGGTAAAAGTGGCTCGATTCCGGCGAAGGGGAATTGGACCCAGCGAAGGTGCGGGTTCTGCTCCAGCGCGGTGCGTAATGTCGTCGGCGAAATGGTTTGGACAATGACCAGTAGCGTCGCGGTGCCCTCGGCCTGCTCGACTCGCGGGATGCCGTGCTCATGGGCCAACTGCTCGGTGACCCGGTGCGCCTGGTCGTACCGGGTACCGCGTCGGTCCTCGTCACTGGGCAAGATCAACAGGCGATCTGTCGTCTGCGCGCTACTGTGCTGTGTCATGATTCTATCGTTGCATATCAGGCTCCGCTCTGTCTGGGGTGGGCGACATACAGATCGAATCCGCCGCACCGGTGGACCAATTGGTCGACTTAGGCCGGGTCCCACGTGTGAACCGGTTGTGAACCAGCCACGTGATCGGCGTAGATTCGGGTCAATTCTGCCAGCGCCTCGGGACGGGAGCGGGTACGTTGCTCGAGAGCTTTCAGTGCGTTGAGCTGCCAGACCGCACCAGTTTGGCCGGACCGTATCCGACCGGTGAGGACCTTGAAGAGTCGATCGGCGACTCCTGATTCGACGTTGAGCAGTTGCAGACCCTCGGTAGCCAGGGGAATGAGATAGCGGTCCAGTAGTTCGGTGACCGGTAGCTCACCGTAGCCCGGCCAGTACACCCAGGCAGCCAGCCCGTGTTTGGCACACGCATAGAAATTCGACCGGGCCGCGGCAAAGGACATACGCTCCCAGGGGTTGTTTTCACTGTCGACCAGGGACCGGACGACACCAAAGAAAAAAGCGGTATTAGCAACCATATCGGTGGCGGTCGGACCGGCCGGCAACAGCCGGTTCTCCACGCGTAAGTGGGCCGGCCGGGTATCGCTACCGGGATCATAAATGGGTCGGTTCCACCGGTAGACGGTGCCATTATGTAGGTTGAGTTCATGTAGCTTGGGCGCACCGAGAGCTGTGTGTGAGTCCGCAGAATCCCACTGCTCGGGCAGTAAGGAAGGGAAAAACGCTAGGTTCTCGGCGTAGAGTTCGTCAATGGTATCCACCCAAGCATCACCGAACCACACCCGGGGGCGCACACCCTGGCGGGCATATTCCGGGGCACGATCATCGACGGCTTGTTGAAAGACCGGAATCCGGGTTTCGTGCCAGAGCTGGGTGCCTATAAACAATGGCGAATTGGCCGCCAGGGCGATTTGAGGTCCGGCGATGGCCTGGGCTGCGTTCCACACCGCGCTGAAAAGATCTGCGGTGACCTCAATGTGCAGTTGCATCGAGGTGCAGGCGGCCTCGATTGCAATATTTTGGGCATAGAACTGCAAGTGATCCTCGCCGTGAATATCAACGAGTAGTTCCTCCCCGCGGGCACTCATCACAGCCCGGTTGAGGGCCTTGAAGCGGGTGCCGGCTGACAGCCAGTCTTCACCGATCATGTCCTCGCCTCTCAGCGAGGGCAGTATTCCCACCGGGACCACCCGGGCATCGTAGTTTTCTGCTATGCGGTCTGCCATTCTCAGGTGGGTCCGCAGAGATTCTTCGAGCTGTTGGAGTCCGGTCCCGGCGATCTCTAAGACCGGGTGATTCAGTTCGATGGTGAAGCGTCCTAGTTCCGGAGCGAAATCAGCGTCGCCAGTGTCGATCGTGTCAAGATCGGCCAGCACGGCCTCGTTGACGAAAGCAGGCAGGCCCTGCTGGTCGATCAGATTCAGTTCAAGTTCAAGACCCACCTGATTTTGATCTTCGAAACAATGCTCTGCCAGATACTCCCGCAATGCGGTGAGAGAAGACTCCAGAAGCTCGCGGTAGCGCGAGCGTTGTGAATAGGTAAACTCGTCCGAGTCGATTTCAGTGCCCATGTGATGATCTTGCCGGGTGCAGATCGGGAAAGCAATATGGACACAAGGTAAAATTCTCTGACAACGACCGAGCAACATGGCGCGTGGGAAATACTTCATATTTGGCGCTGACGGGCTTAGGGTCAGATCATAAACTGTCGTCAACGTTGGGCAGAGTCACCTGGCGTGAGGACCACCGATATTGTGAAGCGAAGTGATTGTTGTGGCACATCAGTCCACCCGGCGCCACCGAGCGGGCACCCTCGCTTGCCTGGGTGCCGCCTTGTCTCTCGTGGTTTCCGGATGCGGTCCGCAAGACGAAACTCCGGTGCTGACCTGGTACACCAACCCCGATGACGGCGGACAGGCCGAACTGGCCCAACAGTGTACCGCCGAAGCTAACGGCGCCTACCAAATCGAAACCTCGATGCTACCGCGTGATGCCTCTTCGCAACGCGAGCAACTCACCCGACGGCTGGCCGCCGGCGACTCCACCATGGACATCATGAGTCTGGACCCGCCGTATCTGCCTGAGTTGTCCGAACCAGGGTTCTTGGCTCCGGTACCAGATGACGTGGCCGAGCGAACCACCCACGATACCCTCGACGGTGCGCTGGAAGGCGCGACGTGGAAAGACCAGCTCATGGGCGTCCCATTCTGGGCCAACACCCAGCTGCTGTGGTACCGCAAATCCGTGGTTGAAGAAGCCGGACTGGACATGGATGAACCGGTCACCTGGGATCAACTCATCGAGGTGGCTCGTGATCAGGACAAATTCCTAGCAGTCCACGGCGCACAAGCCGAGTCGATGACGGTCTGGGTCAACGCCATGATGGAATCCGGTGGTGAACAGATCGTGGAGAACCCTGAAGCTTCGGTGGAAGATACGGAAATTGGTCTGGACTCTGAGGCAGGTCGCAAGGCTGCCGAGATCGTCGGCACGATCGGGTCCGAAGGCCTGGGGAGCCCTGGGCTACCAACCCAAGCCGAGAACGAAGCCATGTTGGTCTTTCAGCAAGACCGTGGCTCCTTCATGGTCAACTGGCCGTTTATCTGGCCGGCCACCCAGTCTGCAGTGGAAGAAGGCCAGTTCGACGAGTCCTTACTCGACGATATTGGTTGGACCACATACCCGCGCACCTTCGCTGATCAGCAAGCCGCCCCACCCACCGGAGGCATCAACCTCGGTGTAGGTGCCGAATCAGAACACCAAGAGTTGGCTTGGGACGCCATTGAGTGCATCGTGAGTCCCGAGAACCAAGCCGAATACTTCATCAGCAACGGCAACCCGCCGGCCTCGGCGTCGGCTTATGACTATCCGGGCATCGATGAACAGTACCCGATGAAAGACGCCATTCGGGATTCTCTGGACATCGCAGCCCCACGTCCACAGACCCCGTACTACAACGAGGTCTCGACCGCCATCCAGCAAGAATTCACACCACCGTCTGAGGTGAGCGAAGAGACCGCGGGACGTACCGGGAACTTCATCACCGAAGTACTTCGAGGCGAGGCGTTATTGTGAGCTCAGCTACTCCTACTCAACAAACCCCAGAACCCGGCCGGCCGACGACAAACGCGCCGGCACCAGGGAAACAGAAACGGTCCCAACGCTCAAAATCCGAAGCCCGTCTCGGATGGTTCTTGGCCGGACCGGCTTTCTTCATCATGGTGCTGGTGATCTTCTACCCGTTGCTCCAAGCGGTGTGGGACTCGCTGTTCTCCTACCGTCTGACCGCACCCGATGACCGTGCCTTCGTCGGATTGGGTAACTATGCCACAGTGCTTACCGATGCGGTGTTCTGGCGGGACCTAGGAGTCACCGTACTGATCACGGTGGTGACAGTGTTGGTGGAGTTGGTATTGGGCTTCGCGCTCGCACTGGTGATGCATAAGGCCATACGCGGGACCCGTGGTTTCGTCCGCACCGTGATTCTGATTCCTTATGGGCTGGTTACCGTAGTGTCGGCCTACGCCTGGTACTACATGTTCTCCTCCGACTCGGGATACATGAACTCGTGGCTGGACTTTCTGCCTGGAGTCGATGAAAACCTGAACTGGTTTGCCCAGGCCGGTACCGCACTCACAGTGATCATGTTGTCCGAAATCTGGAAAACCACGCCGTTCATATCGCTGCTGCTCTTGGCCGGGCTTGCCCAGGTGCCTCAGGAACTGGAGGAAGCTGCTGCGGTTGACGGCGCCAATTGGTTCCAGCGACTCTGGCGAGTCATCATCCCCAATATGAAGGCTTCCATCATGGTGGCCGTGCTGTTCCGCGCGCTGGATGCCTTCCGCATCTTCGACGCGGTCTTCATCATGACGCAGGGCGCCTACGGCACCGAGGTGCTCAGTCTGTTGGCTTATCGCACGTCGATCGGACGACTCGAAATTGGTTTGGGATCTGCTGTCTCGGTGCTGCTGTTCTTGGCAGTTGCACTGATTGCCTTGGTCTCTATTAAGATCTTCAAAGTCGATCTGACCGGTCAAGGAGGATCCAAGAAATGAGCACCACGGTTCGCAGCACTGGTGAGGCTACTTCCATGGAGGCCACCGCGGAGAAAGCCAAACGTCGCGGTTTATGGATCAAGGTCGGTTGGATCGTGCTGGTTGGATTTGTCACCCTATGGTGCCTGTTCCCGGTCGCCTCGATCTTGGCCACCAGCTTTAAGACCCCGGCGGATTTGTCCAACCGCAATTTCCTGCCCACCAACTTATCCCTGGTCAACTACGAAGAAATCATCGTGGGTGACTCCCGTGAGCTCTTCCTCTCCGCCTTGTGGAACTCCATCGGCATTTCGGTGATCGCCACCGCGATCGCCGTCGTGTTAGCCACTATCGCCGCCTATGCCATCGCGCGACTGGAATTTCCCGGCAAAAGGATTGTGCTCGGGGTGTCCCTGATGGTCTCGATGTTCCCGGTGATCTCTTTGGTCACACCACTATTCAATATGTGGCGGACCGTCGGTCTCTACGACACTTGGCTCGGGTTGATTATTCCCTACCTGTCGCTGACGCTCCCGATCTCAATCTGGACACTTGCGGCGTTCTTTCAGCAGATCCCCTGGGAGCTGGAAAAAGCCGCCCAGGTCGATGGCGCCACCCCATTCCAGGCCTTCCGCAAAGTCATCGTGCCGTTGGCTGCCCCCGGAGTGTTCACCACCGCGATCATCGCGTTCTTTATCGCCTGGAACGATTTCGTCTACGGCATGTCCTTGACCTCGACCGAATCTGCTCGTACCGTACCGGCGGCGCTCGCCTTCTTCTCGGGCGCCTCCCAGTTCGAGGACCCCACTGGTGCGATCTCCGCCGCAGCGATAGTGGTCACCATTCCGATCATTATTATCGTGGTGCTCTTCCAACGCCAGATTGTCTCGGGCCTGACCAGCGGTGCGGTGAAGGGCTAGTCCAGCGCCGGCCCCGGCGGTAGCATGACAGAACATCCAACCAATAGATAGGACACCAGCAGGATCATGGCATCGATTACTCTGGACCAGATAGTCAAACACTACGACGACGGATTCCCCGCCATTAAAGGCGTCTCTTTGGAGATCTCGGACGGAGAATTCGTGATCCTTGTCGGTCCATCCGGTTGCGGCAAGTCGACCTTGTTGCGCATGATCGTGGGATTGGAAGACATCACCGCCGGCGACCTGTACATCGACGGCCAGCGCGTCAATGAAGATGCGCCCAAAGACCGCAACCTGGCCATGGTGTTCCAGAATTATGCGCTCTATCCGCATCTGAGCGTCTTCGAGAATATTGCTTTCCCCCTTCGTCTGGCTAAAGCCAGCGATGCTGAGGTGACCGAAAAAGTCACGGAGGCCGCTAAACTTTTGGAGCTTACCGAACATTTGGAGCGCAAGCCCGCCAACCTCTCCGGCGGTCAGCGTCAGCGCGTGGCCATGGGGCGCGCTATCGTCCGGGATGCCGACGCGTTCCTGTTTGACGAGCCACTGTCAAACCTCGATGCGAAGTTGCGTGGTCAGATGCGGGCTGAAATCTCTCAGCT
This sequence comes from Auritidibacter sp. NML120636, assembly GCF_003185945.1. Lineage (NCBI taxonomy): Bacteria > Bacillati > Actinomycetota > Actinomycetes > Micrococcales > Micrococcaceae > Auritidibacter > Auritidibacter sp. NML120636. The sequence continues at coordinate 67,659 of NZ_QHLO01000009.1, forward strand.
CCAGCGGCGCCTCGGAGTGACTTCGGTCTACGTCACTCACGACCAGACCGAAGCGATGACCCTGGGCGATCGGGTCGCGGTGTTGAAAAAAGGTGAACTTCAGCAGGTGGGCTCGCCCCGTGAGCTCTATGAACAACCGCTGAACCTCTTCGTAGCCGGATTCATCGGTTCCCCGTCCATGAACTTCTTACCTGCCACGCTGAAAGATACAGAGGATGGTCCGGTGCTGTCCTCGCCGGTGGCCGATATCCCGGCAACCGAACGACTGCGCCAGGCAGCATCTGGTCGCGATATCGTCTTGGTGGGCCTGCGACCTGAATTCTTCGAAGACGCCAGCCTGGTTGATGAACGCAAACTCGACAACGGTTCGGTGTTCTCCGCCGATATCAGCCACGTGGAGTGGCTGGGCTCAGAACAGTATGGATACATTCCTTTCGAACAAGATCCGCGCGTGGCTGGACACCTTGACCAGCTGGCCAGCGAGCTGGATGCTGATGAGCTGCGTCCCCAGATCGTGGCCACGCTGTCTTCTGAGTCGCTGGTCCGCCCCGGGCAGAGCAAGAAATTGTGGCTCGATTCCTCCCGGATCCACATCTTCGACCCGGAAACCGGGGAAAACCTGACACGTGACGCTGAACGTGGGCGGGAGCTGACGCGACTTAAGGCCGAAGAACGGGCTCGCGAAATGGAGCTTGCCCGCTCTGAGCAACCGCACTAACGGTCAAGGTGGCTTTGGTTTTCGGGAGCGTCTTGATGTTGGGCGGCCAACTTCACGTAGATCTCCCAATTGCGTTGTAGCTGGGCCACTTCTTCGTCGCTCAGCTCCCGGCGCACCTTGGCCGGAACACCAGCGACAAGTGACCGGGGCGGAATAACGGTGCCCTCAGTCACCAGGGCACCAGCAGCAATCAACGACTGCTCACCAATCACCGAACCATTCATCACGGTCGCTGACATCCCGATCAAACATTCGGTCTCAACGGTGGCCCCGTGGATCACCGCGGAGTGTCCTACCGAAACGTTGTCGGCAATGGTGCACGGAAAACCCGCGTCGGCGTGCAAGACGACGTTATCTTGGAGGTTGGTATTGCGCCCCACACGGATCGGTGCCGTATCTCCACGGACGGAGACGCCGTAGAAGGCCGAAGAGTTCTCCTCCATCGCTACATCTCCGCTCAGAGTCGCGGTTGGGGCCAAGAAAACGGTGGAATCAATTCTCGGGCGTGCGCCCGCAATCGTCACAATGTGTGCCATAACACCATCTTAACGGGTGGGCCGGCGGTTGTCTGCCGGCGGGACTACTCGAAAATCACCGTGCGACGTCCATCCAACAGCACTCGGTGTTCAGCGTGCCATTGGACAGCTTGCGCTAACGTGGCCCCCTCCACAGAGCGACCGCGGTCGACAAAATCGCCTGCGGTGAGTCCGTGGTTAACCCGGTGGACGCGTTGTTCAATGATCGGGCCTTCATCCAGGTCCGCGGTCACGTAGTGTGCGGTGGCACCAATCAGCTTCACACCCCGAGCGTGGGCCTGGTGATAAGGCTTGGCACCCTTGAAGGAGGGTAAGAAGGAGTGGTGAATGTTGATTGCCTTGCCTTCGAGCTTCTGCACCAGCTCATCGGAGAGAATCTGCATGTACCGTGCTAGCACCACCAGTTCCACGTTGTATTCGTTGACCAGTTGCATCAGGCGGGCTTCGGCATCGGCCTTGTTGTCGGTACCGTCGGCGTTTTTCACCAGCGGGATATGTACGAAGGGGATGTCGTAGAAGTATGCCATCGGCTGCAGGTCGAGGTGATTGGACACGATGACCGGAACATCAATAGGCAAGGTCCCGGCACGCTGCTGGAAGAGTAGCTCGTTCAGTGTTCGGCCGTCTTTGGAGCACATGATGATGGTCTTGGTCCGTCCGTTGGCGTCCCAGACATTCAGGTCCATAGCAAAATCCTCGCGGACCTGGTCGAAGATCGGGTCAGCTTCGTCCCGGCTGTAGGGGGATGTGAAGGTCACCCGCATAAAAAAGGTCCCCGTGTCTGGTGAGCCGAATTGCTGTGATTCGGTGATGTCACCTTCTAACTTGAGCAAACAACCGGTGATCGCATGCACGATTCCGGGTTGATTGGCACATGACAGGGTCACGACCAGACGGTGCTCAGCGGCGGTATCGGCGGGCATTCAAATCCTTATCATCGTCAGATGCACTCGCCACAGCACTGTGTGTGTGGCGAGCAAACGGTTCGGTCGGTGTCAATCCTACGCTCCGAGGAGACTTTGACCAGCGGGTGTCGTACGTTTGACTTTCCGACATAGCTAGAAAAGGATTACCTAAGTAAAACTCATTAACTCACGTTGGAGTGATCTATGTACAAGAGTCTGACCTTGCCTAAAAATATGGTGAGGTGGTTGATCGCGGTTGCTGTGGCAACTGCTGTTGTCGTGACCGGTCTCGGGGTGACCCAGCCGGCCATGGCTGCGATACAAAGAGTTGAGGGAGCGACCTTCCAATGGGGTGTAAACGACGAATCGACTGGTCGGGCCCCGTTTGGTCACAATCTGCTCATTGCCGGGGAGGTCCCGAACATCAATGAGGGCTCCACCCGCGGTGCGCGGACATTATCGAATGAAGAATTTGAGCAGTACTTCAGCGGCCAGGAAGGCAATGTATCGATCACCGGGCCTGATGGCGAGGTCAATACTGTGAAGAACCGCTACAGACCGGGGTCGCGTGTCAATATTGCGAACGGGACCGGCCATGTGGACCCAGAAACGAACTCCGGTCGCATCGAATGGGACGGTAGTTTCACCGTGATGTTCTACTCCGGGATGGTGTACTTCACGATCCATGACCCGGTCCTGACCTTGAAGGATGGTCACGGGGCCGTTACCGCAGACATGACAGGGTATGGTTCGGCGATTGATGACTTTTCCAAATGGGAAATTCTAGAACGTGCTGAAGACGTGGACATTGCAACGTTTCATAACGTCTCCGTGGACCTGAGTGAGGACGGTGTCTCAGTGACTCCGGATTATCAGGGCGTCGCGGTGGGCAACGTCGCAACACCGCAGAAGCGGGAAGGCCAGAACTGGGGTAGTTTCCCCCAAGAGTTCATTGACTTCGTGGAAGCGACCGGGTTGGGAGCCTACTGGTACAGCTCAGGCGGTGCTGCGGACCCGAAGAAGCTACCGCAGGCTATCTCGGTATCCTACACGCTATCCGAGCTGGAAGACGATGCCCTCTTCGCGGTACCCAGCCTGCAGGTCAAAGACGTGACGGACACCAGCGCGGTGGTGTCCTGGTCGGAAGCCTATGGTGCCACGGGCTACCAAGCTCAATATCGTGCTTCTGGCGAGGAAGACTGGACTGATCTGGTAGATGAATCGGACCAGTCCGCCAAGATCACCGGCCTTGAGCCCAAGACTCAGTACGTGGTGCGGGTTCGTTCAGTGGCTGGAGGAAACTTCACTGACTGGAAGACCCGAACCTTCACCACGGAGGCGAAGAACTACGGTGTTACGCATCGAATCACCTCCGCTGATGCCATCGATGGCCTGGGGCTGGAGATCTCACAGCCTGGTTTGACGCTCGAGGATCTGCCGGCACCAACCGGGCGCAGGAAGATCGCGATGATGATGGGAATTTTTGATCAGCCGGTCTCAGCTACGCCACTGGCTACCTCTGACGCGTTGAGTTACGGTATGCAAACGCCCAACGGGCAGGAACAGAGCTCCACGTTGACAGTTCCCGCCGATAAATTGAACCCGGCTGGTGAATATTGGGTGGCTGCCTGGACCGGTGTGGGGCATCTGACCCCGGACACCGCGATCTATCAGGCCAAGATCGAGCTGACCGATGAACAGCGTACGGCCTTGTTTGAGGGGCAGATAGAAGAACGTTCGTCGGCCCCAGAGAACCTCCAGGTTGACCGTGTCTTTGACGTTCGTGCCAGCATTAGTTTTGGTAAGGAGGAGCCTCGGGGCGCCTTGGTGGAAATCAAAAAAGCAGACGAACCAGACTCAGCGTATCGCGAGGCGTCCTCGTTGAGTGGTTGGGGACCTTTTACAGTGACCTTGGACAACCTGACACCGCAGACCAGCTACGTGGTGCGTGTTCGCTACGATGATCTCGACGAGAACAATGCCCTCGGTGACCCAGCTTTCGTTGAGTTCACCACCAACGCACCGCGGGAAGCATTGCCGAAGGTAGCGAATCCGCGAGCTGAGTCTGTTGACGCCACCTCAGCTGATATTCGGTGGGATGAGCTGGAGCGCGAGGATGTTCAGGTGATGATCTCCTATGGCCGAAGTGGTCAGACCGCACGCCGGGTTGTTGATGCAGAAGTTGGTGCTTCCCACTACGCGCTCAGCCGGCTGGCGCCGGACAGAGAATACACGGCCAGTATTTACGTGCGTTCAGTTGAAGACAAGCGCTTTACCGGCGAAGCAACGGACATCACCTTCAGAACTGCTTCGGAATCCGAACCTGACGTTTCAGAATCGGCTCAGTCAGAGTCTGAGACCCCTGAGGACGTCGAAACCGACGATGCTGAATCCAACGAACCGACTGAGAGCGCGCCAGCAGCAACCACCTCGCCCAGTGTGGACGTTGCTGAACCCTCAACGTCACAACCCCCAACCGATACCGCCACTGAGGAGTCTCCAAGCCAGAACGGTACTCCCGACGGTGCAACCGATGGTGCCGACGACCATCAGCACCTCACACTGACGGTCGATCCAGCACAGGGGACTGCTGGAGACACTGTCACCGTGGGCGGCATGGAGTCACTGGCTGGACAGCAAGTTGACGTGTGGTTCCACTCGGAACCAGTTCACGTTGCCGATGGTGCACCGATCACCGAGCAGGGAACAGTGCAAGTTACGGTGCCGGGCCAGGCCGCGGTGGGTGACCATGAGTTTGTCGTATTCCCCGCGGGTCAAGCTGGCGATGAACTCGGTCGAGTTGCATTCACGGTGGTCGCCCCGAAGACGGCTTCTGCGAGCCAGCAGCCGGGCGGCAGTGAAATCGCAGCTGCCTCAACGCCAGATCACACCCAAAGTGTGGACCAGGCGCGCGGTAGTGCTGAAGCCAGTGATGAGCACGAGGCCTCGGTAGGATCCTCTCTGGCCAAGACCGGTGCAACCGTCCGCGGGATGATTCTGTTGGCTGGTGCCTTGGTGGGCTGTGGATGGCTGTTGAGACGCAGACACGCTCACCAACACTAGGTTGATGTTCGGGCCGTGTCGATCAGAGGCCAGACAGCAAAAGTCCCGGTTCGGGAACCTCACGGGAGGCCCCGAGCCGGGACTTTATCGTTATTCCAGGTGGGGTGGAAACTTATCGACCGAGACTAGCCACGAACCTTCTTCTCGATGGCTTCGCCGACTGTCTGGTCAATGTTCTTCCAGTACTCGATGGCGTTGGAGACCACCGGCTCAATGACCTGGCTGAGATCACCGGAGACGGTGTCTACCAGGTCGTCGCGCTCCTGCTGGCTGAAGACCTCGCGCACCATGGCACCGGGCTGACTAAAGTCATCGTCGTCCTCACGCAAGGTGTAGGCCTGACGAACCAGCTCGCCATCGGCCTCCCACGAGCTAGGCACAACGCCTTCTTCATCGGAGTAAGAATCCTCGAAGGAGTTCGGCACGTAGTAGGAGCGGGCACCGGTGTGCTCGTACCACATATTTCCCTCGAAGTTGTAGGTGTGGACCGGAACGATCGGCTTGTTAACCGGTAGCTGTTGGAAATTGGTACCGATGCGGTAGCGCTGTGCGTCAGCGTAAGCGAAGTTACGGCCCAGCAACATCTTGTCGGGTGACATTCCCATACCGGGAACCATGTTCGCCGGGGAGAAGGCAGCCTGCTCGATCTGTGCGAAGAAGTTCTCCGGGTTACGGTTCAGCTCCATCACACCAACCTTGATGCGGGGGTAGTCCTTCTTCGACCACACCTTGGTCAGGTCGAAGGGGTTCACGCGGTAGGTTTTGGCGTCTTCATAGGGCATGACCTGAACGTAGAGGTCCCACTTCGGGAAGTTACCTTCGTCGATGGCTTCCATCAGGTCGCGACGGTGGAACTCAGCGTCCTGACCGGCCAATTGCTGGGCCTCTTCGTTGGACAGGTACTCCACGCCCTGCTGGGAGATGAAGTGGTACTTCACCCAGAACTTCTCGCCGGCTTCGTTATACCACAGGTAGGTGTGGGAGCCGTAGCCGTTCATGTTGCGCCACGACTTCGGCAAACCACGCGGTCCCATCAGGTAGGTGACCTGGTGTGCGGACTCGGGATTCTGAGTCCAGAAGTCCCACTGCATGGTTTTATCACGCAGGCCGCTGTCCGGCAGACGCTTCTGGGAACGAATGAAGTGCGGGAACTTCATGGGGTCGCGCACGAAGAAGATCGGAGTGTTGTTACCAACCAGGTCGAAGTTACCGTCTTCGGTATAGAACTTCAGCGCGAAGCCACGAACGTCACGCCAGGTGTCGGGAGAACCCAGCTCACCGGCAACGGTGGAAAAACGGGCCAGCATTTCGGTTTCAGCACCGGGCTGAAAGACCTTGGCCTTGGTGTACTTCGAGACATCTTCGGTGACGGTGAACTTACCGAAAGCGCCGGAACCCTTAGCGTGCGGGCGACGCTCGGGAACGTTCATCCGGTTGAAGTGTGCCAGAGTCTCGACCAGGTGGTGGTCGTGCAGGACAATCGGACCATCGGGGCCAACGGTCAGCGAGTTCCGGTCACTCACGGCAGGAATACCTGCCTGGGTGGTGGAACCACCGGGATTGACGTTCTTGGAATCAGCCATGTCAATACTCCTTGAAATAGTGGGGTGGATAGTAGGGGCAGGAAATCATTCGGGTGCGGTTTCGTTGTTCTGTGACCGTGATGCAACCGCAGACGCTGGGTCGAGAACTTCAGGTTCGGCCTGTTGAGCTGCGCACTCAGTGCAGATCCCGTGGTAGACCACGTGGGCCACGGTGATCTTCATCCCGTGGTAGCCCTCCGGGTGCATACATGGGGCATGGCCGACCGCGCAACTGACATCATCGATGCGACCGCACTCCGTGCAGACCACGTGGTGATGGTTGTCGTTGAGTTCGGGTTCGTAACGGGCGGGGGAATTTGGCAATTCCAGCTTACGGAGCAGGCCAACATGAACCAACGAGTGGATCACGGTGTAAATCGATTGGACCGTGATACCTGGCAGAGTGCGTCGGACCATGTCTAAGACGTTGTCGGCCGTTTGATGGGGTGTGGCCTCAAGAGCTTCCAACACCGCAAGGCGCTGTTTGGTGACTCGAAGCCCGGCCTCGCGAAGTTCAGGACGCCAGTCATGCGACACCGGGGCTTGAAGCGTCCCCGGAGCATCATGAGGTCGGTGTCCATGCTCTGCGTTCATGTTTCTAGTCTCCCAATTTTGAATGACTCAGAAAAGTGAGGTGCACCTAAGCATGAATGATTCAAAATAACCGTTTCTCATGGGTTGGAGTGACCCCTGAAACTGATGTCATCGACAGCGTAGCTGGGGTGCGAAGCCAGCTAGGATAGAAGCGGTTGCACACTGCGTAGGTGGCCACACCAGCGGAAAGCGACCAGCACTAGCTGTGCGAGGTGTGATCTGCCAGGCGTTTTTTTCGTCAGGTACGTTGCACTGTGTCACCGCTACTGCGCTGAGATAGAGCGGGTGATGGAGCCGTTCACCAGGGTTCCGCACTCCTGAAACGAACGTGCGCAACGAGTCGCGCACCCGTGAGACCACCTTGCCGGTGGCTGACGGCCCACGATTGTGAAGGATCACGATGACAGAGCAGAATTCGCTCAACACCCAACCTCTAGCAGAGCTCGACCCTGAAATTGCTACCGCCATTAACGATGAGTTAGGCCGGCAGCGTAACACCCTCGAAATGATCGCTTCGGAGAACTTTGTTCCGCGGTCCATCCTGGAAACTCAGGGTTCGGTACTGACCAATAAGTACGCCGAGGGTTATCCGGGGAAGCGCTACTACGGTGGCTGTGAATTCGTCGATGTCGCTGAGAACCTGGCGATTGATCGGGCCAAGAGCTTGTTTTCTGCCGAACACGCCAATGTTCAGCCCCACTCTGGAGCTCAAGCCAACGTGGCCGTCATGCAGGCACTGATGGACCACGGTGACACCATGCAGGGCCTATCATTGGCTCATGGTGGTCACCTGACCCACGGGATGAAGATCAATTTCTCTGGACGCAACCACCGCGTGGTCGCCTACGAAGTAGACCCAGATACCTACCGCATCGATATGGATCAGGTGCGTGATCAGGCCAAGGCCGAACGCCCCGCCGTGATCGTCGCCGGCTGGTCGGCTTATCCGCGTCAACTGGACTTCGAAGCCTTCCGGTCGATCGCCGACGAGGTTGACGCCAAACTGTGGGTCGATATGGCACACTTTGCCGGTTTGGTTGCCGCCGGTTTGCACCCCAACCCGGTGCCCTACGCTGATGTGGTCACCTCCACCGTGCACAAGACCCTGGCCGGCCCCCGTTCTGGCTTCATTCTCTCCACCGCGGATTTGGCCAAGAAGATCAACTCCTCGGTCTTCCCGGGTCAGCAGGGTGGTCCGTTGATGCACGCTATTGCCGGTAAGGCTGTGGCCTTTAAGATCGCTGGTACGGAAGAATTCGCCGAGCGCCAGAAGCGCACACTGGAAGGCGCTAACATTCTGGCCGAACGTCTCAGCGCCTCAGATGTGGCTGAGCACGGTGTTTCTGTGCTCACCGGTGGTACCGACGTCCACCTGGTGCTGGTGGACCTGCGCAACTCGGCCATGGACGGTCAGCAGGCGGAGGACTTGTTGCACCGCGCCGGCATTACTGTCAACCGCAACGCTGTGCCGTGGGATCCGCGTCCGCCGCGGGTCACCTCCGGCCTGCGCATTGGGACTCCTGCACTGGCTACCCGCGGATTCGGCGCTACCGAGTTCGAAGAAGTTGCCGATATCATCGCAACCGCCCTGAAACCTGGTGCCGATGAAGAGCAGCTACGTGCTCGCGTGGTCAAGCTGACCGAGAACTTTCCGCTGTACTCGGGATTGGAAAACTGGTAACGACGCTGCCGGAGGAGACTTCATTTCATGACGGCTCAGAAACTTGATGGCCGAGCTACAGCGGCAGCCATCAAAGAAGACCTGAAAAACCGCGTGGCAACTCTGCGTGAGCGGGGCAGGACACCGGGGCTTGCGACTGTGCTGGTCGGCAATGATCCGGCGTCACAATCCTATGTGGCTGGTAAGCACCGTGACTGCGCTGAGGTGGGCATTAACTCCATTCAGAAGCAACTGCCTGCAGATGCCACCCAGGATCAGGTGTTGGCTGTGGTGGAAGAACTCAATCAGGACCCCAACTGTACCGGGTACATTGTGCAATTGCCCTTGCCTGCGCACATTGACACCCAAGCTGTGCTGGAGGCGATTGATCCGAGTAAAGATGCCGACGGATTGCACCCCATGAACCTGGGGGCACTGGTTGCCTCGGCCTCAGCGGAGCTGAATTCTCCTCTGCCATGTACGCCTAAAGGGTGCGTGGATTTGCTCAAGCACTACGGCATTGATCTAGCCGGTAAGCACGTTGTGGTGATTGGTCGCGGGGTGACCATCGGTCGCCCCGCGGGCCTGGTACTGACTCGTAAAGATGTCAACGCCACGGTGACCCTCGCTCATACCGGCACCACCAATCTCGATGAGCTACTTGGCCAAGCCGATGTGATCATTGCAGCTGCGGGATCCCCGCATATGGTCACCGCCGACAAAGTCAAAGACGGTGTGATCGTGCTGGATGTGGGCGTCACGCGCGCCGTCGGTGAGGATGGCAAGGCCAAAATTACCGGAGACATTGACCCTGCTGTGGCAGAAAAAGCCTCGTGGATGGCGCCCAATCCCGGTGGCGTGGGACCCATGACCCGGGTTGAGTTAGTCTCCAACGTGGTGGAAGCTGCCGAACGAGCCATGGCCAACGCCGGCTAATCACGGGGACCGTCGAAGGTATCTAACACCTTCGACATAGCCTGTCGAATAGTACGCTGTTCGTCCTCCGTGAGCACATCCAGGAAGTGCTTTTTCACCGTGGAACGATGATCAGCTAGCACACTGGTATACACCTGCGCCCCGAGCTCGGTAATTTGGGCCACCACTGCCCGCTCGTTATTTGCGTTGCTTGCCCGTTGCACCATTCCACACTTCTCTAGTTGAGAGACCTGGTAGGTCATCCCCGAGCGCGAATGCGCCAAATAATCAGCCAGGGTATGCATACGCAAGCCCTCCGGGTGGCGATTGAGCCGATCCAGAATATGAAACTGTACCCGCGTGAGCTCGTGGTTCTCCTGCATGAGGCGTTCTGTCTGACGCCTCAAATAGGCGGCCGCGGTCATCAACGCGGTGTAGGTCTGCACCTGGTCATCGGACAGATCATGAGCGGCCATCATGAGGCTATCCTACGAGCTTTCCGCGGTGAGTTTGAATTCGAATTAGCTGGTGTTACAGTAGCCTGAGCGGAAGAGAGTTCGAAATCGAACTGACGGTGAGGTTTCCTGTTCAGGAGTTTGGGTGAGTACTGCCAGTAGCCAGCACAGATCGGCCGAGGATTCCGGGACGACTTCGGTCATCATGGTCTTTATCGGCCTGATGATTACCATGCTGTTGGCTTCGATGAACCAGACGGTTCTCTCCACCGCTCTACCCACCATCGTCGGTGAACTCGGTGGCGTTGACCAGATGACCTGGGTGATCACCAGCTACATTCTTGCCACCACTATTGCCATGCCCATCTTTGGGCAGATCTCCGATATTTTTGGCCGAAAACCCCTGCTGTTCTTTGCGATTGGGTTGTTTGTGGCCGGTTCCCTGGTCGGTGGATTAGCGCAAAGTATTGAGTGGCTGATCGTTTCCCGCACGGTCCAAGGTATCGGCGGTGGCGGATTGATTATTCTCTCCCAAGCAGCCATCGCAGATGTGGTCCCAGCCCGACAACGCGGTAAATACATGGGACTGATGGGGGCAGTTTTTGCCCTGTCCTCGGTAGTAGGCCCCTTGCTGGGCGGTTGGTTTACCGAAGGTCCCGGCTGGCGTTGGGCTTTCTGGATCAACCCGCCGCTGGGACTGGTAGCGGTCCTTGCTGTGGCCTTCTTTATGCGCCTGCCCCGCCACGAACACGCCCGTTACGTGAAACTGGATTATTTGGGCATGACCGTGATGGCCACCGCCACCACCTGTCTGGTGCTGGTGATCACCTGGGGTGGACACCAATACGCCTGGAACTCACCGACCATCCTGGGGCTGATCGGTGCGGTGGTAGTACTTGCCGTCGCATTTATCTGGATCGAAGCCAAGGCCACTGAACCGGTGATCCCGCTGTCGCTGTTTAAGGAACCGAATTTCGTCTTGTCCTCCCTGGCCTCGCTGATGGTCGGGATTGCCATGTTCGGCGCCCTGGGGTATTTCCCCACGTATATTCAGATGGTCACCGGCGTCAACGCCACCCAGGCCGGACTGCTGATGGTCCCGCTCATGGGCTTCTTCCTGGCCAGTTCCATTGTGACCGGTATGCTGGTCTCACGCACCGGACGCTATAAGATCTTCCCACTGGTCGGAACTATCGTGATCATCCTTGGGCTCGTGCTGATGTCCGAGTTGCGTGTGGACTCACCGCTGTGGTGGCTGTGCACCACCCTGGCGATCTTCGGTATCGGGCTGGGCATGTCGCTTCAAATTCTCACCCTGATTGTGCAAAACGCCTTCCCGCATTCCATGGTCGGAACCGCCACCGCCTCCACCAACTTCTTCCGACAAATTGGTGCCACCACCGGATCCTCCGTCGTCGGGTCACTGTTCGTTCAACGACTCACGGCAGCATTGCAGGACCGACTCCCGGAACTTCTTTCTGGGGAGGTCGCCGGTATTGACGGCGACGCGAACTCCTTGACCCCGGAAGCAGTCCACCAGCTACCCGCACACCTGCAAGATGCAATTGTGGTCTCGTATAACGACGCGCTGTTGCCGATTTATCTGTTTCTCACCCCACTAGTGGCTGTGGCCTTTATCGCTTTACTGTTCGTGCGCAAGACGCCGTTGGCCACCAGTGTTGACCACGATCAACCTGCTGAGGTGATTCACCGCACCGGTGGGTAGAGTCCGGCCCGGTGGCAACATTGCAGACCCAATTGGCGTGGCACGCGATGGTTCAGCGATACTAAATAGCATGCAGTCCTTGGATTCATCCCAGCAACAACAATCCCGCCGTACCACTCTGACGGTTTCTCGGCTGTCGTTGACGGTCATGATTATCGTGTTGCTGGTGGCCATCGTGTTCGCGGCCAACCAGAATGACGTGATCGGGTGGCTGGTGGTCATCATCAGCGGTGCCTGGTTGATCCTGGCTATTATCGCGATGTTCTGGGTACGCAAAGGCGCCCGAGCCATTAGCCGGCAGGCCACCACCCTGAACGCCAATTTGGCTGCTCAGGCCAACCCTGGTTCTGCTAGCGGTGGGGGAACCACCGTGGTGGATGAGCCGGCAACCGATCCGATGCGTGATACCAAACTGGACCACTCATTCAAGATCGTTGAGGTCCAAAAGAGGGTGATCTCTCAGGAACTGGCCAAAGGCCAAGACGCCGATTCGGAGATGATCGACCGCGCCCTCGACACCATTGAAATGACCGCTGCCAATGCCCGGGACATGATCCGCCCGGATCGCCACCGCCGTTCCGATGACGATCAAGACTCCGGCGGGGGAGCGGTCTCCGGGACCGTCATTAACTAATCCGGGCTGCTGGCTTCACGCGGTAGGCTAGTGGGGTGACTGATTCGCCGCAGACCCCAAGCCCAGAGACCACCGCACCCGCCTGGGGCACAGCCAGCGTTCGCCACGCCCATGCTGGGGCCCCCAAACCCCAAGATGCAGTACGGGTGGCTACGGTCAACGTCAACGGCATTCGTGCCGCCTACCGGCGAGAGATGAAGTCCTGGTTCGATGGGCGCGGAGTAGACATTCTCGCGTTGCAAGAAGTCCGGGCCAACGGAGAGATCCTGCGCGAGTTGCTCGGCGAGATCACCGGCGACGAATGGGATGTGACCCACATTCACGACGCTGAGGCAGAAGCTAAGGGCCGTGCCGGGGTGGCCGTCGCCTCCCGTTGGGAGTTTGACCAGACCCGCACCGGCATTGGGGATAGCTACTTCGACAACGCTGGGCGCTGGGTGGAAGTCGATCTCACGCTTCCGTCAGGTCAACCGGTCACCGTGGTGTCCGCCTATGTGCACTCCGGTGAAGTCGACACCCCGAAACAAGATGATAAATACCGGTTCCTCGACCAAATGTTGGTCCGCATGCCCGAATTGGCTACCGAGCATCGCTTGGCTGTGGTCACCGGTGACCTCAACGTCGGACACACCGAACTCGATATCAAGAACTGGAAAGGCAACGTGAAGAACTCTGGATTTTTGCCCGAAGAACGTGCCTATTTCGACCGGTTCTTTGACCCGGACCAGCTGAACTGGGTTGACGTGGGGCGTAGCCTGGCCGGAGATATCCCCGGCCCCTATACCTGGTGGTCCTACCGGGGCAAGGCCTTCGATAACGACGCGGGGTGGCGGATCGACTACCAGATCGCCACACCCGATCTGGCCGACAAAGCCATCACTGCCGTGGTGGATCGAGCCCCCAGTTATGACACCCGGTTCTCCGACCACTCGCCGCTGGTGGTGGACTACCAGTTCTAAGACTCTCCCTGGTGTCGGTGATGTTGATGCTGTAGTCCTGATTGTCCTGTTTTCCCCTGTTCTTCTTCTCGACGCGCCACGAGCTCAGAAAGGCCAAGATTCCCGTGAGTGATGCATCCAGCACTTCCTCGACCCCCGCAGCACCGACCGAGATCGGATCGGGACCGCTGGGCCCGGCCGACGTGCTCGCCACTGATCTGTCCAAGACCGCCCACCTGGTTGGGGCCTCTGGCACCGAGCACCGGGTGCTGTCAGGCATGCAGCCCTCGGCGGATTCCTTGCACCTGGGGAACTACTTGGGGGCGTTGGTGAACTGGGTGAAGACTCAGCAGGATTTCCAAACGCTGTTTTTCATCCCTGATCTACACGCCATCACCGTTCCCCAGGATCCGGAAAACCTCCGGCAACGCACACGGGTTGCTGCTGCTCAGTACATTGCCGGGGGAATCGACCCGGAACGCTCCATCCTCTTTGTCCAGTCCCAAGTGCCTGAGCACGCCCAGCTGGCCTGGGTGCTGGAATGCATGACCGGGTTCGGTGAAGCCACTCGGATGACCCAGTTCAAGGACAAGTCCGCCAAGGAAGGTACCGAGCACGCCGGGGTGGGGCTTCTGGCCTACCCGATGCTGATGGCCGCCGACATTTTGCTATATCAGCCACAGGGAGTCCCAGTTGGTGACGACCAGCGCCAGCACATTGAACTGACCCGTAACCTGGCGCAACGGTTCAACTCCCGCTACGGGGAGACCTTTGTGGTCCCCAACGGCTTCTACCCCGAAACCGGGGCCCGCATCTACGATCTGCAACAACCGACAAAGAAAATGTCGAAGTCCGCAGAGTCACCGAATGGGTTGATCAACATTCTCGACCAGCCCAAGGTGATCGCCAAGCGCATTAAGTCAGCGGTGACCGATGCGCAGACCGAGATCCGCTTCGACCCGGAAACGAAACCCGGGGTATCCAACTTGCTGTCGATCTTCGCTGCGATCACCGACCGCGAGATCGATGAGATCGTCGCCGAGTACCAGGGCAAGATGTACGGGCACCTGAAGGTCGATCTCGCCGAGGCAGTCACTACCCGGTTGCAGCCGGTGCGCACCCGAGCGCTGGAGTTACTGGATGACCCCGCCGAACTAGACCGCATTCTGGACGCCGGTGCCGAGAAAGCGCGCGAGATTGCTACCCCGGTGCTGGCCGAGGTGTACGCCAAGGTCGGGTTCCTGCCTCCGCGCGGCTAACCGGGTAGTGAGTCCCGGCTAACCGCGCTGGGCGATATCGGAGGGGGCTGCCAACTGAATGGTGCGCGGTTGCAGATCATCACCGATGATCATCCCGCGCCCGACCGGGAATTTCCGCGGCCTGTTGCGACCGATCAGCCGGCCCTCATCCGGATCCCCATCCAGCATGATCGTGGTGGCACCGGTCTCGCGCACACTGGTGATAAACGGCTCGAACATCGCCCGGGAGGCACCCCGGATTCGGCGCGCCATCAGCACGTGGAAGTTGATATCCACGCCCATGGGCACGAAAGGCACAAACGGTGTCAGCGGAGAAACCCCGCCGGCTGCCAGCACATCGTAGTCATCAACCAGCAATACGATCTGGTTCTCACTCGAGGGCTGGAAGGCCCCGAGCGTGGGATCCTGCGGGACCCGGTTGGTCAGCTCCTTGACCACCGCCTCCGAAAGCTGGGTGGCCAGTGATGCCGAGGTGGCATAACCGCCCATATAGGGCTCCGGGATTACCTCGTGCAATTCCCGGCGCGGGTCGCAGACCGCGAAGACGAGTTCCTCACTGGTGTACTGGGACATCAGCTCCTGGGCCAGCGCGATCAGCGTGGAGGTCTTGCCGGAATCGTTATCGCCCATCATCAACAGGTGCGGGCTAGACCCGGTGAGATCCAGATACCGAGTTGAGGAATCCCGCTCCATCATGCCCAAGCGCAGGGTGCCCGGCGTGGTGGGTGCGACGAGCTCATCCTGGCGGATCAGGTGCGGTAGCAACCGGACCGTATGCGGTGAGGAGACCGGGTTCTTCTGGGTGATTTGAGTAATCGTGACCGACAGCCCCTGACCCAGGGTGGCCGGATCGGAGAGTTTCAGTTCCAACCGGGTCCCGAAGAAGGACTGCTGGGCTAGCCGGATTTCATTCCAGCGGGTCGCGGTGGCGATCACGTGGATACCGAATCCGCCACCGCGGGTCAGGATGGAGTAGACCGCGTCCTGGAGTTCATCGAACTCCTCGAGCAGCCCACCCCAGCCATCAACGATCAACACCACATCGCGGACATCAATATTGGGCAGTTGCCCGTCATCGAAGAGCTGACGCATGGTGGCCAGCGAGTCGATTTCGCGCTCTTCAAAAATCTGCTCGCGTTCAGTGAGTAGATCGGCCACCTCTTCGACCGTACGGCGTAGCCGTTCGCGCCGGGTGCGCCCAGCGACCCCGGCCACGTGCGGTAGCTCCGAGATGCCCAGCAGACCGGTGCCCTTCAGGTCCAAGCCGAAGATGCTGACCTGGCGGGGGTCGTAGTTATCGGACAGCGATAGGGCCAGGGTTTTCAACGCGGTGGACTTACCCGAGGAGGGTCCGCCCAGGATCACCACGTGCCCGCCCGCGCGGGTCAAGTCCAGCTGCCAGGGCCCCTGCCACTGGTGGGCCGGATCATCGAGCAGACCCAGGGTCGCGGTCAGCGGTCCCGGCGCCGAGGAATCATGACGGTGGGTGCCACGCCCCGCAGTGGGGGGTCTCGGCCAGGGCGGCAGTGGAGACCCCGGGGGCCTCGGTGCGCCCGGTGGAGGCCACCGCGACATCCAAACTCACCGAATCCGGTAGCGGGGCCAGCCAGATCGGGTCGGTGACCCGCGGTTTGGAGCGCATGAGCTCCACCGCGGTGCCCAACACCGTGGGGCCCTGGGTTTCAGGTTCTAGCCCGCCACCGGGGACCAGCTCTTGTTCGCCACAGCCTTCGTCTCCCTCGGCTTCGGCCAGTTCGTGCTGGTGCTCGGCCTCCAGCTCCTCGGCCCGGACCCGGGCAATATCGTTGAGCAGCTCACTGGCGTAGTAGAACTCGGGGATCGCACCGGGGTGGTCGGTGACCGGAACCGAGTCGTCCGTGGTTTCGGCTGCCATCGGTCCGGACACGAAACCGGCCCGGAACCGGGTATAGACGGTGGTATCGACCTTGAGATAACCGTAGCCGGGTAGCGGCGGCAGGTGGAAGGCATCGGGGGTCTCCAACACCGTGCGGGATTCGGCCTCCGAGAGGGTTCGCAAGCCCAGCCGGTAGGACAAATAGGTATCCAGTCCGCGGATCTTCCCGCCTTCCAGGCGCTGGGAGCTCAGTAGTACTGTGGTTGGCGGTGTCGCAGGCGGTATTGTCGGCGGTATTGCAGGATCTAAGGCTGGTGGCTGGCTCGGCGACAAGATCAACGACGGCGTCAGCGCATTATTTAACTGACGTTGTTGAGGCGTTCAAGTTCCGGCGCTATCCAGGGAGCTCGGGAGTAGCGGTAAGTTGTAAGGAGATGGAATGCCTAACTCAGGTAAGGCAGGGTCAACGGACAACACAACCTATACCCATCCGGAGATGGTCTTTGAGGTTTTTGCACCTCGCGGGTGGGAAGAGGACCTCTCCGGAGCTGATCGCGGGGTCTTCATCTACCTTTCCGATGAGATCTGGAACCAGCAGTTTCGTCCCAATATCGTTGTCATCCAGCGAGTAGCTGAGCCTGGCACCGAATCGTTGGAAGGTTTAGCACGCGCCCAAGAACCTGTTGAAGCTTCATATCCCGAAGCCTTAGCGGATTATCGGCTACTGCATCTGGATGCAGACACCATTGGAGTGCAAGGTCTTCCCGGGTTGCTTCGTGTAGCGTCCTATAAAAACCCCGATGACCTTCCTCTGACGATGTTTCAGTGGGTGGTAGTACAAAATAACGTCCAAGTTGACCTCACCATCACCTACCCGACAGAGATGCTCGGAGAGCGCGCTCAACTGATTTTAGACATGGGGCATGGACTGTTGTGGAAGGAGTTGGCATCATGATTGAGCAACGAAACACCGGCCGGGAAGGCTCCGGTGTAGAACTCAGCGCTGAGACTTTCATGACCCTGCTGGATCAGGGAGTGCCTCACGATGGATCTGAAATTTTCGATGTGAACGAGCGGGTTGTCTTTAGTAGCCAGCACGTCGCTCAGGGCACGGAAGAGATCTGGAATACGCTTCAGACACAGCGCTACAACGTCACAATTTCTTCCACAAATGGTGTCGGAATTGAAGACAATAGGTTTTTGTGGCTGGGGAGAGACGCGTGCGTGACTGCTGAAACCATCCAGGTTCAGTCAGGGTCTGATGCTCCTACCTTCTTATTGCGATCTCATCCACTCTCAAGCCGGTATACCGTGTTGATTGATTTGATGGGACTGGTGGCTATTGCCGATACGAACTTCGTGTCGGTAGATGCTGTCAAGATCCCAGCCAAGACATGGGAAAGTCTGGTAGTCGGTCCAGATGCTGGACGACAACAGCAACTAGCCCAACAACTAGCCCAACGACAAGCCTCAGAGCTGGTCGCCCAAGTATCACCTGACATGGCTGACGATATTCGTCGAGGTTTCTATCAGCAGGTTGTTGTTGTCTCTGAATCGCCTACTGAGCAGGGACCAACGCCGATTGCGACTGCTTGGATGTCGACTCCACACGGTTATCTGTCCTTCTTTTTGCAACCTGGGAAATTTTTTGGAAAAGCGCACTATTTGGAGCCGGTCGACGCCTGGATGTTGTTCATGATGGCTTCTTATCAGCTGCCGAGACAGCGAATGATTTCTACGTGGTAGGCCTGCGGATTGGTCCAGTGACGGTGTCATAAAAGGGGCGTGAGCTGG
Source organism: Auritidibacter sp. NML120636 (assembly GCF_003185945.1). NCBI lineage: Bacteria > Bacillati > Actinomycetota > Actinomycetes > Micrococcales > Micrococcaceae > Auritidibacter > Auritidibacter sp. NML120636. The sequence continues at coordinate 86,294 of NZ_QHLO01000009.1, forward strand.
TGGAGATTCTTCTCTGGATAGGTATCCTCGTCGTTACCACGGCGGTATTCATTTTCTATATGTTCCATGTTCGGTTTCAAGAGAACGCGGAATGGTATGACGATTGGCGCGCGCCGGGGAATCTTTGGATTATGCCCTACTGGACTCCGGCGGGGATTTTCGGTGCATTGTTTGGGCTGTACGAACTGTCGGGGTATTGGGGCGGTGTTGTCGTCTTCAATCTGTTGCGGGTTGTCGCAATAATTGCCATCCTCATGGGTCTGATTGGGCTATTGGGGTTGCTCGGTATCCCCTTACCGTGGCCTTTCGCTCCCCGCTGGGTGGTTGAGCGACGTAAGAAAGATCGTGCTGAAAGGAAGGCGCGTCGTCGGAGGCGAAAAGAAGGCGAATAGCCTAGGCAGTACTGGGAAGGAAGGTCGTTTCTCATGGAGATTTTACTCTGGATCGGGCTGTTCGTTGTTTCGACCGCGGTGTTTATCTATTTCATGTTCTTTGTGCGGTTGCAAGAGAACACCGATTGGTATAGGGACCACCGTGAAATTCCTAACCTGTGGGGTCATCCCGTACTGTTCCCCGTTTCATGGCTATTGCCGTATTGATGTTGCACGAAATCTCGGGATATTGGGGCGGTTTAGTCACGGACTTTGTCGGTACGGCTCTGACTATTGGCTCCCTGGTCATGGCTGTGATCGGTTTGATTGGTGCTGTGGGAGTGCCACTTCGAGGGTGTCAGGAGTTTTGTGTGTGAGGCTCTGATCCAGAAGGAGTTTCACTGATAATGACTACTGTGTCACCGAAGAAAGGCCATGACCCGAGCAGGGTCAATGAGATCAGCGCGAAGCTGATGGAAAACCCGGAAATCGCCGAACTGATCGGCGAGCTGTCGACCTCCGTCGACGATGCCAGCGACCTGGTCAAAGGCCTTCTGCAGGCGTCGATCAATGCGGGTCTGCAGGCGGAGATGGACGCCCCCTTTTGGGGTACGGACACTCAGATCGCGTGGCGAAAGCCCAGGTAAGCCCCTGAAACGGTGGCAATCACCGCAACGGGTCGTATACGAAGACCGTCAGCTCGGGCTACGGCACGGTGGACATCATAGTGCCTCGGGATAGGGCGGGAACGTTTCACCCGGTCATGGTGCCTAAAGGGGCACGCCGACTGACAGAGCTCGATGAGATGATCGTCTCGCTCTACGCCGGCGGCATGACGGTACGCGATATCCAGCACCACCTGTCTACCACCCTGGCGGTGGACATCAGCCCGGATACCATCAGTACCATCACCGATGCGGTCCTCGATGAGGTGATGGTGTGGCAAAACCGTCAGCTCGACGAGTTCTACCCGATCATTTTCCTTAGACGCGCTGCGGGTCACAATCCGCGACGGCCACCGTGTGGTCAATAAAGCCTGCTACATGGCTGTTGGCATCGACATCGACGGGACCAAACACATCCTGGGACTATGGATTGCCGATAACGAGGGTGCCGCATTCTGGGCATCTGTGTGCGCGGACCTGGCGAACCGTGGTGTCAATGACGTGTTCATCGTCTGCTGCGACGGGCTCAAAGGCCTGCCCGAAGCTGTGGAAGCGACCTGGCCGAACTCGATGGTACAAACCTGCATCGTGCACCTGATCCGGGCTGCCAACAGGTGGGTGTCCTACCAGGACCTTAAAACCTGTATCCAGCGCACTGCGGCAGGTCTACACCGCACCGAATCAGGACGCCGCTTGCGCCGCACTCGATGCCTTCGAAGCCTCGGAACTGGTGTCGCGCGTCATACTTTATGGCAGGGCTGTTAGTTGAGTCCTGAATGGAGTGTTTGACATGGGAAAGCCACCACAGATTCCAGTGGAGAAGAAGACCAGGATCGTGCTCAGCGTCCTGGCCGGTGAAGTGACGATCGCAGAAGCTGCTCGGCGTGAGAAGATCAGTGAGCAGTCGATCGGCCGGTGGAAGTCAGACTTCCTCGAGGCCGGGAAGACAGGCTTGGCAGCTGGCAGATCCGGTCCCTCGACAAGGGAATCTCAACTCGAGGCTGAGGTCGAGGATCTGACACAGGCTCTCGGGGAGGCTGCGGTCGAGATCCGAGTGTGGAAGAAGTCTGCTGAGGGCCGATTGGGCCTCATCGTGAGACCTCGAGGTGATCCGCACCGAGGCGGGCATGCCGATCCTGGAGGTTCTGCAAACTCACCGGTGTGCCCGAACAGTCCTATCGCCGCTGGCAGGCCAAAGCGAAGCAGACCCAGCCACCGAAGGGTCCGTGGCCGCGCCCGGTGCGGGAGTCGACCGGTGAGGCAATCATCTCTCACGCCTTGGCGCATCCGGCGTGGGGACACCGGAAGATCTGGGCAATGACCCGTCATGACGGGCACCGGGTCTCGCAGGCCACAGTGCTGCGTACTCTGCGCGATGAGGGACTGATCCTGCCGGCTGAGTACCAGAAGCAGCGCCGGGAACTCGCGAAGGAGCGCAAGGCGGCCTTCGCGGTGACCCCGACGGGTCCGAATCAGGTCTGGCAGTTGGACTTTAGCGAGTTCGAGACCACCTCCGGTGGTACCTGGCGGATCGCTGGGTGCAGGGACTGGTATTCCAAGCTCGAGCACCGGTTCCACACCTCACCGACTGCGAACCAGCATGATGCGATCGCTGCGGTCGAGCTCGCGCTGGAGGATTACAAGACCATGTTCGGCCACCCGCTCATTGACGCCTGTCCCGTTGACGAGGACACCGGTGAGCTGCTGCCAGCAGTGACCATTGGACCGATAACGGCGGACCGTTCCGGTCGCTGAACTTCGAGCTGTTCATCACCAGCCACCCCGAACTGCGGCACGTGCGCACCCGAGTGAAGTCCCCAGGACAAAACGGGTCCCGCGAACGCGGGTTCGGGACCCTGAAGTACGAGCGTCTGTTCCTCGATGAGATCCCCGATGCCCTGGAGCTGATCGCACGTGCTGAGGGCTACCGAGACGAGTACAACACCATCCGGCCCCACGAGGCCATCGCGTTCAACCGACCTAAGGAGGTGCACCTGGGACTAGCCGACCCCACCGTCCCCACCTTTGAAAGAGAAGAAATCCTGCCAAAAACTTGACGCGGGACAACCGTGGCGCTTGAACCAGACTCGACGCGTTGTCACGCCGACGGAACCGTAGCCACCAGTGCTGGTCGGTCCCGCCAGATTAGGCGATGAACCTGACCTGGACAAGTAGACGATGAGGGTTAGTGCTCCATCACCGAGTTACCCGAAGAGAGTGAGAACAGTCAAAGACAGCAGAGCTGATCAACTGTTATATTTGAGCTATAACAATTAGTTCTCACGGGAGGTTTGCGGTGAATAGGCAGGGACGGGTCGAAGCGAAGCGTCAGACAGTCAGCTTTGTGGTGATCAGCATGGTTCTCCCCACAGCGGTTGTAGGGGTTGGCCTGCTGCTCCTGGCGCTCTGGCGACCGGAGCTCCCAGCTCCGGTGGCGATCCATTGGAGTGCCGGGGGAGCGGACTCCTTTGCCGAACTCTGGGTGATGGCAGCTTCCATCCTGGGCTTTGGCCTGTTGCTTCCGGTGCTCATCAGCGTGCTGGTACTTCCCAGTGTGCGGGCCGGCAGGGCCTCCACGTTCATGGCCCGCTTGATGGCTGGAGTCAGTCTCGGGACATCGCTGCTGGTCACATCCGCGCTGACCGGAGGTCTAGCGATCCAACGTGGCTTGGACGATGCTCGGGAGGCCGGTGCGGTGGGTGGGATAACCGCAATCGCCCTATTGGGTGCCGTCGTGCTTTCGGCCGCTCTGGTCTTCCTGATTCCCGCAAGCCCGCCGCGGCAGCCGTTGACCGAGAAAGCCGCTTCGCTGGGGCTCGGAGAGACTGAAAGTGTGATGTGGGTTCGCCGGATCCAGATGGCCAGTTCTATCCGATGGGTGCTGTACCTCAGTGCAGGCATGGTTGTAGTCACTACGGCGGTGATAGCTCCCGAATCGCCGCTGTGGATCATTCTGCTGATGGGCGTGGCCGTTATTGTCGTTCTCTTCGCAGTCCTCACGGCAACTCGTTTCAGTATGCAGATCGACGCCCAAGGGCTCAGGCTCCGTTCGGTGCCGTTGGGCTGGCCGTCGGTCCATGTGGGCCTGAGCGAGATCACCTCGGTCAGCTCCGGTGAGACAAGCGGGTTTTCAGAGTTCGGCGGATGGGGCCTGCGCATGGCTCCGGGCGCGCGAGGCATCATTCTTCAGGATGGTAACTCGCTGCGTGTGGAGCGTCGCGACAAGCCCGCACTGGTGGTCACCGTCGATGACGCGGATGAGGCTGCCGATGTCCTGGCATCCCTGCTCCAGCGCGAATCCCCAGCCTCGACACACTAGGCGCCGCGATGTTTCTGCGGGTTGACACCTCCTCACCAGTGCCGCTGTATGAGCAGATTGCCACTTCCATCCGGGCAGATATCGCCCAGGGGAGGCTCGCCCCGGGGGATCGTCTACCCTCTGCCCGGGAGGTTGCCTCCTCCCTGACGGTTAACCTGCATACCGTGCTGAAGGCATACCAGGATCTGCGCGAAGAGGGCCTGCTGGATATGCGGCGGGGTCGCGGAGCGATCGTTGCGGACGTACCGCAGTCCACAGCGGAGCTGACCACCCAGATCGATACGCTCCGGGACACGGTGAATCAGCTGGGCTTGAGTGAAGAGACCCTTATTGCTCTGGTGCGGGAGCGCTTTCGACCTGCGGACTGATCTGTGGTGAAAGCCGCGCGTGACCGACGACGCCGCCGGGCGGAGAGGGTCACCGATTGTTGAGGCGGCGGTGGCCGGCTGGGAGCAGCATCCCGCTGGTCGCAGTGCAGACCGTGGTGCAGGTGGTTCCGCCGAGTGCGGACCTTACATGACCTCATGCCTCTGGCTTTAGCGTCCGGGACAGAAAGCGATAGCGTGGCTTTTATGCCCATGACCTTCGACCAGGCACTCAGTACCTTGCGCGCCGCTCGAAGCGTGAGACTGCGAGGAAAGCCGGCAGCTTGGTCGAATGCCTTGCGGGTGATGTTCTACATCCTGATCGTGATGGTGCTGACGCCCTCTGGTGTCTATCACGTGAACCACCCGCTGGCACCGGAGCTTCGTCCACGTATTTCCCCGCCGATGGGCCCAGTATGGAATAGGCATCACCGCTATATCTATGTACCTGGTGTCGGAGGGCTGAAAGAAGCTGAGGTCATCCGACTGATCAACACAGGACGCGAGATGTTCGGCGCACCCGCCCCAGCGGTCCAGCAGCTCAGGTCTGGCAGTAGAGGCCGAGGTTGACTGAGACGGTCACGACGAGATCCTTGGGCAGACGGTCTAGACCTGAGACGAGATCCTCGGTGCTGATGTGGTGGGCGCTGGGTCCCATCTCCACCAGTGCCCGGGCCTGATCGCGGCTGACCGATGCGGTGTAGGAAATCTGCTCAGAAGCGATCATGGTGAAGTCGCTCAGACTCGCAGCCAGGCGTTCGTCTTTGCGCTGATCGACCTGGACCAGACTTAAGCCTCGATCCACCGATGAAGTAGGTGTCTGTCCGGTGGTTTAACGAGGAAATGCGCCTCTGACCTGGGAAAATAGTGAGTGTCTAGTCCAATGATTCCCACGCAGAAAGGCACACCTCTCAGGTGCTATTCAAGCACGCCCCCGGTCAAGTCCGGTGGTGTGGTGTATGAGGGGTGATCCTTCAAGCGTGTCATTCTGGGTTATGCGGCGAGGGCTTCGATGGTCTGTGGTGGCACCTCCTCGGTGGTGTCGGTGCCGAGCTGTTGGGCGTGTTGGAGGACCTCGAGGTTCATGTATCGGCGGCCTTCGGCCCATTCATCGTGCTGCTCGGCCAGCACGGCGCCGACTAGGCGGATGATGGCCTCGCGGTTAGGGAAGATCCCGACCACATCGGTGCGGCGGCGGATCTCCTTGTTCAGCCGCTCGTTGGGATTATTTGACCAGATCTTGCGCCAGGCCTCTTTGGGGAAGCTAGTGAAGGTCAGGATGTCTTCGCGGGCCCCGGCCAGGTGGTCGGCGACCTTGGGGTGTTTATGGTCCAGGGCCTCGACGACACGGTCGAACTGGGCGTGTACTTCCTGGGCATCGGGCTGGTCATAGATGCTGTGCAGCAGAGTCTTCACCCAGGGCCAGGAGGCCTTGGGGGCAGTGGCCATCAGGTTGGCCGCATAGTGTGTCCGGCACCGCTGCCAGGCTGCACCGGGTAAGGTCGCAGCGATCGCGGCCTTCAACCCAGCGTGGGCATCAGAGGTCACCAGCTTCACTCCACTAAGGCCCCGGGCGGTCAGGTCGCGGAAGAAGGACAGCCAGCCGGCCCCGTCCTCGGCGGTGCTGACCTGGATGCCGAGGATCTCGCGGTGGCCATCGCGGTTGATGCCGGTAGCCACCATCGCGTGCACCGGGACCACACGGCCGGACTCACGGACTTTGAGCACCAGCACGTCAGCGGCAACGAAGGTGTAGGGCCCAGAGTCTAAGGGTCGGGTGCGGAAGGCCTCGACCTGCTCATCGAGTTCAGAGGCCATCTGCCAGACCTGGGACTTCGACAGGCTCTCGATCCCCAGGGACCCGACAAGCTTATCCATCCGGCGGGTAGAGACCCCCAGCAAGTAGCAGGTGGCCACCACCGAGGTCAGTGCCCGCTCAGCACGTTTGTGTCGTTCCAGCAGCCACTCGGGGAAGTAGGTCCCCTGCCGCAGCTTGGGTACCGCCACATCCAAAGTGCCGGCCCGAGTGTCGAAGCCCCGGTGCCGATAGCCGTTGCGCCGGTTCTGCCGGGCATCAGAGCTCTGCCCATATTCAGCGCCGCAGACCGCGTCAGCCTCGGCTGAGAGCAGGGTGTTGATGAACATCTGCAACAAATCCCGGATCAGGTCAGGACTTGCCTGCAAAAGCTGTTCCTCCAACAGGCCGCGAAGGTCGATACTAGAAGGGGTGACGGTCATCGTGAAACGTCCTTTCGAGAGTGCTTTGGTAGGTTCACTCGAAGGATCACACGGTGGCCGTCACTCTGTAATGAATGACGCGCTCACCAGGGAGCCGTACACCACATTAAAGGACGCTACTGAGCTTCGAGCCAAGGTCCGCCAGCGTAGGCCATATGTTTCCTACAGCGGGACGTTCAGCCACATTGCTGAAAACACACTTGACCGCAAGTTCACCCCAACTAAGCCAAACACCGTCTTTGTCAGCGACGTCACCGAGTTCAGGGTCGCAGGCCGCAAGGTCTACCTGTCACCGGTGATGGATCTGTTCGACCGTTCAATCGTTGCCCACACCGTGGCTACATCGCCGTCGACAGCGTTTACCGCCGATTCTTTAACTCAGATGATTATAACGTGTGCGCCTGAACCTGGGTGGATGATGCACACCGATCAAGGTTTCCAGTACCAGCATTCGTCCTGGCGCAACCTGATTCATGACAACGGTGGTGCTCAGTCGATGTCGCGTAAAGCCAACTGTTACGACAACGCGGTCATGGAGCATTTCTTCGGGCACTTGAAAACCGAGATGTACCACGGAGAAGTCTTCGACACCGTCACAGAGTTCAACCAGGCAATCGACGAGTACATCCAGTGGTACAACACCGAACGCATCCAACAACGACTCAAGGGGGTGGCCTAAGAATTAGGTCCACTTGGTTTAAGCGTTGACCGTGTTTTCTTGTCTCCATTGTTCCGCATACTGTCGCGGGCTGAGGTAGCCCAGTGATGAGTGCGGATGGAAGTCATTGTAGCGCCGTGACCATTGGGCCACGAGTAGGCGGGCATGGTCGAGATTTTCGATACTGTTATCTTCCAAGAGTTCGTCTCGCATCCGGTTATGGAACGACTCAACGAACCCGTTATGCCAGGGCTGGCCTGGCGGGATGAACGCTTGGATCGTCTCATCCTCGGCCGCCCAAGCCTCGAGGGCGTGGGCGATGAACTCAGGCCCGTTATCCATCCGGATCGCCCTAGGGCGTCCTCTGTGCTCCAGACAAGCCACGTCAAGGAGTTCGATCACCGAGCCCGCATCAATCTTTTTATCGACCGCGAAGGCGAGGTGTTCGCGGGTGTATTCATCAATAATGTTGCAGATCTTGATGGTCTTGCCGTGCCATGTTGAATCGAACTGGAAGTCCAGTGCCCACACCTCGTTCGGGTACTGGCCGGACCGAACATCGCGCTGGACGTGTCCATTGAGGCGTTTACGCTTCTTGCGAGGCAACACGCGCAGACCCTCTTCACGCCAAATCCTGCGGAAAGTTTCCCGGCATATCCCATACCCCTCAGCCAAGGCGTTCCTCCAGGCACGCCGGTGTCCCCACCGGCGGTGATCACGCGCGAACTCGTGCATCCACTCGCGCAGGTCTGCGTACTTATCAGGTTTGCTTTCACGGGTCCTAGCGCGCCGGTAAGCGCTACGGGAGAGCCCAACAATCTGGCAGGCATATCTTTGGGAGTAGCCCAGCCCGACCAGATGCCAGACGGCATCATGGCGGCGAGCTGGGCTTAGAAGTTTCCCTGCGATAATTCTTTCCACGCAGCCTTCTCCAGCTCTGCCTGACCAAGGAGACGCTTCAAGCGCGTGTTTTCCTCGCGCAATCGCTGGAGCTCTTTCGCCTCGCTCTTCGTCATCGACCCATAGGTAGCCTGCCACCTGTTCAACGTGGCTTCGCTAATCCCCAACGCGGTCAGGATCTGAGCTGTCGTTGATCCCGATTCCTTCAACTCCCGCGCCTCATCGAGCTTACGAACAATCTGCTCGGGAGTATGCTTGCTGAGCTTCTTCACCATTCATCCATTCTCCCCACCCACAGGCGGGGCATCAATGGACAACACTCAAGTCACCTGGACCTAAAAACCTAGGGCACTCCATCAAGGGCCTGACCCCGATGCAATATCGAAACCAGACCCTTGAGCCTTTAACCGCCTAGAATTAAACCAGTCCAACTTTCGGGGGCTAGTTCAGCACGGCGTGCACCCGGTGACCGGCGCGAAACTCGGCCACGCCTACCCGACCCTGCGCCCACCGCATGAGCGGATTGCTGACCGGGTTGCCAAGCTCAGCCCGGACATGCCGGCTGCGCAACGTGAGGTCGCGATCCAGGACATCCGCGACGAAGAGATTGCACGCAAGCCTCGTGCAGCGATTGCAGGTTTCGACCTGACCTTCTCGCCACCGAAGTCCCTGGGCAGCCTCTGGGGTGTTGCGGACGCGCCGACGCAAGAACTGCTGGCACAAGCCCATCACGCCGCGATGCGCGATACCGTCGCCTTGCTCGAAGGGCGGGTGGCCTCGACCCGGGTCGGCAAGGGCGGGATCGCGAGGATGCCGATCACCGGGATCATCGCCACCGCCTTCGACCACTACGACTCGAGAGCCGCCGACCCGCAGCTGCACACGCACCTGGTCGTCTCGAACAAGGTCCAAGGCGAGGACGGGAAGTGGCGGAGCCTGGATTCGCGGCGGCTGCACAAGGCCACCGTCGCGCTGTCGGCCAGCTACAATGCCTACCTCATCGACCACACCGCCGACCTGCTCGGCCTGACCTGGGCACCCGTCGACCGAGGTAAGGACCGGAACACCGGCTGGGAGATCACCAGCATCCCGCCTGAGTTGATCGCGGAGTTCTCCCGCCGCACCACCGGCAGCGTCGGTGTGGAGGGTATCGAGCAGGCGAAGAACCGGCTCATCCGTGACTACCGGGACGCCCACGGGCACGCACCCAGCCCGGACACGATCGCTCGGTTGCGCCAGCAAGCCACCTTGGAGGCCCGGCCCGAGAAGGAGTTGCATTCGTTGGCTGAGCTCACCGCGGACTGGCGGGAGCGTGCAACCCAGCTGCTGGGCACCGATGCAACCACCTGGGCACAAGACGTGTTCGCCCGCGCACCGGAAGCACCTCGGTTGCGTGCCGAAGACCTCGGCGCGCAACAGGTCGAGGACCTGGCATCGGTCGTGGTGATGACGGTCGCGGATCGGCGCTCGACCTGGACGCGGTGGAACTTGCACGCCGAAGCCATGCGCCAGCTCATGTCCACCCGCTTCACCACCCCGGCCGAACGCATCGCAGTGCTGGATCAGATCGTGGCTGTTGCTGAAGCGCAGTCGCTGCGCCTGACGCCCGAGTATGACCGTGCGGTGCCGGGGCACTAGGTCGATCAGAGCGGGAACCGTTTCCAGACTGGCGATCAGGTCGCCTATTCCAGCCAGGAAATTCTCGACGCCGAACACCGCCTCCTGGAGCACTCCGAGGACACATCCGCGCCGCGACTGCCATCTCGGATGGTGGCCCGGCACGTCTCCCGGAAGATCCAGGGCGTGAGGCTGGCCGAGGATCAGGCCGCCGTCACCCGCATCGCTCGTTCTGGGCGGGGCCTGGACCTGCTGGTCGGCCCGGCCGGTGCGGGGAAGACCACCGCGCTGCGCGGCCTGCACCGTGCCTGGACCGCCCGCCACGGGCAGGACTCCGTGATCGGTTTGGCACCCTCGGCGGCGGCGGCCGAAGTTCTCGGCGAATCGCTGGGCGTCCGCGCCGAGAACACCGCCAAATTCCTCTACGAACACGAGAGAGGCCGCTGGGACTTCCAGCCCGGACAGCTGATCCTGCTCGATGAGGCCAGCCTCGCCGGGACGCTCACGTTGGATCGGATCGCCGAGCACGCGAGGCAGGCCGGGGCGAAGCTGGTGCTCGTCGGCGATCCGGCCCAGCTCAGTTCCGTGGAAACCGGCGGGGCGTTCGGGATGCTGGTGCGCCACCGTGCTGCCCCGCCGACGCTGACCGATGCGCGCCGGTTCGTCCACGAGTGGGAGAAAACGGCCAGCCTCGGCCTGCGCCGCGGCAAGACCGCCGTGCTTGAAGACTACGAGAACCACGGCCGGCTCACTGATGGGAGCATCGAGCGGATGCTCGATGCCGCCTACAACGCCTGGCAACATGACCGCGACGAAGGGCTGGCGACGCTGATGATCGCGGGCAACGCCGAGATGGTCGCCGAGCTGAACACCCGCGCCCGCAAAGACCTCATCATCGCCGGGCACGTCGAGCGCGACGGGACCGGACTGCATGACGGCACCACTGCCGGGGTAGGGGACCTGGTGGTGACCAGGCGCAACGACCGACAACTGAGTCTCGGCCGGTCCTGGGTGAAGAACGGCGACCGCCGGGCCGTCACCCGACGGCTCGAGAACGGGGCGCTGGCCGTGCGCCGCCTCGGACCCGGAGACCACCCTGCCGGGGCTGAGCTGATCCTGCCGGCGGAGTACGTTGCCGAGGACGTCGAGCTCGGCTAGGCCACCACCGTCCACCGGGCCCAGGGGGCCAGCGTGGATACCGTGCACGCCCTGGTCGATCCGGAGACCGCGTCCCGGGAGCTGTTCTACGTCGCGATGACCCCCGGCAAGCAGAACAACAGCGCCCATGTGATCCAACCGGACCCGCACGATGTCGAGACCCACCTGGAGCCCCCGGAGCCGCTGACCCGAATCGGGCAGCTGCACCGCGTGCTGGCCCGAGAGGCATAGGTCGAGCGCGTGGCCAGCTACCTCGATGTCGCCCCGTTCCCGGAAGGGATCGCGGACGAGGTGTTCACGAGCCCGCACTACGAACAGCTCGAGGCTGCGGTGATCCGCCACGAGGCCGCCGGGCACGCACCGACCCGGATCCTTGCTCGTCTCGCTCCGCGCTTGCAGTCGTGGACCGAAGAGAAGGACCCCGCGGCGTGGTTGGCCTCTATGATCGACGCGGTCACCACGCAACTGCCACGTCGCAAGACGAGCACACCCGGGCGGGTGGCGGGGCTGATCCCGCGCCCGACCGGCCCCCTGGATGATGACATGCGAGTCGCCCTGCAGGAGCGGGAAGATCTGATCACTACCGCAGCCGCGGCTTCGCTGGATGAGGCGATAGAGTGCGGGGCCGCCTGGGTGGCCAAGCTCGGGAAACCTGGACCGAGGTCCCGTGAGCGCCAGCGGTAGCGTGGCCTCGCAGTGCGCATCGCGTTGTACCGCCGGCGCTATGACATCCACGAGTCCGCGCCCCTCGGTGATCCGGACACCGTGGCCTCCCCGCAACAGGCAGCCGAACGGCGGATCGCCCAGATCGCGCACTCGCGACTGTGTTCTCAGCCCCAGTCGAGCTCGTCCCCTCAACCAGACCGGAAGCCAGCACAACGGGCACTGCGCTCGAGCCTCTAGGGTGGAATTTGTGTCTGTTCGCGGATACTGAAGACCAAGAAAGGCGCTACCGAATGACCGAGGGAAGAGAGCCCCGGGGAGCTGAGAGCTAGTACGCCCACCCAGGCATACACGCTTTCCTGCCAAGCGGCTCATTGCTCACTGGACAGCCTTGACAGCACCTTCTCTAGAACTCCTCGTTGCGTAGCGTTCAGGCCCTCGAAAAAGACATCGACCAGAAGCCTTGAAGACAACGAATCCACCGTAAAAGCATCTTTTCCGTTACTCTCGGTATGGCAAGTTGCCGTTGCCCTAGCTTCGGCGAGAGAGTCTGTAAGTCGATTAATGAACTCCCGCAAACGTTCCTCACTTGTGCTGGCATCAATTAAAGCGAACTCCTGGTTTATCTCAGAATAGTCACTAGGCGGAGAGGCAACAAAATGCGCGAAAATCTCTAGTTGTTCCGATGGGAAAAGCGCGCCGAGAAGTACGCCAAGTCTAAGTCGATTTGGCCCATCCACACCTTGAGCTGCCATAAAAGCATCTGGGCTAACATCCGCAGGGACGCCGCGCGTGCGCGCAAGGCGAATTTCCTCCCGAATCGCTTGCAACTGTGAAATCTGGGACTCCAGCTCAAAATCAAGGCTATCGATGAGCCGTTCTTCCGAACCCTGTTCGCCCCGCATCATATCAGCAACATTTGATAGGGAAAATCCAAGAGCAGAAAGCCGACGAATACGCAAAAGCGCCACCAAATCCGAAGTTGAGTACTCCCTGTACCCGTTAGGTCTCCGCCTCGGCTCCTGCAACAGGCCTATGTCATGATAATGACGAATTGTTCGACGCGTGACTCCAGATAATTTCGCAATCTCGCTCGTGCTCAGGGACATATTCCAACACTCATTAAATGGTTGAAGGTTCGTATCGAAACACCAGGACATTCATAAATGAGGCAGTCTCAATCAACGGCGATCCCAAATAGTCGCCATAAGCGTCTACTAGATTGAATCCGCACGATTCTGCAACCTCCCGAACTTGCTCAGCAGGGTAAAGGGATATTTCTTCGACAAAGGAGGTAACCTCATCTTTAACTATCCAGTGCTGGTTAATCCTGAACAATCTCTCGGTGGGACGACTGAAGAACTGGACAATGCCCGAGGCTTCGTTCGAATCATTCTGTTCAAAGCTCGACACAACTGACGCCTCAGTAAATAGTGAATCCAACGCCACAGGGTTCTGAAAATCGACAATGAAAAGTCCGGCTGAGTCGAGGTGCCTGGCTGCCGTCTTGAAGATTTCCGTGAGTGCGTTGTCCTCCAGGGACATGCCCAGGGTGTTCCCAAGGCATATAACTGCAGAGTACTGTTCGCTCAAGCATACCGACCTGACATCGTCGATTGTGAACGTAACACCAGCAAGTTCCGGTTTGGACCGAGCTTGAGCGATCATCTCCGGAGAAATATCCACTCCATGAAGTCGATACCGAGTCAATACCTTGTCCCGCTGCAAGGAACGGGCAATTCTAGAGAGAACCCGACCCGTGCCTACCCCAAGGTCGAGAATACTTGTTCGCTCTGGTCCAATGGTGCTAAGCAACCATTCGGCCGCCTCGTCGGGAAAGCTATCAGGTGCGGTAACTTCGTCATAGAAGCTGGCCGTGAGCTGACCATTAGAAATTACGTGATCAATCATTGTGTTGGCCTTTCAACTAGCCGGGAAACTATCGACCGAACGCTTAACAGCACTGATCTGTGCAACGGGCGCAGAAAGGCCCGGTTGCAGAGGGGCTGGATTGGATATCTCGAATTGCTCGACATAAAATCCAGCACTCTCCAGCTCGACTCGAATAGTGGCTTCGTTCAGTAGCGCCAGTTGGTGACTTGCTAGAATTCGTGAGGTTGGTGCATCCGCGGCATCGACCTCGGCCAGAAAGTAAGTGGTTTGAACAGCATTTTCCACATCGCGAAATACCCCAGACAAGACGTATCCCCGTTCACCACTCAAAAGCGGTAGCCCTATAACGTCTTCCGAATCAGCCTCAGGAGGCAATGGCATATCAAAAACTAAACGACCGCCTTGCTTCAGATGACTCCATATGTGGTGAAACAAGTGAAACCGTTCCGAGTCGTTCAGAAACATAGCCACGGACATCTGACCGGTTACAACAGAATCGTACTCGGCCGAACCAGGAAAATCGAAAACGTCACCGAGAATTCTTCTGACCCGCGCGCCACTCGTGTTCTTTCCTGCTGTCATATCGGGAGATACCTCAACTGCGGTGCACTCATGCCCGTCTTCAGCAAGACCCTCCGCAATACGACCTGTACCGCTAAAAAGATCGAGAACACGTAACTTCTGCTTCCTGCCGATCGCTTTACGATACCACTGAATATCAGAATCAATGAGAGAAGTGTACTCTGCATAAAAGCGGGCGAAGTAGCCCTTATAGAGGCTAGATCTTACGACTCCCGGGACATACGCAACGATCTCCCGAAAAGGTGAGTGCAGTGGCTTGTTCATTAGGATTCCTTCTGAGTATTTGGGTCAGTTTCCAAGGTCTTGCTCATTAATCGCACCACACTGGAAATATCGGCCGGGCCACCAAACTCGCCGGTACGAGTAGCGGCGGTAACCGCTGCTGATGGTTCATGTACCCAATACCCAGACTCCTTGAGGAGCGAGATGTTCCGAACCATCGAGGGTGCCTTCCAGATCTTTTCGGGTACAGAGGGCACCAAGACAACTGGTGACGGCGACACGGCACATGTCATCAGTGCCATGCTGTCTGTCATCGAGTGCGCCAGCTTGCTTAAGAAGTTGGAAGTAGCAGGAAATACTAGAACGAGATCGGCCCAAGCGGACAAGGCGCGATGCATGACCGCTGGCGACGAGGCGCCTCCGTCCTGAACAGCTACCGAATGACCGGAAATTGCGGCGATAGCGCGCGTGGAGACCAACGCAGTAGCAGAGTGCGTGAGCACAACCCGGATTGACATCTGTGGATACCATGTTCGTCGGACATTAACCCAACTGGGCAAGAAGGTAACTGAGATTGCGCCCGTTCCGACAATAAGCAACTGCCCACGTTGCAAATTGAGTGCAGCAGGGGGTTTAGCATGATTTTGTGGATCAAAGGATGTCATCTTACCCCTTTCCATGGTAATCCTACTTCAGCTGGGTTCTTAGCTACCTTCACAATTGCTGGCCAGAAGATATCAACGGTCTCAGCTGGAGCCATTGGTGCTGATAGACGTCTTTGGACATGGGCCGAGAAGGCCAGCAGGGTGGAATAAAGCAGAAGGTTAGGGTATTTCGGCGAGGAATGTGCGACGGAAACCGCCAGCTTGATCGCCATCTTTGCTTTGAATTCGCTCTTGGCTTGAATGAGTGAAGAAACCCAAATAAGTTCTTCAATCAGTCTTCCAGCGGTTGCAGCTTTTGGGGCTGCATCGCCGAGCGGTGCAAGCACCATTCCTCGACCTGTTGGATCAAGAATGACTCGGCCGAGTCCGATCGGCACCCCCGGCTTTATCGGATATTTCTCACCAGATTTTCCGACGTTTGACGGTTCACTGACAGTATCAATCGTTTCCAGGACTTGCTGTGAAAGTCGAGTGAGCTTCTCCTGCTCGTCTTTGCTCGTGTCAACGTACTGCCGCGTTCGCCCTATTTGGTCAGAGCTCCATGCAGCCTCCCCAGAAGCGGAGATTGTGGCGAGACAACGTAAGGCGTTCTCATAACAAGCCCAATGTGCTTCGTCATACTCACTCTCGTTGAGAAGGTCATCAATGAGCGCATGGTCTGCGGGCACGTCTTCATAGATCACAGTCCCCGTAGGAGTCTTTGGGCGAATCGAGTCAAGCCCTAACTGCGGTACTGATTCACCATACCTGAACTGCTCCGCGGACAGCTCCCAGGTCCATGCTGATTCGCCTTGTTGGCTAATTCGTCTTGTGCCGATCTTCTCTGTGCTCAAAAGAGGGCCTCATTCCAATTATCGATTCCGATTGCTGTCGCGGATTCTTGGAGGATTGCACAAAGTTCCGGGTGGCGCCAAGTGGGATAGGACTCGACTAAGTACTCACCGGCTTGCCTAGCCACGGTCACTCCAAAACTTGATGTCACCCCAGCTCGATTCAGACCGTATGGGATTCCGTACGGGCCAATAAGTGCGAATCCAGGACCGTTAAGTTCGATGGACTGGGTTGATGGTGCTGCTTGCTGGAGTGCTTCAAATATTTTACAAGCATCGCCAGTTGAGCAATAAAGTACAGTTTTATCTGGACGTTGTGTCGCGAAATTGGCGAACTTTATCATCCACCGGCTGACCGCTTGGTCCAGCTTATCTATTAGATTCTCTGCGCTGTGGCTACTATTGACCCACGGAATGTACATTCGCAGATCTGGAGACAATGGATTGCCATCGAGGCCCGTTATACTATCCCAGCCACTCAAGAATCCTTTACGCACTCTTGGTACGCTTAATGCATCAGGCCCGACAATCCACTCGCTACGCTGCTCGGCAGCGATGAGAAGCTCGACACCACTCAAAGCAGATGTCGCGACGGTAGCGCCCTCGGCGGATGGTCGCAGACTCCAGCCTAGACTAGTTCGGCGTGCATTCCTCAGTGCTGTTGATGCCACCACGGGGCTAGCCACTTCGGCGCCTTGCGCCACTGAGCTTCCTGTCCTCTTTAAGTGGACGTCCTCGTAAAGCCAGCGACTCACCGTCCTCGCTGCGACACTCGAAGTGGCTGAAACAGACTCACCGTTGAGGCACCTCCTAAGTTCCTTGCCATCGACAAATAGAGAGTTAAGACATTCTTCGGCCCAACGCGCCGCGGCCGTATACTCAGTTTCAAGCAGTGCAGACCTAGTGCCCTTACTTAGCATCCCGCATCAACCCTTTGCTTATAGCAGTGGCATTGGCGGTCATGTTTATTGTCATGCGTAACAAAACCGTCGCCAACGCAGTCTGTGGAACCGATGCAGCGGCCACCACTTGTGACCGCGCAAGAAGTTTCAAGGCTACGACACGCACGAGAAGCACCGCCTCGTCGGTGTCGGAGGCAAACCCGTATGCGCCTAGGAGGTGGGCAGTGAACTCTTTAAATTCCCCCATAAGGCCAGCTGGCACGCTGGTACGTACAGTACCTCTCGCGGTTTGTGCCCGCACACGCGATGCAAGGAACGATGCCATTAGTGAGCTGATATCATGCAGATTCGGTCCCGCGCCCGCCAGCTCCCAATCGATAAACACCGCATCGTGCTCAGTGGTAAGTACGTTGTCTATCGAGAGATCGCCATGAATGAACACTGACTCCATCTCCTGGAGTTGTGTGATCGTTCTCTTTAACGTTTCGTGCACCTGTTTTGGAAGTTGCTTTAGCGTCCATAGCGCGCCGTCAGTGATGTGCATGAAGAGGTGAGCCGGAATAGGATACAGAATGGGTGATTCTGGCTCCGCGCCGAAATCTATTGACGCTCGGTGTAGGATGGCTAGCTTCTTCCCGATGAGGGAAACTTGACCTCGCCAGTCCGTGGGAAGATCCCGATCAAAAAATCCTTGATCGGGGAGGAATATCCGTGAGGGGTCTCCATGGTAATCTGGTTGTCGAGGATACGTGTGCTTGGCAATGCGACCGGGTTTCCTGCTTCATCCCGAATCTCTGCAGCCGCTTGCATAGCTTGGAACTCCCGGTTAAGAAGTCGCTGTTCCTTGTCGAAGCCTCGCGCTGTTTTTACGTACCTCTTGAACTCCTTTTCATCGGATACTGTGACCCGAGACCCCATACGCTCCATCGCGTCCACCTTTTCCGTCGATCGATTTCACAACGATCAATAATGCTTGCAGAACTACTAGTGCTGGGCCAGGACCCCGGACACAGATTGGGCCCTACCCGATCGCAATAGGCGACTGCTTCGGTAGGGCCCAATCAGGGTTTCCCGCCTTTTAGCACATGATCAGAGCGGTACCGATCGTTGCGCAGACGGGGGTGGTTGCAACCATCTCAGGGTCCGTGGCGAACGCTTCCTCGCGCTCAGCCTGCTCCATCAGGTCGATGGTGTCCTGAAAGTCGCCGAAGACTGCTTCCGCCATCATGGTGTTCTCGGTCTGCATGGACATGTTCTCGTCCTTGAGTCGTGCCCTCCGCCCGTTGCGGTAGGGCGTGTATGCAAAGCTATCCGCTTGCGGCCCCTGAGTCAAGAGCACGACGTACCTTATTCATATTGAGCGCGTAGCTCAGGTCGTGCCTCACGTATCGTGAGCGCGAAGCCATAGTGTGAACGCATGGATAAGGACATTGTCTCGATGAGTGCTCGGATTGAAGTCACCAAG